>JBOHER010000504.1:0-34268 GCA_050701115.1 Haloechinothrix sp. | reverse complement strand
AGGAGTACTTCGGCTCGGTCATCCCGGCCGGTGACAACAAGTTCTCCGCACTGAACACCTCGGTGTGGTCTGGTGGATCGTTCATCTACGTGCCGCCAGGCGTGCACGTGGACATCCCGCTGCAGGCTTACTTCCGGATCAACACCGAGAACATGGGCCAGTTCGAGCGGACGCTGATCATCGTCGACGAGGACGCCTACGTGCACTACGTCGAGGGCTGCACCGCGCCGATCTACAACTCCGACTCGCTGCACTCCGCCGTCGTGGAGATCATCGTCAAGAAGGGCGGACGTTGCCGCTACACGACCATCCAGAACTGGTCGAACAACGTCTACAACCTGGTCACCAAGCGGGCCCGGGCCGAAGAGGGCGCCACCATGGAGTGGGTCGACGGCAACATCGGCTCCAAGGTCACCATGAAGTACCCGTCGGTGTTCCTGACCGGCGAGCACGCCAAGGGCGAAGTGCTTTCGGTCGCGTTCGCGGGCGAGGGCCAGCACACGGACGCCGGCGCCAAGATGGAGCACCTCGCGCCGTACACCTCCTCGACCATCGTGTCGAAGTCGGTGGCGCGCGGCGGTGGCCGCACCTCCTACCGCGGCCTGGTGAGGGTGGCCAAGCGGGCGCACCACTCGCGCTCCACGGTGAAGTGTGACGCGCTGCTGGTCGACACGATCTCGCGTTCGGACACCTACCCCTACGTCGACATCCGCAACGACGACGTGTCCATGGGCCACGAGGCGACGGTGTCCAAGGTCAGCGATGACCAGCTGTTCTACCTGATGTCCCGCGGTCTGACCGAGGACGAGGCCATGGCGATGATCGTGCGCGGGTTCGTCGAGCCCATCGCGCGTGAACTGCCGATGGAGTACGCCCTCGAGCTGAACCGCCTGATCGAGCTGCAGATGGAAGGAGCCGTCGGGTGACGGTGGCAGAAAACAACGTCGCAACCGCGGTGGAAGCCACCATTCCGGCCTCCTCCCGCGCGGAGCGCTTCTCCGGCTACGACGTGGACGCCTTCGAGGTCCCCGGTGGTCGTGAGGAGAACTGGCGCTTCACCCCGATGAAGCGGCTGCGTGGCCTGCACAACGGCACCGCCGTCATCGACGGCAAGATCACCGTGGACGTCGATGGCGCCCCGGAGAACACCCTCGAGACCGTCGGCCGCGACGATCAGCGTCTCGGTCAGGCAGGTGCGCCCAGCGATAGGGTCGCCGCGCAGGCGTACAGCTCCTTCACCGAGGCGACCGTGGTGACGGTGCCCAAGGACACCAAGGCGTCCAAGGCGACCGTGGTGCGGGTGACCGGACCCGGCGAGGGCAAGACCGCCTACGGGCACCTGCAGGTTCGGGTTGAGCCGTTCGGCAATGCCGCGGTGGTGCTCGACCATGTCGGCTCGGGTACCTACGCGGACAACGTCGAGTTCGTCGCCGGCGACGGCGCGAAGCTGACCGTGGTGTCGGTGCAGGACTGGGCCGACGACGCGGTGCACGTCTCCGAGCAGCACCTCTCGCTCGGCCGGGACGCCACCCTGAAGCACACCGTGGTCACCCTGGGCGGCGATCTGGTGCGGGTGTCGCCGACGGCCAGGTTCACCGACATCGGCGGTGACGTCGAGATGCTCGGCCTGTACTTCGCCGACGCCGGGCAGCACCAGGAGCACCGGCTTTTCGTCGACCACGCGGTGCCGCACTGCAAGTCGCACGTGACGTACAAGGGCGCGCTGCAGGGTGAAGGCGCACACTCGGTGTGGATAGGCGACGTGCTGATCCGGGCCGCCGCGGAAGCAACCGAGACGTTCGAGCTGAACCGGAATCTGGTGCTGACCGAGGGCGCCCGCGCCGACTCGGTGCCCAACCTGGAGATCGAGACCGGGGAGATCGAGGGTGCGGGCCACGCCAGCGCCACCGGAAGGTTCGACGACGAGCAGCTGTTCTACCTGCAGTCACGCGGCATCGCCGAACAGCAGGCCCGCAGGCTGGTCGTCCGCGGTTTCTTCCACGAGATCCTGATGAAGATCGACGTCCCCGAGGTGCGCGAACGGCTCGAGGCGGCCATCGAGGCCGAGCTGGAAGCCGTTGAGGCATAACGAACTTTCCCACCACACAAGAGGAATTGAACGAACACCATGGCCACTCTGGAAATCAAGGACCTGCACGCCTGCGTCGTCACCGACGAGGGCGCCAAGGAGATCCTCAAGGGCGTCAACCTGACGGTGAAGTCGGGCGAGATCCACGCGATCATGGGCCCGAACGGCTCCGGCAAGTCCACCCTCTCCTACGCCATCGCAGGCCACCCCAAGTACCGAGTGAATTCCGGTGAGGTGCTGCTTGACGGTGAGAACGTGCTCGAGATGACCGTGGACGAGCGTGCCCGTGCCGGCCTGTTCCTCGCCATGCAGTACCCGGTCGAGGTTCCTGGCGTGTCGATGTCCAACTTCCTGCGCACCGCGGCCACCGCGGTCCGGGGCGAGGCTCCGAAGCTGCGCCACTGGGTCAAGGAGGTCAAGGAGGAGATGGCCAAGCTGGAGATCTCCGGCGAGTTCGCCGAGCGCAGCGTGAACGAGGGCTTCTCCGGTGGCGAGAAGAAGCGGCATGAGATCCTTCAGCTCGCGTTGCTCAAGCCGAAGATCGCCATCCTGGACGAGACCGACTCGGGCCTCGATGTCGACGCGCTGCGGGTGGTTTCCGAGGGCGTCAACGAGTTCACCGCCGCCAACGACGCGGGCGTCATGCTGATCACGCACTACACCCGGATCCTCAAGCACATCCACCCGGACGTCGTGCACGTCTTCGCCGACGGCCGGATCGTCGAGTCGGGCGGCAAGGAGCTGGCCGACGAGCTGGAGGAGAACGGCTACGTGAAGTACGCCGGAAAGCACGAACCAGCCAGCATCTGAGACCACCACGCAAGGAGGCAGCGCCATGACGACAACGGCCCAAGTGCACGCGCCCTTGGACGTCGCCGCGCTGCGTGCTGACTTCCCGATCCTGTCGCGGACGGTGCGGGACGGGAAACCGTTGGTGTACCTGGACTCCGGGGCAACGTCGCAGCGTCCCCGCCAGGTGCTCGATGCCGAGCGGCGTTTCCTGGAGACGGCCAACGCGGCGGTGCACCGTGGCGCGCACCAGCTCGCCGAGGAGGCAACGGACGCCTACGAGGACGCCCGGGCCAAGATCGCCCGGTTCGTCGGGGCTACACCACCCGATTCTTCCGGCTCCGGCGGGGGAGCCGAGTTGGTGTTCACCAAGAACGCAACCGAGGGCGTCAACCTGGTCGCCTATGCGTTGAGCAACGCGGCGACCGCGGGCACCGAGATGGAACGGTTTGTGGTTGGTCCCGGTGACGAGGTCGTGATCACCGAGATGGAGCACCACGCGAACCTGGTGCCCTGGCAGCAGTTGTGTCAGCGGACCGGTGCCACGCTGCGCTGGTTCGGGGTAACTGACGAGGGCAGGCTGGATCTGTCCAACCTGGATGAACTGGTCAACGAGCGAACCAAGCTCGTCGCGTTCACCCATCAGTCCAACGTGCTGGGTACCGTCAACCCGGTGCGCGCCGTGGTGGAACGCGCGCGGCAGGTCGGTGCGCTGACCCTGCTGGACGCTTGTCAGTCGGTGCCGCACGCGCCGGTCGACTTCGCCGCTTTGGGTGTGGACTTCGCGGTGTTCTCCGGGCACAAGATGCTTGCGCCATCGGGTATTGGCGTGCTCTACGGCCGTCGTGAGCTGCTCGAGGGAATGCCGCCGTTCCTGACCGGCGGTTCGATGATCGAGCTGGTCAAGATGGAGGGCTCGACCTTCGCTCCGCCGCCGCAGCGATTCGAGGCCGGCGTGCCGATGACATCGCAGGCGGTCGGTCTCGGGGCTGCCGTTGACTACTTGTCGGCGATCGGCATGGATCGTGTGGCCGCCCACGAGCACGAGTTGACCAAGGCTGCCATAGCCGAGCTGGGCGCGGTGCCTGGCGTCCGCATCATCGGTCCTGGTTTCGACGAGAACGGCGAGATCCACGATCGTGGCGGCGCGGTGTCCTTCGTGGTCGACGGGGTGCACCCGCACGACGTCGGGCAGGTGCTGGACAGCGTGGGTGTTGCCGTGCGGGTCGGACACCATTGTGCGTGGCCCCTGCACCGCAGGCTGGGAATTCCGGCTACCGTGCGGGCGTCCTTCTATCTGTACAACGAACTGTCGGAAGTGGACGCGCTGATCGACGGCGTCCGTGAGGCACAGCGGTTTTTCGGGACGGCATAGCGGATGCAGCTGCAGAGCATGTACCAGGAGATCATCCTGGACCACTACAAGAACCCACATGGACGTGGCCTGCGGGAGCCGTTCGACGGGGAGTCCTTTCAGGTCAACCCGACCTGCGGGGACGAGGTCACCCTGCGGGTAAAGGTGGACGGCGAGAAGGTTACCGACATCTCCTACGACGGCCAGGGCTGCTCGATCAGCCAGGCGTCGGTGTCGGTACTGAACGATCTCGTGGTCGGTCACACGCTCGACGAGGCTTTCCTGACAATGGACGCGTTCGTGGACCTGATGCAGGGTCGCGGCAGGGTCGAACCGGACGAAGAGGTACTCGAGGACGGCATCGCGTTCGCCGGGGTCGCAAAGTACCCGGCCCGGGTGAAGTGCGCACTGCTGGGTTGGATGGCCTTCAAGGCTGCGCTGGTCGAAGCCGGTGTGGATGCCTACGCCGAACGGAGTTGAGGTTAAGTGAGCCAGGAACAGGCCGAGACGACGCACACCGAAGCAGCGGATTCGCGGGCCGGACGGACCGTGGCGGACCTGCCTGAGCAGCAAACGCCCTCCGCCGCCGACCTCGCCAAGATCGAGGACGTCGAGGAGGCCATGCGCGACGTGGTCGACCCCGAGCTCGGCATCAATGTGGTCGATCTCGGGTTGGTCTACGACATCCGGGTTGACGGGGACAATGTCGCGACGCTGGACATGACGCTGACCTCAGCGGCCTGCCCGCTGACCGACGTCATCGAGGACCAGACCCGGGCCGCGCTCGTCGGCGGAGCGAAGATCGTCGACGACTACCGGATCAACTGGGTCTGGATGCCACCGTGGGGCCCTGAGAAGATCACCGAGGATGGCCGCGAACAACTTCGCGCCCTCGGCTTCACCGTTTAGCCCACCGAGCCTGGCGTGCCCGCAAGTACTACCAACCTCTCCTGCCGGCGACTGCGATCCCGCACGTTTTCAGCATCTGTCTGGTAGTAGAAAACTGCCCGGATTGGCGGGTTTGGTAGTACTTGCAGACCACCCGTGCGGGGGTGCTTACTGCACGCCGACGAGGTCCACCACGAAGATCAACGTCTCACCGGGCTTGATCACGCTGCCCGCACCCTGGTCGCCGTACCCGAGGTGCGGCGGAATCACCAGCTTGCGGCGGCCGCCCACCCGCATGCCCGCGACGCCCTGATCCCAGCCGGAAATGACCCGGCCCGCACCGAGCGGGAAGCTCAACGGCTCACCGCGATTCCAGCTGGCGTCGAACTCCGCACCCGTCGAGTGCGCCACACCCACGTAGTGCACGGTGGCTTGCTGGCCCGCCGCGATCTCGGGCCCATCGCCCACGGTGATGTCGGTGACTTCCAGATCGGCAGGTGGTGCACCGTCGATCGGGTCTACGTCGGGCTTGGACAGCGCCAAGCTGGTTCCTTCCGGTGGCGGGGATGGCCACCGCCGACCGTACCGGGTCGGCGGCCACTCCGCTGGGGCAGGCAGGCTCGATCATGCGACGCCTTGCCCGACCCCTTCATCGAACCGGGTACGGCCGCGCAGCACGTCGACCCGTTCGACGCCCGGACGCCCGAGCACCCAACTCGAGCCACTGACGTTCTTGGCCCGCTTCTTCAACGGTGCGAGCAACCGGGATACCTCGGGGTAGGACTTGACCGAACCGGGCGCGCACACCAGGCCGGCAAGCGACACGCTCACCTGCATGCCTTCGGTCTCCCACGGCTTGTCCAGCAGCCGGGGTGCCAGCGTCGCGATCTCGTCCACGTCAGAGGCGATCAGGAAATCATCACCACCGACGTGGCTGACGGTCATCTTGCGCACCAGGGATGCCAGATCGGTGAGGGTCCGGCCAAGGGTGCGGATCAACTGGTCGCCTGCAGCGAAACCAACGGTGTCGTTGACCTGCTTGAAGTGGTCGACGTCGAGCCAGGCCACGACGAACGGCTCACCGGAGGCGATCCTGCGCTCGACGTCCTTGGCGATGGTGTCACTGCTGGGCAGCCGGGTGAGCGGGTTGAGCGATGCAGCCTCTTCGATCTTCGCCTCGGCGACTCCGCGCACGACCTCGGGTACCCGCACGATGCCCATGCAGACGCCGTCGCCGTCGACGACCACGATGTCATCGCTCATCCGGTCGGAATCCGCGCGGGTGACCATGTCGAGCATTTCGAGCGCGCTCGCGTGGGCGAGAATCGTGTAGGGCACGTCGGCGAACCTGGCGGCAGGCCGGTTGGCGTGCAACGCGTGTCCGTACTGGCCGGAGAAAGACAGCAGGAAGCGGTTGCGGTCGATCGTCCAATGCGGTCGGCCGTCCTCGTCGAGGCCCACCAGCGCGGTCGGCTGGCCGGACGAGGCAAGGGCATCGCGCGCCTCGTCGCAGGTCGCCGTGGCGGGAAGGGTGGTGGGTGGCCGGATGAAATCCGCGACCGTAGGTGCACCGATAGTGCTCAGCGCGGGTCGGTCGGATTCGCTCGGCGTCGCGGGTGCTGCGGTGAAGACGCTGCTCATCGGCAGTCGGCCCTGGGCAGGGGCGAACAGGTTGCCCTGGACGAACCGGACGCCGAGCTTGCGCGCGGCCGCCAGTTCGGCGTCTGTTTCGATCCCTGTCGCGATCACCCGCGCGTCGGTGAGCGCGGCGAAATGCAGCAGGCCTTCAACCACCGCACGTGATGCGGCGTCGGAGGGCAGATTGCGCAGCACGACGCGGTCGATCTTGATCAGGTCCACCCGTGCCGCCGCGAGCACGCCCAGCGAAACGTCTCCGACACCAAGCCCGTCCAGGGCGAGTTGGAAGCCCAGTTCGCGCAGCATCTCGATGCCGGCAAGCAACTGTGTCGGCTCGGCCTGGCCGAACGGTGGTCCTAGCTCCAGGACTACTTCGCGTGGCCTCCGCCCGGCCTTCGCAAGGGCGTCGAGCAGCGGATCGAGGGTGTCCGGCCGGGCGGTCGCCGAGACCGCGAGCAGGTTGATGTGCAGGGGAAGCAGAGTCTGCTGCTCGGCTTCGACGCCGACGGCCATCGCGGCGAGCGCGATGTCCGTCTCGATCAAGCGGCCATCCCGGCGGGCACGGCCGAGCAGTTCCCGCGCGCTGCAGCCCGAGGGCCTTGCCAGGGCCTCTACCGCGATCATCCCGCCGGTGTGCAGGCTGTAGAGCGGTTGGAGTGCGAAGCGCACATCGTTTCCGTAGACCGCCACGCGCCCGATACTGCCCGATCACGCGCCGAAACGGTGCCCATGTCAGGTGATGTTTACTTAGCGAAGGCTCCGTTAACCCAGATGGCTCACTCCGTTCGGATCGCTGTCCCAGCAGGTGAGATCGATTCCGGGCGCAGAAGGACCGCGACGCCTACTACCGTAGAAGCGTGATCGAAGTAACGGGCGCGCACCGGCGACAGCGCACGGCTGGGGAGGAGACCGACCCCCGCGCCGCGCGGCGGGACGGCACGACCTTGCCTGCCGCGGAGCCCAGCGGCGATTACCGGGTGGATCGCGACCGGATCGCGACCTCCCCGTTCTTCGCTCGTCTTGGCGGGGTGACCCAGGTGGTGAGCCCGACCGACGCGGGATTGCTGCACAACCGGCTGACGCACAGCTTGAAGGTCGCCCAGGTGGCCCGGACGATCGCCGAACGGATCAACGCCTCCGACGTGCAGGGCCCGCTGGTCGACAAGCTCGGCGGTTGCGATCCCGATGTCGCCGAGGCCGCTGCGTTGGCGCATGACCTCGGGCATCCGCCGTTCGGGCACCTCGGGGAGCAGGTGCTCGACCGGATCGCACGCAACAGGTTCGGGCTGGCCGACGGGTTCGAAGGCAATGCGCAGACTTTCCGGATACTCACCACCACCGATGTGCGAGGTCCGTCCGCGGTGGGTCTCGATCTGACCGCCGCGGTGCGGGCGGCAGTGCTGAAATACCCGTGGGCCAGGCAGCACGTACCCGATCCGCACCCCTCCGCCATGCCGGTGCCGCCGAGAGGCGCGGCAGAGCCCCCGGATGAGCCCGGCACCGGGTCGACCAAGTTCTCCGCCTACGTCACCGAACTCGGCGACCTCGAACAGGCCAGGGCGCCCTTCGCGGGCACGATCGAGTCGTGGCAGCAGACGGTCGAGGCGTCGGTGATGGATACCGCGGATGACATCGCGTACGCCATCCACGACATCCAGGATTTCCATCGGATCGGGGTGCTTCAGCACGCGGCCGTGGGCAGGGAACTGGAGCAGTGGACGCGCCACGCGCTCGAGTTGTCCGGGGTCGACGACGCTTCGCTCGGTGCGCACCGGCGACGGCCCGGATACTCGCTCGAGCGGCTCCGGCGGCGTCTGCACGCCAAGGACTCCTGGATCGTCAATGACGATGTGTTCGCCTTCGCCGTGGCCCGGGTCCGCGCGGAACTGGTCGACGGGCTGCTGTCCGCCGCGTTCGACGGGTCGATCGAGTCCGAGCAGGCGATCGCCGCGTTCTCGGCTCGGTGGACCGCACGGCTGGTGGATGGAGTGTTGGTGGCCGAATCCCCACCGACCCGCTCGGGACACGTGGTGCTGCGCCCCGAGCAGTGGCACGAAGTCCAGGTCCTGAAGTTCGTGCACCGCAGGTTCGTGCTGTTGCGGCCGGACCTCGCCCTGCACCAACGCGGCCAGGCCGGTTTGCTGAGCAGCCTGGTCAGCGAACTGGACGGATGGGTGCGCGACGTGCGGGAGTCGTATCGGATCCCGCGCAGGCTGCACGATCTCGTCGAGTTGGCCGAGGCGGAGTACGCGGCGCTGGCCGAGGGCAACCGAGAGCTGCTGGTAGGCGTGGGTGGCGAGCCGGGGCCGGCCGAGGTGGATGTCCCTTCGCTCGCCCGTGGCCGTGCGATCGTCGACTTCGTCGCGTCGTTGACCGACAAACAGAGCGTCACGTTGCTCGATGCCCTCGCGGGTCGGGCGTCGGCGCCCTGGTCGGACTCGTTCGTGCTGTGAGGACGCTGTGAGGGCACGGTGAGGACGCTGTGAGGGTCCGGGCGGTCGCGGGCGGTGGTCGCGCGGTAGAGGTGGCACCGGAACGCTTGGCGCGTTGGTTCGGCGGCTTCGCAGAGCGCAACGGCGGGGTGGTTCGTACCGTGCTGGCAGCCGATGAGGTGGTGGTGCACGCGGCCGACGGCACGACAGCGACGGTGGTCGTCCCGTTCGCGCCGTTGCCCCTGCCGCCCGGCGGTGTCGCTCGGGACGGCCTCGCGGTGGACGTCCTGGTCGCGCACGTGCAGCGGGCGCGCCGGGTCGGTCTGCTGCTGGCCCGGCTGGGCGCGCACAGTGTCGGGGTAGCGGTAGGGGATCGGGTCGAGCGCTCACGGACCGATCGCCACCTCGTGCACGGCCGGAGCTCGGCAGGCGGGTGGTCCCAGCAGCGATTCGCCCGGCGCAGGGACGGTCAGGCGCGGCAGGCGCTGCGCCGAGCGGCCGACGACGCCGCGGAGGTACTCGTGCCGGAGCTGGCCACGTTGGACGCGGTGGTGCTCGGCGGTGATCGCCGGGCGCTGGACGAGTTGAGGGGCGACCCGCGCCTGACCGTGATCTTCGCGATCGCCGAGCCGCGCGTGCTCGATCTCGGCGAACCCCGTCGTTCGGTTCTCGACGAGGCCGCTGTCCGGGCTCGGGCGGTTGAGATCGTGCTGCGGGAAGGCCCGTCGCGGTGAGGCCCGCCACGTGCGGGGAAACCGGTGGACGGCAAGCCCTACACTCCAGTGCATGGTCGTACGTCTGGAATAAGCCACTCCAGGGTCCACTGCTCCTCTGGGACACAGAGTCGTAGCGCGGGCCGTACGTCCATCCGACCAACCCATCCCCCGGAGCTTTGCTGTGATCACGGCCACCGGCCTTGAACTGCGCGCGGGTTCTCGCATCCTGCTCGCCGACACCACCCTGCGGATCCAACCCGGCGACCGGATCGGCCTGGTCGGTCGCAACGGTGCGGGCAAGACCACGACGTTGAAGGTGCTCGCCGGCGCAGGGGAGCCGTACGCGGGGGAGGTCCGGCGCGGCAGCGAGCTCGGCTATCTGCCGCAGGATCCCCGCGAGGGTGACCTGTCGGTGTCCGCCAAGGACCGGGTCCTTTCCGCCCGTGGCCTGGACCAGATCGCCCGTGAGATGGAGAAAGCGCAGATCGCCATGGCCGAACTGGCCGACGACGCGGCGCGGAACAAGGCGGTGAGCCGCTACGGTCGGCTCGAGGAGCGGTTCGCCGCGCTCGGTGGCTACGCGGCCGAAAGCGAGGCGGCACGGATCTGCGCGAGCCTCGGGCTCGAGGACCGGGTACTGGGACAGCCGCTGCTCACACTCTCCGGTGGCCAGCGCAGGCGAGTCGAACTCGCCCGCATCCTGTTCGCGGCATCGGAGGCGGGCGCGGGCGGCAAATCGAACCGGATCCTGTTGCTCGACGAACCGACCAACCACCTCGACGCCGACTCGATCAACTGGCTGAGGGGCTTCCTGAAGCAGCACGACGGCGGCCTCGTGGTGATCAGTCACGACGTCGACCTGCTCGCCGAGGTCGTCAACAAGGTGTGGTTCCTGGATGGCACCCGCGGTGAGCTCGACGGCTACAACATGAGCTGGCAGCGCTACCTCGAGGCGCGCGCCACCGACGAGAAGCGCAGGAGGCGCGAGCGGGCGAACGCGGAGAAGAAGGCGTCCGCGTTGCAGCAGCAGGCGGCCAAACTCGGCGCCAAGGCCACCAAGGCGGTCGCGGCGAAGAACATGGCGCGCCGGGCCGAGCAGATGCTGGCCAACCTGGACGACACCCGGCAGGCCGACAAGGTCGCCAGGATCACCTTCCCCGCGCCCGCGCCATGTGGACGCACGCCGCTGACCGCTGACGGACTGTCCAAATCCTACGGTTCACTGGAGATCTTCACCGGCGTCGACCTGGCGATCGACCGTGGATCGAAGGTCGTCGTGCTCGGTCTCAACGGCGCGGGCAAGACAACCTTGCTACGCCTGCTGGGCAGCATGGAACGGCCGGACACCGGCGCCGTGGTCGCGGGCCACGGTCTCCGGCTCGGCTACTACGCTCAGGAGCACGAAACCCTTGACCTCGAGGCCAGTGTCTGGGAGAACATCCGCCACCTCGCGCCGGACACCGGTGCCCAGGAGCTTCGCACCCTGCTCGGCACGTTCCTGTTCACCGGTGAACAGCTCGACCAACCGGCAGGGACGCTCTCCGGCGGCGAGAAGACCCGGCTGGCCCTTGCCGGTCTGGTATCCAGTGCCGCGAACGTACTCCTGCTGGACGAGCCGACCAACAACCTCGACCCGGCCAGCCGGGAACAGGTGCTCGACGCGGTGCGCAGCTACTCCGGTGCGGTCGTGCTCGTCACCCACGACCCCGGCGCGGTGGAAGCGCTCGAGCCGGAACGCGTGATCCTGCTTCCGGACGGAACCGAAGATCACTGGTCCGACGACTACCTCGACCTTGTGCAACTCGCCTGAGATTCAGCGGTGATTAGGCCGTCCGTGGCGGGGATTCGGTTGTTTTTCGCTTCCCGTCTGGCATTACGCCGCTCAGTGTTCGATCATTGCGGCTAGAGGGGCCGTTGTGGCCCAGACCACTTTCGGGCGGGAGGCGTGACAAACGTGGTTGACCTGAAGAAGGGCGCGCGCATCACCGGGAACACGCGCGACAAACTGGCGTCCGATCTGAAGAAGAAGTACGAGAAGGGTGCGAGCATCCGCACGCTCGCCGAATCGACCGGCCGATCCTACGGGTTCGTGCACCGGGTGCTGTGTGAGTCCGGGGTGCAGCTGCGTGGCCGCGGCGGTGCCACCACCAAGCGGAAGAAGTAGGTACCTGCTCGGCGCGATCATCTCCGAGCCGGCCCGCCCGGCGGGCAGGCACCGGTGCCAGGGTCGTCGGCATCGTCCGGCACGCACAGTCGCGCACCGAGCAGCACCAGCGGGTACACCAGGTATCCGAACCTCGTCGCCGGGGTGAGCAGTATCGCCGTGCCGAGACCCACGGCGATCCGCAGCATGGCATCGGCACCCGTCCCCGGTGGGCGGGCGAACAACCATGCTGTGATGGCCAGCGCCGCAACTCCGAGCAGCCCGAGCGCGATCACCTGGCCGATCGGGCCGGTGCTCGCGATGAGATAGCCCGGCAATGCGCTGGCCGCGGGGGACTCCACTGCGCCCGAGCCTGCCGGGAAGGCGATCACGTGTTCGGTGAACGCACGCGGATCGACCAGCCACACGGGGACGTTCACCGCCACGCCGGTCGCGACCAGCGTGCCGAGGAACCGGGCAAGGCCGCGAGGTCCGGAGCGCATGAACAACATGATCGCGAGCACGAGCGCGGCAGGTGCCGCGGTCAGCTTGGCGCTGACCGTGAGTGCCAGCACGATGCCCGACAACGCGGCGTGGTCCCGCGCCGCGAGCACGACCGAGAGCAGCAGCAGTCCCAGGATGGCCAGGTCGGGTCCGGCGACCGCCCAGGTGAGTGCGGTAGCCGGGCAGGCGAGTGCGAGCTGCGCGGCGGGCACCGGCACGCGGGGGCTGCCCAGCACCTTGAGACAGAGCGCGACCAACGACACCGTGACCACCGCGAACACCACGCGTGCGTCGGTCAGCGCCCTGCCCAGCTCCGATGCGGACAGGCCCAGCTGGTTCAGCGCCGCGCGGGGCATGCCGAACAGCGACATCACCGGTCCGTACGGGGTGTAGTCGTTGACCACGGGGGGTCGCCCCAGCGCGGTGACATCGACATAGGGCGTGCCGTTGTGCAGCAGCAGGGCCGCTGAACGCTCAATGACCCACACCTCGGGTTGCGCGCTCCAGGCGTGCGGCGTGTCCAGCCAGTCGGTACTCCCGAGCCTGCGCACGACCAGATACACCAACGGCGCGACCAGCGCGACCAGGAAGATCGCCGCGATACCCAGCCACCGGGAGTGCCACCAGCTGGACCCGAATCCGCTCGCGACGCTGCGTGCCAGCAGCCAGGCGGAGTGCGCGGCGGCCAGCGTGTACCCGGCGATGGCGAAGTTCCCCCACACGCGGTGCCCGTAGTAGGCGGCGCCCACCGCGGTCGCGATCGCGAAAGCGGTGAAGGCCAGGTAGACGACAACGTCGACACCCAGCGCACGCCGTCCCGGAGTTGTCTGCGTCACCCTCACCTGCCGTTGATCGACCGATCACCTTCGAGGCGAAAGTACCCGGTCGGCGGCCGACCAGGAGATGTGCGGTGAACCTGGGGAATGAATCTGTCGGTGCAACACGTTACGCTGCGTGGACGACCGAAACCTCAAGTATTGATGAGGTTAACCTCTGATGGGCGGGCGGCATGGACAACACCTGGGTGCTGCTGCGCAGCAGCATGAACGAGGCCGACACCCCACGCTCGCTTCAGGCGGGCACGGTGGGCAGGGTGGCCCGGTTCGCGCGTCCGCACTGGCGGCGGCTGGTGATCTTCGGTGCGTTGACGGTGGTGTCCGCCGTGCTCGCGGTCAGCACGCCGCTGCTGGCCGGCCGGGTGGTCGACGCGATTGTCGGCAAGCAGGATGCCGGCCTGTTGATCACCCTTGCGTTGATCATCGCCGGGATCGCGATCGCCGATGCCGCGATCGGGCTCGCGGAGCGATGGCAGTCCGCGCGGATCGGTGAGGGACTCATCTTCGACCTGCGCCGCGCGGTGTTCGGGCACGTCCAGCGCATGCCGATCGCCTTCTTCACCCGCACTCGCACGGGTGCGCTGGTCAGCAGGCTCAACAACGACGTCATCGGCGCGCAGCGCACGTTCACCGCGACCTTGTCCGGACTGGTCACCAACGTCATCCAGCTGGTGCTCTCGCTTGCGGTGATGCTGACCCTGTCCTGGCAGGTCACCGCGCTGGCCCTGCTCCTGCTGCCGGTTTTCGTGTTGCCTGCCAGGCGGATCGGCCGAGAGATGGCCAACCTGCAGCGGGAAGCTGCCGGGCTGAACGCGGGCATGACCACTCAGATGACCGAGCGGTTCTCCGCGCCGGGCGCCACCTTGGTCAAGCTGTTCGGTCGGCCGCGCGCGGAGGCAGAGGACTTCGCCGAGCGGGCGGAACAGGTGCGCGACATCGGCGTGCGCACCGCGATGCTGACCCGGTGGTTCATGACCAGCCTCACGCTGGTCTCCGCACTCGCACTTGCCCTGGTGTACGGGCTCGGCGGCTGGCTGGCCATCCACGATCAGCTGGCCCCGGGAACCGTGGTCGCCCTCGCACTGTTGCTCACCCGGTTGTACTCCCCGCTGACCGCGCTGGCCAACGTGCGGGTCGACGTGATGACCGCGCTGGTGTCCTTCGAGCGGGTGTTCGAGGTGCTCGACATCACACCGATGATCACCGAGAAGGCCGATGCCAAGACCGTCCCGGCCGGTGGGGTGTCGGTTGAGCTGCGGAATGTCCGGTTCGGTTACCCCGCGGCGAACAAGGTGTCGCTGGCCTCGCTGGAAGCGGTGGCCACTTTGGACACCAGGGGCGGTGCGGAGGTCCTGCACGGGATCAGCTTGCGCGCCGAACCGGGTCAGATGATCGCGCTGGTCGGTTCCTCGGGCGCGGGCAAGTCCACCATCGCATCCCTTGTGCCGCGGCTGTACGACGTGGACGGCGGATCGGTGCGGCTGTCCGGGGTGGATGTGCGCGACTTGAGCTTCGCGGCCTTACGGGACACGGTGGGTGTGGTCACCCAGGACGGGCACCTCTTCCACGACACGATTCGCGCGAATCTCGCCTACGCGCGGCCCGCGGCCACCGATAACGAGATTTTCGACGCCCTGGATCGCGCCCGCCTCGGCGCCTTGGTACGTGGTCTGCCGGACGGGCTGGAGACGGTGGTGGGGGAGCGGGGCTACCGGCTCTCCGGCGGCGAGCGCCAGCGGTTGACCATCGCGCGGCTGCTGCTCGCCCAGCCCCGGGTTGTCGTCCTGGACGAGGCGACCGCGCACCTGGACTCTGAGTCGGAGGCAGCCGTCGGTGAGGCGCTGACCGATGCGCTGGCCGGGCGCACCGCGCTGGTGATCGCGCATCGGTTGTCCACGGTGCGCGCGGCCGACCAGATCCTGGTGGTGGAAAGCGGGGAGATCGTCGAGCGAGGAAGTCACGAACAGTTGCTCGAAGCAGAGGGACGCTACGCCGAGCTGTACCGGACCCAGTTCGCGGACGAGCCCGCGGCAGCGTGAAGATGGTCAGGTGAGCAGTCATCAAGCGCGTCTGAGGGTGTTGCCCGCTCGAGGCACCACGAAAGCTGTAGTTCTGGTGCTGCACGGCGGCGGAGAGTCCGGTACCGATCGCGTGCGTGGGTGGTCGGCGCCCTATCTGCGGATGCTCCCGTTCGCGCGGGCGGTGCGTCGCGTCGGCCGGCCGCACGGCATCGAGGTGTGCCTGCTGCGCAACCGGATGCGCGGATGGAACAGGCCCGATCTCGACCCGGTGCGGGACGGCCGGTGGGCGCTCGATCAGATCCGGCAACGCCATCCCGATCTTCCGGTGGCATTGATCGGGCACTCCATGGGTGGCCGGGTCGCCTTGCGCATCGCCGATGACCAGCGGATTGCCGGTGTGTGCGCGCTCGCCCCATGGACAACGGCCAAGGACTGGGTCGATCCGGTCACAGGCAGGAAGGTGGTCATCGCGCACGGTACCCGGGACGCCGTCACCAGCGCGGCGAGTTCCAACGACTATGCCAAGCGCGCTTTCGACATCAGCACCCTGGCGCGGTTCGAGTTGCCAAGGGAGGGTCACTCGATGATCCGGCGGGCCCGCACCTGGAACCGGCTGGTGCGCGCCTTCGTGCTGGACGCGTTCGGATTACCGCACGACGATCCGCTGCTCACCGATGCGTGGAGGTTGCCGCCCAGCGAACGGCTCGCCATCCGGGTGTGAGGGTTATGCGCAACCCGACTTTGCAACGGTGTACTTACCACTGCATCACGACGCCAATGTCATGATGCGGGTCAACCTCAGCGGGCCTTGGTGCGTCCATGCCACTGCGGGTGGTGCGGCGGAAGAGGAGACTGGTGCATGAGAACGGGTGAGTGGTGATGAGCTTTCGTGGATACCAGGGGGGCCCGCAGCGGCCGCCCGTCGGCCGTCGCCAGCCGCAGAGCCCACCACCCCGTCGCCCCGGTCAACGACACCAGCCCACCCAGATGATGCCGTTGCCGGGTCAGCAGGCGCGGCGGGCAGCTGCGGCCCGGCCCCAGGCGCGCTCTGGCCTGCCCCCGCGGGATCCTCCGCGCCGTCCACGACCATCGATGCGGCCCGAGCGTCCGCGTCGCCGGTTCCGGCGCATCCTGACCACCCTGCTCACGCTGTTCGCGTTGTTCATCGCCGCCATCTGGATCTATCTCGATTTCTCCATCGGCCGGGTGGACGCGCTCGAGGACTACGACGGCAGACCGGCCGCTGCCGAGGGCACGAACTGGTTGATCGTCGGCTCGGACAGCAGGGAAGGGCTGGACGCCGAGGCACGCAAGCGGTTGCACACCGGCACGCCCGAGGGCGCCCGCACCGACACCATCATGCTCGCGCACATCCCAGACAACGACACCAAGCCGACGCTGGTGAGCTTCCCGCGGGACCTCTACGTCGAGATTCCGGGTCACGGGGTGAGCCAGATCAACGCCGCGTTCTCGATCGGGGGGCCCAAGCTGCTGGCGCAGACGGTGGAGCAAGCCACCGGGTTGCACATCGACCACTATGCCGAGATCGGCTTCGCCGGATTCGCCAACATCGTCGACGCGATCGGTGGGGTGACCTTGGACGTGCCGGAGGGCATGATCGACGGGTCGAACGGCGTGGAGATCCCAGCGGGCAGGCAGGAACTGGACGGCGCGCAGGCGCTGTCCTTCGTGCGCATGCGCAAGAGCGCGGCGACCCCGCGCTCGGACCTGGATCGAGTGGCCAACCAGCGTAAGTTCATCGGGGCGCTGGCCAACGAGATCGCCAGTCCGGCCACCCTGCTAAACCCGTTCGACCTGTTCCCGCTGCTCGCCACCGCGCCCGACGCGTTGAGCATCGACACCGGCGACCACCTGCACAACCTGGTCGGCCTGGCGTGGGCGACAAGGGGAATCGCGTCCGGCGGGATGGTCACTACCACAGCCCCGGTCAGTTCGGCCACCGCGGAGAACTTCGATCAGGCGAAGGCCGAGCAACTGTTCGACGCCCTGCGCAACGACACGCGGGTCCCGGACAGCGTGATCAACGACTAGGGAAAGTCGCAGGCGACTTTCCCGCTTCGTCACGCGGCCTTGCGTGCGCGCAGGGCCTCCAGCGCCTTGTCGGCGTGCACGTTCATCCGGACTTCACTCTTGATGACCTCGAGCACCCGCCGATCGGTGTCGATGACAAAGGTGTGCCGCTTGACCGGCAGCGGCCCGAATGACCGGTGCACGCCGAATTGCTTGGCCACCGTGCCGTCTACATCGGACAGCAGCGGGTAGTCGAAGCTGTGCATCGCGGAGAACTGCGCTTGCTTCTCGACGCTGTCGGCGCTGATGCCGACCCGCTGACCACCGAGGGCGGCGAACTCCCCGGCGAGGTCACGGAAGTGGCAGCTCTCCGCGGTGCAGCCCGAGGTCATGGCCGCTGGGTAGAAGAACAGCACGACCGGACCTTCGGCGAGAAACTCGCTCAGGCTGCGCTGGGTGCCGCTGTCATCGGGCAGTGTGAAATCGGGGACCAGATCACCTTTGTTCATACCGCCCATCGTGCCCTATCCGCGTCATCCCGGCGTCGTGGACTCCTGCGCTGGCCTGCTCGCCGCGCCGGTGATCATGGACTCGATGTCGGATGCCGTCGCCGAATCCAGGAAGAACTCGCCGCGTGCCGCGATCACGCCGAGCCGGCCCAGTCTGCGTGCCTGCTCGGGGGTGCGCACGCCTTCCGCGCCGATACGCATGCCCAGTTCGCGAGCGCTGTGCATCAAATGCTCGAGGTGACGCATGGCTGAGGGATTCTCCCCATCGGAGTCGAGCAACGCATCCACGATGCGACCGGTCAGGACGACGTAGCCGACCGGCAGCTTGTGCCGGTGGATCAGCTCGAGGTCAGCCGCGCCGGACACGGCGAGCACCAGTTGCACCCCGAGATCACCGAGTACCGACAGCGAGTCAAGCACCTCACCACGGGGATCGAGGATGGTGGATCCATCCGCGCAGAGCCGCAGACTGCGCGCAGGTAACTGGTTGCGATCCAGCGCCTTCTTCACCATCCCGACCAGATCGTCGTCGATCGCCATCCGGGTGGGTAGCCGCAGGCACAGGTCCGGAACCGGACCCTCCGCCGCGCGCTCCCAGCGTGCCCGCGTGGACAGCGCCTCGCCGAGCAACCACTGACCGAGCGGCAGCGTCATTCCGGTGGCGTCGGCCAGCGGCATGAAGTGGTCGATGTCGAGCTGGCCCTGCTCGGGATGGTTCCAGCGCAATGTCGCGTTCACTACCGGCAGGTGTCCCGAGCCATCCAGCTTCACCGTTGGCTGGTAGACGAGCTCGAACTCGCCGTTCTCCAGTGCGCCGGCGATCAGCGCCGCCATCCGATACCGGTCGCGATCCCGCGCGTCCGATTCGGCATCGAACAACATCCACTGCGCGCGGCCCTTTTCCTTCGCGCGGTGCAGGGTGATCTGGGCGGCCCGTTCCAGGTCCGCGGCCGTGCCGTCGCCGACGTCGCGGACAACGATGCCCGCGCTGGCGTTGACGCCGACCGCATGGCCGCCCACATAGGTCGCCTCGCTGAGCTCACTCAGCATCACCTTGACCTGATCGATTACCGCGGTCGCGGTCAATTCACCCCGCAGCAGCACCCCGAATCCGTCGCCGGTCAAGCGGGCGACAACGGTATTGTGGCCCGCGAATGCCTTCCGGAGCTTGGCCGCAACGCCCTTGAGGATCTCGTCGCCGACATCGGACCCCAGCCCGTCGTTGATCACGCGGAAACCGTCGAGATCGAAGTACACCAGCGCGACCTGGCTGTGGGTGTGATCAGCGATGGCCCGCTCCAACTGGGCGTTGAAGCTGGCACTGTTGGGCAGCCCGGTGAGCGCGTCGTGCACGTTCTGCCTGCGTAGCGCCTCCCGCAGGAGGTGCACTTCGCTGATGTCTTGAACCATGACCAGGGGATAAGCCGCACCGGGACGATCCGCGGGAAGGTAGGTCAAGGTGATCTTCACCCGCAGCTCGCCGTCGATGTCGTGCCCGAGGGCGAGCGTGCGCACCTGCCGCCTGCCACCGGAGTCGCTGAGTTCCCGTAGACCGGACTCGATGGCCAGGGCGTCGGCGTCACCCGATGCCAGCTCGGTGATGCGTTTGCCGCGCAGTGACTCCGGAGCGCGGCCAAGGGTCGTGCCGAGCGCCGGATTGGCCTCAACGATGACGCCGTGCTCGTCGGTGAGCGCGATGCCGATCGGCGCCGACGCATACAGTGCGGCGAAGCGCTCTCCCGCAGCAGAAGGTGCTGGGCGGTCCTGGCTGCGCACGTCTTCGGCGATGCCGGTGATCAGCCGCTCGAGCTCGGCCTGGGGCAATGAGATGCCACTGCGGGCCAGAGTGTCCGACCACCGGCGGGCCAGCTCGGCCATGCCCCGCGACTCGCCAGGATCATTCACGGCTCAACTCATCCACTCGCTCATCGGCCTCATTCGTGATCTTGCTGTGACAGCTTACCGACCGTGTGCAAGCCGACACGGATATGGGTCATCGCGAAGACCCCTAAGTCACCACGAATGAGACACCGTGTCTACCGGCTGAATGAGTGATCCAGGTCGACGACGTGCGCACACCATGATCACCGCACGCGGGTCATCGCCGGATGAGGTGCACAGGGAGCCCGTCGACCGGCACCGGCAGAGCGACGTAGTCCCAGTGCGCGCGGTAGCCCTCGGGCAGCCGCCACCGGTACCGCCGCAGCATCTCGTGCAGCAGCGCCTTGACCTCCAGGGTGCCGAAGCGCATGCCTATGCATTTGTGGGCGCCCCCGCCGAACGGCATCCAGGCGAACCGATGAGACTTGTCCTCCCTGCGCTCCTCGGTGAACCGCTCGGGATCGAATCGCATCGGATCGGTCCAGAACTCGGGCAGGAAGTGGTTGATCATGGGCGAGACGCCGACGAACGTGCCTTGCGGAATGTAGAAGCCGAGCACGTCGGTATCGGCCACGGTCATCCGGGGCATGCTCGGTACGGGAGCCACCATTCTGAGTGATTCCTTGATCACCAGGTCGAGAGTGTGCAGCGATTCCAGCGCGGACAGGTCGGGCGGTTCGTCGCCGAGGGCCAGGGATTCGGCACGGGCCCGGTCCTGCCACTCGGGAAACTTGCCCAGATAGTAGGCGGCAGCCGTACTGGTGATCGTCGACGTGTCGTGCGCTGCCATCATCAGGAAGATCATGTGATTGATGACGTCAGCGTCGGTGAACCGCTCGCCGTCCTCGCCGGTCGCGTGGCAGAGCGCGGAGAACAGGTCGACGCCGTCGTTGGCGCGCTTGGCGGGCAGGTTCTCCGTGAAGTAGCGCTCGAGCACCTTCCTGCCGCGCAGGCCCGCCGACCAGCGACCTCCCGGGACCGGATACCGAATCACCGCGGTGCCCGCCCGGACGCTGTTGACGAAGGCGTGATTGAGCCGGGTCGAGTCTTGTCCGGGCGGCATGTCCATGAACACGCGTGCCGCGACGTCCAGGGTGAGCTGCTTGAGTGCCCAGTAGAGCCGGATCCTGCCGTTGGTGGACCACGCGCCGACGCCGTCGTGCAGCGCGGGAGTCATCTGGCCGACGTAACCGGCCAGCCGGTCCGCGGTGAACGCCTCGTGCATTATCCGGCGGTGCATGCGGTGCTCGCCGAAATCCAGCAGCATCAGCCCACGATGGAAGAACCGGTCGATGAAGTAGTGCCAACCCTGCTGGGAGAACACCTTGTCGCGGTTGGTCAGCGCGATCTGGGAGGCCTCTGGTCCGGCCAGCGTCACCATGCGCTTGCCCAGCATGCCCATCCAGGACACCGGGCCGTAGCGTTCGTATCGGCGCAGGCCGAAATCGACCCCGAAGCGCATCATCTCGAGACTGTGCCCGACGAACCGCGGGCCGTAGTCGCCCATGATCGGCTTGAGCCCACTTCCTTCGGGCGGCTGGGCAAGCGGCGCGGACGGCCAGCGCATGCCGAGCAGCTTATCGTCGACCGCGCGGGGCAGCGGGATAGCCGTCAGGGTCGGAACGTGATCACGCAGTACCTCACCGACCCTGGTCTTGGCGTGGGTCATCGTCGACCACCTCCTTGCCGGTGCCATCCCACAGTCCTACGCTTGTTGGCTATTCGTCAAGAGGAAAGCCGACGGCGACTTTAGGTAGGAAACAAGCACGCATGCTTGCTTTTTTCTTGACGTGGTGCCACGCTGACGATGTAGCCAACGGAGGTGAGCATGGCCGACGCGCGGTCGATCCTGGACGACCTGGAAGCCGAGAGTGATGAGCTCGACCGGATCGTGTCGGACCTGAGCGAGCAGGAGTGGCGGCTGGCCACTCCCGCTGAGGGCTGGACGATCGCGCACCAGATCGCCCACCTCGCCTGGACCGACGACAAGGCGGCGCTGGCGGTCACCAGCCCGGACGACTTCCAGGCCGGCTTGGCCACAGCGATGCAGAACCCGACCGGCTTCGTCGACGACGGTGCGGCCGAGGGAGCGCGACGGCGGCCCGAGCAGTTGCTCGCCGGTTGGCGAGCAGGCCGAAATGCCCTGCGCAAGGCCTTGGCCGCCGTGCCGGACGGTGCGAAGGTGCCGTGGTTCGGTCCGCCGATGAGCGCGGCCTCGATGGCAACGGCCCGGATCATGGAGACCTGGGCGCACGGTCAGGACGTGGCCGACTCACTGGGTATCGTGCGGATCCCCACGTCGCGACTGCGGCACGTGGCACACATCGGCGTACGCGCCCGCGACTTCGCTTACGCGGTGAACCAACTCGCCGCGCCGTCGGAGCAGTTCCGGGTTGAGCTCACCGCGCCCGACGGCCAGATCTGGGCGTGGGGTCCCGGGGAAGCCGCCCAGCGGGTCAGCGGTAACGCACTCGACTTCTGCCTGCTGGTCACCCAGCGCAGGCACCGGGACGACACCGGCCTGCTGGCGGAGGGTCCCGACGCCGACCGGTGGCTGAACATCGCCCAGGCATTCGCCGGTCCTTCCGGGAACGGACGGGAAGCGGGGCAATTCTCGTGATCAGGATCGGCAACGCCTCGGGGTTCTACGGCGACCGGTTCTCCGCGGTGCGCGAGATGCTTACCGAAGGTGAACTGGACTACCTCACCGGTGACTATCTCGCCGAGCTGACCATGCTCATCCTGGGCCGGGACCTGATGAAGGATCCCAGCCGCGGATACGCCAAGACGTTCCTGCGGCAGATGCGCGAGAACCTCGCGCTGGCCAAGGAAAAGCGCGTCAAGATCGTCACCAACGCGGGTGGGCTCAACCCGTCCGGGCTGGCCGCCGCGCTGCGCGAACTCGCCGATGAGCTCGGCATCAACGTGGCGATCGCGCATGTGGAGGGGGACGACCTCAGATCGCGGGCCGATGAGCTCGACCTGGGGCAGCCGCTCACCGCCAACGCCTACCTCGGCGCCTGGGGCATCGCGGAATGCTTGCGCGCAGGCGCCGAGGTCGTGGTGACCGGGCGAGTCACCGACGCCTCGCTGGTCGTCGGTCCGGCCGCGGCGCACTTCGGATGGGACCGCGAAGACTACGACGCGCTTGCCGGTGCGGTGGCCGCGGGCCATGTCATCGAGTGCGGGGCCCAGGCCACCGGCGGTAACTACGCGTTCTTCACCGAGCTGGAAGCGCTCAGCAGGCCGGGGTTCCCGATCGCGGAAATCGACGCCGATGGGTCCAGCGTGATCACCAAGCACGAGGGCACCGGTGGTGCGGTCACCGTCGGCACCGTCACCGCTCAGTTGCTGTACGAGATCACCGGGGCGCGGTATGCGGGCCCGGACGTCACCGCGCGGTTCGACACCATCGCCCTCGACCAGATAGGCCCGGACCGGGTGGCCATCAGTGGTGTGCGCGGTGAGGCGCCACCGCCCGAGCTGAAGGTATGCCTGAACTCCCTCGGCGGATTCCGGAACGCGGTCACCTTCGTGCTCACCGGACTGGACATCGAGGCGAAGGCCGAACTCGTCACCGAACAGCTGTCTGCCGCGTTGACCGACACGCCACCAGCCGAGGTCCGCTGGTCGCTGGCCCGCACGGATCGGGTCGATGCCGATACCGAAGAAGGAGCGAGCGCCCTGCTGCACTGTGTCGTCAAGGACAGCGATCCGGCCGTGGTAGGCCGTCCGTTCAGCGGGGCGGCGATCGAGCTGGCGCTGGCCAGCTACCCGGGCTTCAATGTGACCGCTCCGCCGTCCGATGCGTCCCCGTACGGGGTTTACACGGCGTCCTTTGTGGACGCCAAGCTGGTACCGCATGTCGCCGTGCTCCCCGATGGTTCCCGGATGGACATCGAACCTGCCGGTGCCACCCAGGAGCTCGCCGACGTCGAGGAGGCGGAGTTGCCCGAACCATTGCCCCCTTGGCCGACCCGGCGGGTGCCGCTTGGCACCATCATCGGCGCGCGCAGCGGCGACAAGGGCGGTAGCGCGAACCTCGGCGTGTGGGCGCGGTCAGCGCAAGCCTGGCGCTGGTTGGCGCAGTACCTCACCGTTGCCGAGTTCCGGCGGCTGCTTCCCGAGACGGCGCAGCTGCCGGTGCGTCGCCATGTGCTGCCCAATCTGCTGGCGCTGAACTTCGTCGTCGACGACATCCTCGGTCAGGGCGTCGCCTCCCAGGCACGTTTCGATCCGCAGGCCAAGGCGTTCGGCGAATGGCTGCGTGGCCGCCACGTAGAGATCCCGGAGGTGCTGCTGTGAACCCGTTCGAGACGTCGGAGCGGATGGCGCTGCGCGAAACGGTGCGCCGGTTCGCCCGCGAGGAAGTGTTGCCGCACCTTGACGGCTGGGAGCGGGAGGGCGAGCTCCCCCGCGAACTGCACCGGAAGGCGGGAGCCATCGGACTGCTCGGGGTGTCCTTCCCCGAGTCGATGGGCGGTGGTGGCGGTGATGTCATCGACTCCCTTGTCGTCGCCGAGGAACTGCTGTACGCGGGCGCGTCCGGTGGACTGCTCGCGTCGCTGTTCACCCACGGCATCGCGCTGCCGCATATCGCGACGGCAGGCGAGGAGGCGCAGATCGAGCGGTGGGTCCGGCCGACGCTCGCTGGTGAGAAGATCGGGGCCCTCGCGATCACCGAGCCGGACGGGGGCTCCGACGTCGCCGGGTTGCGCACGACGGCGCTGCGCAAATCTTCTGGGGCGAACGGCGACTACTTCATCGTCAACGGCGCGAAGACGTACATCACCTCCGGTGTGCGCGCCGATTTCGTGACCACCGCGGTGCGTACCGGGGATTCGGGTGCGCACGGGATATCGCTGCTGGTGATCGAACGAGACACGCCGGGTTTCACGGTCTCGCGCAAGCTGGCGAAGATGGGCTGGCTCTGCTCGGACACCGCGGAGCTGTCCTTCGTGGACTGCCGGGTGCCTGCCGCGAACCTTGTTGGCGCGGAGAACACCGGGTTCATCCAGATCGCGCAGAACTTCGTCAGCGAGCGGCTGAGCCTGGCGGTCCAGGCCTACGCGGCCGCCCAGCGTGCCCTCGACCTGACCGCCGAGTGGTGTCGCAACCGGGAGACCTTCGGGCGGCCGCTGATCTCCCGGCAACTCGTGCAGCACAAGCTGACCGAGATGGCGAGGCAGGTCGATGTCGCCCGGGTCTACACCCGTGACGTTGCCGTCCGGCACCTCGCTGGGGAGAACGTCCTCCCGCAGGTGGCCTTCGCCAAGAACACCGCGGTGGCCGCGGGGGAGTGGGTGGTCAACGAGGCGGTGCAGCTGCACGGCGGGTTCGGCTACATGCGAGAGTCCGAAGTGGAGCGTCAGTACCGGGACATGCGGATCCTGGGCATCGGTGGCGGCACCAACGAAATCATGACCGGCCTTGCCGGGAAACTCTTGGGGTTTACGGGATGAGCGCAGTGAAATCAGTCGTCGACGTCGGCAGCGACGAGCATGCCGCCAACCGTGCGGCAATGCTGGACAAGCTGGCGGTAATCGAGACCGAGCAGGCCAAGGCGATCGCGGGCGGCGGGCCCAAGTACGTCGAGCGGCACCGCACGCGCGGCAAGCTGCTCGCCCGGGAACGCATCGAGCTGCTGATCGACCCGGACTCCCCGTTCCTCGAACTGTCTCCACTGGCCGCGTGGGGGTCGGAGTTCCAGGTCGGCGGCAGCATGGTGACGGGCATCGGTGTGGTCGAAGGCGTGGAGTGCGTGATCATCGCCAGCGATCCCACCGTCAAAGGTGGCGCGATGAACCCCTGGGGCCTGAAAAAGGGGTTCCGCGCGGCCGACATCGCGGCGCAGAACCGGCTGCCGACGATCAACCTGGTCGAGTCGGGAGGTGCGGATCTGCCGACGCAGAAGGACATCTTCATTCCGGGTGGCCGGATCTTCCGTGACCTGACCCGGTCGTCTGCGGCGCGCATTCCGACCGTGGCCTTGGTGTTCGGCAGCTCGACGGCAGGCGGCGCATACCTGCCGGGCATGTCCGACTACGTGGTGATGGTCAAGGAACGGGCCAAGGTGTTCCTCGGTGGACCGCCCCTGGTCAAGATGGCCACCGGGGAGGAGTCGGACGACGAGTCCCTCGGCGGCGCGGAAATGCACGCCCGAACCTCCGGGCTTGCCGACTACCTCGCCGCCGACGAGGAGGACGCCATCCGGATCGGCCGCAGCATCGTCCGCCGGTTCAACTGGCACAAGAAGGGGCCCGCGCCCAAACCGGACTACGCGGAGCCGATCTACGACAGCGAGGATCTGCTCGGCATCGTGCCGACCGACCTGAAGGTCCCGTTCGACCCCAGAGAGGTCATCGCCCGCATCGTCGACGGCTCGGAGTTCGACGAGTTCAAGCCGCTCTACGGCAGTAGCCTGGTGACCGGCTGGGCCGACATCCACGGCTACCCGCTGGGCATCCTGGCCAACGCGCAGGGCGTGCTGTTCAGCGAGGAATCACAGAAGGCCACCCAGTTCATCCAGCTGGCCAACCAGAGCGACACCCCGCTGCTGTTCCTGCACAACACCACCGGATACATGGTGGGCAGGGAGTACGAGCAGAACGGCATCATCAAGCACGGCGCGATGATGATCAACGCGGTGTCCAACTCGAAGGTTCCGCACATCTCGGTGCTGATGGGCGCGTCTTACGGCGCAGGCCACTACGGCATGTGCGGCCGGGCCTATGATCCTCGGTTCCTGTTCGCGTGGCCGAGCGCGAAGTCCGCGGTGATGGGTGCCCAGCAACTAGCGGGCGTGCTCTCCATCGTGGCTCGCGCCGCGGCGGCAGGCAGGGGTCAGGATTACAGCGAGGAGAACGACGCCGCCATGCGCGCGATGGTGGAAGGGCAGATCGAAGCGCAATCGGTGCCGATGTTCCTGTCCGGAATGCTCTACGACGACGGGATCATCGACCCGCGCGACACCCGGACGGTGCTCGGCATGAGCCTGTCGGCAATCCACAACGCAGAGTTCACAGGAGCCCAAGGTTATGGCGTCTTCCGCATGTGAGCTGAAAGACGCCCTCAGTGCGCTCAGCGCAGTGAATGGCGCTTTCAGTGCATTGAACGCACCCATAGCGTCTTTCAGCACGAGAGTGGTGTCGATGTGATCAACTCAGTCCTTGTCGCCAACCGCAGTGAGATCGCGCGCAGGGTCTTCCGTACCTGTGCCGACCTCGGCATCTCCACGGTCGCGGTGTACTCGGACGCGGATGCGGAGTTGCCGCACGTGCGCGAGGCCGACGCGGCTGTGCGGCTACCCGGCAACACGCCGGCGGAGACCTACCTGCGCCCTGAGTTGCTGGTGCGGGCCGCCCGAGACACCGGAGTGGACGCCATCCATCCGGGGTACGGGTTCCTGTCCGAGAATGCCGGGTTCGCCCAGGCGGTCATCGACGCAGGCTTGACCTGGATCGGTCCGCCGCCCGATGCGATCGTCTCGATGGGCTCGAAGATCGAATCCAAGCGGCTGATGGCGGACGCGGGTGTGCCCGTGCTCGCCGAACTCGATCCGGCCGAGGTCACCGAGGCCGACCTGCCGGTGCTGGTGAAGGCCTCCGCGGGTGGCGGCGGCCGCGGCATGCGCGTGGTCCGCGAGCTCTCCGCGCTCTCCGGCGCCATCGAGAGCGCCAAGACCGAGGCGGCCTCGGCGTTCGGCGACGCAGGAGTCTTCTGCGAGCGTTACCTGGAAACCGGTCGGCATATCGAGGTTCAGGTGCTGGCCGACCAGCACGGCACGGTCTGGGCGGTCGGCGAGCGGGAATGCTCCATCCAGCGTCGCCACCAGAAGGTGGTCGAGGAAGCGCCGTCCCCACTGGTCGATTCGCGCATGCGGGAGGAGTTGTTCGACGCCGCGCGCAAGGCGGCCAAGGCGATCGACTATGTCGGCGCGGGAACCGTGGAGTTCCTCGCCACCGATGAAGGAGAGTTCTTTTTCCTGGAGATGAACACCAGGCTTCAAGTGGAGCATCCGGTCACCGAATGCACGACAGGCTTGGACATGGTCGCCCTGCAGATCCGGGTCGCGCAGGGCGACCGACTGCCCGCTGAGCCTCCACCGTGGACCGGCCATGCGATCGAAGTCCGTCTGTATGCGGAGGATCCGGCGAAGGACTGGCAGCCGCAGAGCGGCACGCTGCACCGCTTCGCACTGCCCGCAAGCAGTGCAGGCACAAGCACCGCGCCGAGGGTGTACGCGGAGTTCGAGGTCCCTGCCCGGCACGGCATCCGGCTGGATTCCGGCTTCGTCAGCGGCTGCGTGGTCGGCGTGCATTACGACCCGATGCTGGCGAAGGTGATCGCGTGGGGCCCGACGCGTGCGGACGCGGCCCGGTCGCTGGCGACCGTGCTGGCAGGGGCCGAAATCCACGGCGTGGCGACCAACCGCGATCTGCTGGTCAACGTGCTGCGGCATCCCGCCTTCCTCGCGGGTGAGACCGACACGGCGTTCTTCGACCGGCACGGCCTCGACCTTCTGTCGTCGCCATTGGCGGGGGAGGAGGCGCGCAGGCTCAGCGCCTTGGCCGCTGCGCTCGCGGACGCGGAGGAGAATCGCGCCAAGGCCACCGTGTTGCGGAACCTGCCAAGCGGGTGGCGCAACGTCGGTTCGCAGGCGCAGCACAAGGTCTTCGTCGCAGGTGATGCTGAGTACCCGGTGTCCTACCGGCTGACCAGGAACGGGTTGGTGGCCGAGGGTTTCGACGATGTCGAGTTGATCGCGGCGGGTTCGGCCGAAGTGACCTTGCGGGTCGCGGGTGTCCGGCGGGTCTTCCGCGTGGCCGGCTACCCGGGCCTGGTGTGTGTGGATTCGCCGCTGGGATCGGTGAGTTTCGTGCCGCGTCCCCGGTTCGCCGACTCGGAGGCCGCGATCGCCGAGGGCTCGCTGCTGGCACCGATGCCCGGGTCGGTGCTACGGGTGGCCGTCGAGCAGGGGGCGGAGGTAACGGCGGGCCAACCACTGCTGTGGCTGGAGGCGATGAAGATGGAACACCAGATCGTGGCGCCGACCGATGGCGTCGTCACCGAACTCGATGTCACCGTGGGTCATCAGGTCGACGTCGGCACCGTCCTGGCAGTGGTTACTCCGAGCCAAGAGAGGCAAGAGGCATGAACTTCACCGAGTCCGGCGAACGCACGGCGCTGCGGGCCGCAGCCTACGCCCTGGGAAAGAAATATGGACACGAGTACTACCTGAAGCTCGCCCGCGGCGGCGGCCACACCACCGAGATCTGGGACGAGGCGGGCAAGCTTGGCTACCTGGGCGTGGCTGTGCCGGAGGAGTACGGCGGCGGGGGCGGCGGAATCGGCGACCTCGCCGCGGTCTGTGAAGAGTTCTGCGCGGCGGGCACACCGATGCTGCTCATGGTGGTGTCACCGGCGATCTGTGGCACCGTCATCGCCCGGTTCGGCACCGAGCAGCAGAAGCAGAAGTGGCTGCCGCGCTTCGCCACCGGCGAGGTGCGGATGGCCTTCGCCATCACCGAGCCGGACGCGGGGTCCAACTCGCACAAGATCACCACGACCGCCCGCAGGGATGGTGAGGGGTGGATTCTGAACGGCCGCAAGGTGTTCATCTCCGGAGTGGACGAGGCGGAGGCCGTGCTGGTGGTCGGCCGCACGGAGGATGCGAGGACGGGCAAGCTCAAGCCCGCGCTGTTCATCGTGCCGACCGACATGCCCGGCTTCGAATACAAGCACATCGAGATGGATCTGATCTCGGCGGACAAGCAGTTCGGCCTGTTTCTCGACGACGTCCGGCTGCCCTACGACGCGCTGGTCGGCTCCGAGGACGCCGCGCTGATGCAGCTGTTCGCAGGCCTCAACCCGGAACGGATCATGGGTGCGTCCTTCTCGCTGGGCATCGGCCGGCTCGCGCTGCAGAAGGCCACCGAGTATGCCAAGACGCGCAGTGTCTGGGGTGCTCCCATCGGGTCGCATCAGGGAATCGCGCATCCGCTGGCCGCGGTCAAGGTGGAGATCGAACTCGCCAAGCTGATGACGCAGAAGGCAGCGGCGCTGTATGACGCCGGGGATGACATCGGAGCGGGTGAAGCCGCGAACATGGCCAAGTACGCTGCGGCAGAGGCGGCGATCCACGCGGTCGACCAGGCGGTGCAGACGCACGGAGGCAACGGGCTGGCATCCGAATATGGTCTGGGTGCGATGATCGCCGCCACCAGGGTCGGCCGGATCGCGCCGGTCAGCCGGGAGATGGTGCTGAACTTCGTGGCTCAGCACAGCCTCGGATTGCCGAAGTCGTACTAGTGAATCGAGGACGCAGATGAGTTCGCTCGCAGGGAAGACGCTGATCATGTCCGGCGGAAGCCGAGGGATCGGCGAGGCGATCGCGGTGCGGGCCGCACGGGACGGGGCCAATATCGCGCTGATCGCCAAGACGGCCGAGCCCCATCCGAAACTGCCGGGCACCATCTACACCGCGGCGAAGGCGATCGAGGAGGCAGGTGGCAAGGCGCTGCCGATCGTTGGCGACATCCGGGACGACGCCGCTGTGCGGGCCGCCGTCGACGCGACGGCCGAGCAGTTCGGTGGCATCGACATCGTGGTCAACAACGCCAGCGCCATCGATCTGACGCCGACCGAACAGATCAGCATGAAACGCTACGACCTGATGCAGGACATCAACACTCGTGGCTCATTCCTGCTGTCCCAGGCGTCGATCGCACACCTGCGCAGGTCGGAGAACCCGCACATTCTGACCCTGTCCCCGCCGATCAGCCTGGATCCGAAGTGGTTCGGGATGATCGGGGTCGGCTACGCGATCGCCAAGTACGGCATGAGCCTGGTGACGCTGGGGCTTGCCGAAGAACTGCGCAAGGACGGGATCGCGGCGAACTCGTTGTGGCCACGCACAACGATCGACACCGCCGCGATCCGCAACGTGGTGGGTGCGGAGATGGTCAGTCACTCCCGGACACCGGCCATCATGGCGGATGCGGCCCACGCGATCCTGACCAAACCGAGCACGGAGACGACCGGCCAGTTCTTCATCGACGACGAGGTACTCGCCGCAGAGGGCATCACCGACTTCTCCGGGTACCGGGTCGGCGGCAGTGAGGACGACCTCCAGCTGGACTTCTGGGTCGAGCGCGGCTGAGCCGATCATGAGTGATGCGACGCCGCTGCGGGAGCCGCAGCAGGAACGAAGCAGGACCACTCGACGGCGGTTGCTGGAAGCCGCCGTCGAGTGCCTGACCGAACTCGGCTGGACCAGGACGACGGTCGTGGTCGTGGCCGAGCGGGCAGGCGTTTCCCGCGGCGCTGCACAACATCACTTTCCGACCCGTGAAGACCTGGTCAGTGCCGCGGTCAACTACGTATCCGAGGTCCAGGTCGAGGAGCTGAGCAGGCAGGCCGCCGCGCTGCCGACGGACGGTTCGCGCACCGACGCGGTGATCACCATGCTGCTCAATCTCTATGCAGGGCCGACATTCCGGGCAGCCTTGCACCTGTGGGTCGCGGCGTCCACCGATGAACAGTTGGGTGCCGTTGTCGCGCCGCTGGAAGCCAGGGTGGGCCGGGAGGCGCATCGGATGGCGGTGCGGTTGCTCGAGGTGGACGAGTCGATACCGGGCGTGCGCGAGACGGTGCAGGCCACCCTCGACCTGGCCCGCGGTCTCGGGCTGGCCAACCTGCTGACCGACGATACGGCGCGGCGAGCGAGGATCGTCCGGCAGTGGACCCGGATGCTCAAGCCTGCGCTGGAATCTCTACCGTTGCCTGCCAGGTGAGGTCATCCGTCGAGACGAAGGAACGTAGATGCGGACATTCAGCGCGATCGACGAACTGCTCACGGCTGTGGGCGAGGAACTGGGCAGCAGCGAGTGGCTGGAGATCGATCAGGAGCGGGTGAACCGGTTCGCCGATGCCACGGGTGACCACCAGTGGATCCACGTGGATCCGGAGCGTGCGAAGGAAGGCCCGTTCGGCACCACGATCGCCCACGGGTATCTGACCCTGTCGCTGTTGCCGCAACTGATGCGGCAGATCTACCGCGTCGACGGCGTGCGGATGGGCATCAACTACGGTCTGAACAAGGTTCGGTTCCCCGCGCCCGTTCCGGTGGGTTCCCGGGTGCGCGCGACCGCGGCACTGAGCGAGGCCAAGGCGGTCACCGGCGGGGTGCAGGCCGAGGCCACCGTGACCATCGAGATCGAAGGCTCGGACAAGCCCGCCTGCGTCGCCGTCAATGTGGTCCGCTACTACGGCTGACCCGCACCGCTCGGCTTGCCTGCAAAGGATGGGCGAATGGGCAGGCCGACCATCATGCGGATGGTGTTGGTGAGCACGCGCACCGGGATGGTGGGGTCGATGGCCCGCTGCACGCCAAGTCCGATACCGAGGCTCAGCAGGGCGGCGGCGAGGTCGTCGGGTGGCATCGGCACACTGACGTCGAACTCCCTCAGCGCGGACTTGATCAGCTCGGCGATGATCGCTCGAATCGCCGCGTCTCGCTGGGCGAGTTCGGCGCGCAGCCGGTCATCGGTGCGGACGTTGGTGGCGAACTCGACCTCGAGAGAGGTCCAGCTCTGGTCGCCGATCGTCTCCTCGGCCCACCGCTCGAATCCGGCGAGGCGATCTTCCAGGGTCGTTCCTCCGGCCATCGCGGTGGCGATTCGCATCGCCTGCTCGGCGTGGATCAAGTCGAGAACGGCAAGGCAGAGTTCGTCCTTGTTGCGAAAATTCGAGTAGACCGCGCCCTTCGAGTAGCCCGCGGCGTCGGCAACCTTCTCCAGCGATGTCGCCCAGTACCCGTCGGCCAGAAACAGGTCCTTCGCCGTCGTGATCAGTTGTTCGCGTGTGCGGGCTTGGCTTTCCGCTCGGGTCAATCTGGCCATGGTCGACAGACTACCGAGATCGCGGGCAGGGACTGGATTCGCTCAGATCCAGCCGTTCCGGCAGGCGTAGACCGCCAACTGGAACCGGTTGACCACTCCGGCGCGCGTGGTGAGGCTCTCCAGGTTGCGGGACAGGGTCCGGCGACTGATGCCCAGCAATTCGGCGATCGCGTGATCGGTGATCCCGCTGGCGAGCAACTCGATGATCTTGCGCTCGATCGGGCGTAGCGAGGACGGTTCCCGGGAACCGAGGTGCATCGGCAAGGCCGCGCGCCAGGAGGACTCGAAGAGTCCGGACAGCGCATCCAGCAGGCTGGACTGGCGCACCAGCAACATGGACCGATTGATCTCGGCCTCGGCATCCGACAGCGAAACCATGGCGAGCCTGCCGTCGTAGATGCTCAGCTTCACCGGCACGGTGGGCAACACTCTGGCCTGCTCGCCCGCCGCGATGCAGGGCTGGATGTTTTCGGCGTAGTAGTCCGGCTGCTGCACCGCGGCTCGCGCGTAAACCACCCGGTAGATCACACCTCGGTGCAGGTTGTCGACCTCGATCTCGTTGGGGCCGCTGGGAGTGGAGTAGGGCGGGGAATCAAAGCGCAGCACCTCGTTGGCGGCGGCCCGCTCTTCCAGGTCGACCCGCTCGGCGATATGTGGCGCGGTGATCAGTTCGACCACGTCGTCGGGTGAGTGCTGCCAGACGGATCGCCGGAACGATCGGTAAGCGTTGACCGCTGCGATCTCGGCCGCGCGCAGTTCGGCCTCCCGCGCATGCGTCAGCCGTTGCAGCCCGGCCGTCGGTTCCACCGGGGTGACGGTCTCGGCGTCCTTGCCGGTTGTGGTGATCAGCCCCGAGTTGGTCAGGCGCCCGACACCGGCGCGCACGGCGTCCATCGAGATTTCCAGGGCTTGGGCGAGGTTGGAGTGCGCAGACGGTCCCACCCCGAGCAGCCATCGGTAGAGCTCGATACTCACATCGTCAAGGCCCAGTCGGCGCAGGTGCGTACCGAGCTGGTCGTCAGCCATCGAAGATCCTCACCGAGCGCGGGTAGGTGCTGTCGGTGTGATGCTACGACGACACGCCGCGGGCGCGACAAGAGCTCCGCCAGCTGCTGGCTGCCGTGCCGACGATCCCGAGCGGGCCGGAGCAAGCGTCCCGGAGAGGATCTCCCTCGGATCCGACGAAAGATTTACCTTCCGCCGCACCGGTTCGGTGGCGATTTCGCGCCAATGGCCTGGCTTGGCCAACCCCGATCGCGAGGTCCGCGATCAATGGCGAAAGTTCATCGCATCCAGTGACCGGCCAGTCTCGTTAGTACCTCAGTCCCGTTCACTCGTTCGGTGGGCTTCGGTGATCCCGCGCCCGCCCATGAGCCGGAGGTTGACGTGCGTACTCGCAAGATCTGCCGCGCAGCTGTGGCAGGTGTGATCGTGCTGTCCGGACTCATCGTCCCGTCCGGCATCGCGGCCGGCGGAGATGCTGGTAAAGCGACCTATCTGGTCCGGTTGGCCGACGCCCCGTTGGCCGGTTACCG
>JBOHER010000503.1:0-3874 GCA_050701115.1 Haloechinothrix sp. | reverse complement strand
GCACGTTGATCTGAGCAACATCTGCGGCCTCCCGCGTCACGCCCGCCGGCCACCAGTCACTTCCCTTCCCCGAGCGCGGCCAGTTCCGCCGATTCCCTCGCTTCGTACCCGCCGAGGTGACCGTCACGAACGACCGTGGTCTTCGTGCTGCCACCGTTCTCGGTCACCGCGGTGACGTGCAACTGGAACTCGCCGTCGAATTCGGCGTTGCCGACGATGACAGCCTGTTCGACGATCTCGGCGCTCTGCTCCTCGCGGAGGATCAGGGGATCACTGCGCAGGTCCTTTGCCAGCGCGACACACAGCACCACCATGACCAGGGCGAACGGAGCAGCCGCGATGATCGTCAAGTTTTGCAGGCCGGTCAGTGCGGTGGCACCGCCTCCGCCAACCAGCAGCATCACCGCGGCCACCGCTCCGGTGGCAACGCCCCAGAAGATCACCACCGGTCGCCTCGGTTCGATCGAGCCCTTCTCCGACAGCGTGCCCATCACCATCGAGGCGGCATCCGCGCCGGAAACGAAGAAGATCGCCACCAGGACCATCACCAGCACCCCAGCGGCCGCGGCCAGCGGGAACTGGTCAAGCACGCCGAACAGTTGCGCTTCGGTGTTGGCCGCGCCTGCCAGGTCTGTTCCGCCCCGCTGCAGATCGATGGCCGTCCCGCCGAGGATGGTGAACCAGAACAGGCTGACCACCGTCGGGACCAGGATCACGCCGCCAACGAACTGCTTGATGGTTCGCCCGCGGCTGATCCGGGCGATGAACATCCCGCCGAACGGCGTCCAGGAGATCCACCACGCCCAGTAGAAGATCGTCCAGGACGACAACCACGCCTCCATGGCCTCGCCTCCGGAGGCGCCGGATCGGGAGATCATCTCGCCCATCTCGCGGAAGTAGTCACCGATCGCCGAAGGCACCAGGTTCAGGATGAACACGGTCGGGCCGACCACGAAGATGAACACCGCCAGCACCGCGGCAAGCACCATGTTGATGTTCGACAACCACTGGATACCTTTGGCCACACCAGAAACAGCTGACGCGACGAAGGCCACGGTGAGCACCGCTATCACCGCAACGAGTAGGCCCACCCCGGGGTTGCCGGACAACCAGCCACCGGCTTGGAGCCCGCTGCCGATCTGCAGCGCACCAAGTCCCAGTGACGCGGCGGAGCCGAACAGGGTCGCGAAGATGGCCAGCACGTCGATCAGCTTGCCAATCGGACCCTCAGCGACGCTCCGCCCGAACAGTGGCGCGAAAGCCGAACTGATCAACTGCTTGCGGCCACGCCGGAAGGTGCCGTAGGCGATCGCCAATCCCACCACCGCGTAGATCGACCATGGATGCACCGTCCAGTGGAACAGCGAGGTGGCCATCGCGGTCTCCATCGCTTCGTCGGTGCCTCCCGGCACGGTGCCTGGTGGCGGCTCGACGAAATGCGAAAGGGGTTCGCTCACGCCATAGAACATCAAGCCGATGCCCATGCCCGCGCTGAACATCATCGCCACCCAGGACACCGTCCTGAACTCGGGACGTTCACCGTCCTTGCCCAGCGGAATCTTGCCGTAGCGACTGAACGCGAGCCACAGCGCGAACACCACGAATCCGGAGGCGGCCACAAGGAACGCCCAGCCCGCGTTCTTGATCAGCCAACCGAGTATCGACGTCGAGACGCTGCCAAGCGAATCAGTGCCCAACACCCCCCAGGCAACGAAGCACACCGCGACCACGGCGGCGATGAAGAAGACCACCCGATCCAGCCCGCGTGGGCGACCCGCCGCACTACCGTGCCGTTGCCCGTCCGAACTCCCCGGTTGACTGTTACCTGACATCGCACTCACCGTCCTTCGCCGGCCGTCAGCGAGTCCTGCACCCACTGATGGAACTCACCGATGTGGTGTTCGGAGGGCACCAGCACACCGCCGTTGGAATAGGCGCGCGAAGCCATCGCCGGTTGACACCGCTCACAGGCGTCGAAATCCTGCTGGTTGACCCGGTGAAAGAGCTCGACCGACCGGGATACGTCCCGCCCACTGGCCACGACGTCCTTGGCGTACAACCAGTCACATTCGACGACCGTGCGGTCGGCCGACATCGGGAACATCCGGTGAACGATCACGTGGTCCGGTACCAGGTTGATGAAGACCTGCGGGCGAACGGTGATGGCGTAGTAGCTGCGGTCCTGCTCCTCGGACACTCCGGCCAGCCGCTCGAAGCCCTCGCTGCCGTCCACCGTGAACCCGCTGATCTCATCGCCGAACTCCGCGCCGTGACCGACGTAGAACTGCGCGGCGTAGCCGTCGGCGAACTCCGGGAGCACCTCGGTCAGTTCGGGGTGGATGGTAGCGCAGTGGTAGCACTCCATGAAGTTCTCGATGATCAGCTTCCAGTTCGCCTTGACGTCGTAGGTGATTCGCCTGCCGACCGTCAGCTCATCGATGGCGTAGTTCTCGATCGCCTCGATGCTGCCCAGCCGTCCGGCGGCATCGGAGATCACCGTGTCCGCAAACGACGGTGGGTCCTCGGCGAGGCACAGCCAGGCGTAGCCCAGCCACTCGCGCAGGTGCACGGTCTTGAGCCCGTACTCGGTGCGGTCGATGTCGGGCATCGACGTCAGGTTCGGGGCGGCGACCAGCTTTCCGTCCAGCCCATAGGTCCAGGCGTGGTACGGGCACTGGAAGGAGCGCTTCACCGATCCGGCTTCCTCGACGCACAGCCGTGCACCCCGATGCCTGCAGATGTTGAGGAAAGCGCGCAGCGACCCATCCCGCGAACGCGCGACGAGCACACTCTCCCGTCCGATCTGGACGGTACGGAAATCCCCCGCGTTGGGCAGGTCGGCGCTGCGCACGGCGCAGAACCACATCGATTCGAAGATCTTCTCCTGCTCCAGCTCGAAGATCGTCGCGTCGGTGTAGGTGTTGCCCGGCAGGGTGCGGATAAGGCTGCCCGCCTGCTCGGGGGCGGGGGTGATCGTCTCGGCCGTAGATGTCTCGGTCATGAATATCTCCGTGGGGGTGTCGGTCTCAGAGGGCGAGGCACGAGGGGCACGTGGCGACACGGTGCCCGTCAGGAACGAATTCGGGTCATGTCCGGGTCGAAGAGCGGCTCCGCGGCCACGATCGCGGCGACTCGCTCGCCGAAGTACTCGATCTCCACGGCTGTCCCCGGCACCGCTACCTCGGCAGGCAGCCAGGCATAGGCGATGTTCTTGCCGATGGAGTAGCCGCGAGCCGCGCTGGTGACGTAGCCGACCGGCTGTCCGCCCGCGTAGACCGGCTCGGAGCCCATGACCACCTGGTAGTCGTCGTCGATGGTCAGGCAGGTGAGCTTGCGGGAGGCGGTGGCTTCCGAACGCCCCTCAATGGCGTCCCGGCCGTGGAAGTAGCCCTTGTTCATCCGTACCGCGAAGCCGACGCCTGCCTCGTACGGGTCGTGCTCGGTGGTCATGTCGGTTCCCCAGGACCGGTAGCCCTTCTCCAGCCGCATGCTGTTGAACGCGCTGCGGCCCGCGGCGATGACGCCGAAATGCTGGCCTGCTTCCCACAGCGTGTCCCACAATCTGCGGCCCATGTCGGCGGTGGTGTACAGCTCCCAGCCGAGTTCCCCGACATAGGACAGCCGCATCGCGGTGACCGGAACATCGCCGATATAGGCATGCTTCGCCTTGAAGTAACCCATCCCCTGATGCGAGAAGTCCTGTGTGGTCAGCGGTTGCAGCAGGTTTCTGGCCTGCGGTCCCCACAATCCGATGCAGCAGGTACCCGCGGTGATGTCGCGCAGCGCAACGGTTCCGCTCGGTGGCAGGTGTCGGCGCAGCCAATCGAGGTCGATGTTGCCGTTCGCGCCGATCTGGAAGCGGTCCTCGGCCAGC
>JBOHER010000502.1:0-5780 GCA_050701115.1 Haloechinothrix sp. | reverse complement strand
TGGCGCAGGAAGAGCGTCCGGTAGGCCTGCGACGGCTGCATGTTCTCGTCAAGGGTGGCGAAGACCAGGTTGCTCGCCCGGCCGTGGACGAGGACGTGGTCACCGACGCCCATGCTGTTCGCAGCCTCGCGGACACCGGCGGCGAGACGAGCGCCGAGCGCGTGTAGTCGAGCCGTGATGCCTTCTTCCACGTACGTCTCCATCACGGCCATCGCAGCCGCCAAGGAGTGGGTCTCCGCCCCATGGGTGGTGGAGAGGAGGAAGACGCGGTCGCGGGATTGGTGCAGACCGCCCTGCTCCATCAGCTCCCGCCGTCCGGCCAGGGCCGAGACGGCGAACCCGTTGCCCAGCGCCTTGCCGAACGTCGAGAGGTCCGGGGTAACGCCGTACAAGCCCTGGGCACCTGCCTCGGACCAGCGGAACCCGGTGATCATTTCGTCGAAGACGAGAACGCAGCCGTATCTGTGCGCGAGGTCCCGCAGACCCGCAAGGTACCCGGGAGGAGGGTCGCGCTGGGTCGCAGCCTCGAGGATCAGGCAGGCGATGCGTCCGTCGTGCCGCCGAAGCAGCTCGTCGGTGGCATCGAGATCGCCGTACGGGAACGAGACCGTGAGTTCGGCAACTCGCTCCGGAATACCTGCCGGCATCATCGTGGTCGCGATGAACCAGTCGTCGGTGGAGAAGAACGGCTGGTCCCCGCAGACGGCGACCAGCGGGCGATTCGTGACGGCCCTGGCCAGTCGCACCGCGGCCGTGGTGACATCCGAACCGTTCTTCGCGAACTTCACCATCTCCGCCGTGGAAACGGTCGCCAGGAAACGCTCCGCCGCCTCGACCTCGATGATGCTCGGCCGAACGAAGTTGGCGCCCCGGTCGATCTCGCGACGCACGGCCTCGAGCACCCGCGGGTGCCCGTGTCCGAGACTGACTGAACGCAGCCCCGCGCCGTACTCGATGTAGGAGTTGCCGTCGACGTCCCACACATGCCCACCGCGGCCCCTGGAGATAACCGGGGCCAGCCCTTCGGGGTATTGGTCGTCGCCCTTGGCGTAGGTATGGGCGCCGCCCGGGACCATGGCGTGTAACCGCGCGTTCGCCTCGTACGACCGCGGCAGGGGTCGATCGGTGCTCATGCCAGTTACCTCTACGTCGCTAAAGCCTCGGCGAGTGACGGCGCTTTCCTGTCGCGCGCCGAGATGATCGTGACCGGAAGCGGCCAGTGAATGGCCAGTTCGAGGTCGTCGAACGCGATCGTGACGTCCTCGGACGGGTCGTGCACCCGGTCGATCCGGTAGGACACGTCGGCAGGTTCGGTCAGCGCCTGGAACCCGTGCGCGCAGCCTGCCGGCACGTACAGCGTGACCTGAGTACTTCCGGACAGCTCGAAGAACTCCTGATTGCGATACGTGGAAGAACCAGGGCGAAGATCGACGATGACGTCGAAGACCGAGCCGTACGAGCAGCGTACGAGCTTCGCCTCGCCCGCGCCCCCGCGAAGATGTAGGCCCCGCACGACCCCTTTTCTCGACCGGGAGATGCTGTCCTGGACGAACCCGTCCGGCTCGATGCCCACCGAGCGAACGACCTCCCGGTCGAAGGTGCGGCAGAAGAACCCTCGCTCGTCGACGTGCGGAGTCGGCTCGAACAGATATGCGCCGGTAATCGCTGGAACTGGAATAGCTTTCATCACACCCCCTTCTGAGCGGGCACCGGCTCGGCTGTGTGCGGTACCTGCTCGGCTACCGGAAACAGCGCGACGGACAAGGCCGTGAACTGGTGATCGAGACGTCGCGCGACGGCCAGGTTTCGCTCCGCCATCGTTCGCCGCAGCTGCTCGGATCTGCTTTCCAGCGCGGTGAACTGCTCGATGAGGCGGTCGAGGTCGACCGAGCGCGCGAACTGACAGAACTCGCCAAGGCCCATGCCCGCCATGAGGACGTCGTTCTTGGCCGCGTAGCCGATGGACAGCGTGGGCTTCGACAGCTTCAGCGCACACAGCACGTTGTGGAAGCGGGTGGCGACCACGGTGTGGACAGTCGCCATCTGCTGCATCAGGTCCTGCAGGGTGGCCGCGGGCTCGGCGACCACGAGGGAGGGGTCGAGCGCGGGCCGGTGCGCCCGCAGGTCGGCGAGGATCTCCGTGAGCACGTTGTCGTCCATCTGGTCGCCGGTGAACAGCCGCACCTGCCGCCCGCCGTCGACGAGCCAGCGCACGAAGCGCTTCATCGTGTCGAGATAAGCGCGGTGAATCTCGCCGGCCCGCCCGCGATCGTCGTTGCCGCCGTAGTAGGCCATCACGCCGACGCCCACCGCCCCCGTGACGGCCGGCGTCGCTGGCGGTACCTGAAGGGCGAACGCGAGGTCCGGGTAGACCTCATCGGCAACGACGTCGACGCCCATCTCCCGCATCGCGTCGCGGGAGAGGACGTCCCGATACGACCGGTAGTGGGCGAGGCGGGCCGCCCGCGTGATCACCCAGCGCGTGACGCGCTTCCTTATGACATCGGAGCCGACGCTGACCAGCGCGACCCTGCTGCCGACAAGCCTGCCGGAGACGCAGAGCGAGAGCAGCGAGTACGGGAACGCCCACGGCCGCAAGGGAACGGTCGCCTCGAGCACACCCATACCGGGCACGATCACGACGTCATAGCGGCATACCCACGCCAGTGTGCGGAACGGATCGAGCACCTTTCCCACGACCTTGAGCATGACGGCACGCGCGCCCGTTGCCGTCCCGGCGTGCGGTTCGTACCACTGAAGGTGGGTGGCCGGGGCGCCATACCGCGCCGTCACCTGCTCCGGCCCCATGCACAGAAAGCCCAGCTTCGCGTCAGGGTGCCATTCGCGGAGAAAGGCGACCACTGCGTCGAGGGACCCGTCGTTACCGAGATTGCCCGAGCCCAGATTGCCGAAGAAGCCCACCCGCGGACCGCCTCCCGCGCGTCGCTTCTGCCCCCTGATCGGACGGTGCGGGGTCACGACGCCCGCCTCTCCCGTTCCGCGTCGACTGCTGCCGCTGAGCTGATCGAGGACAGGGTTAACTCGTTCTCGATCCGATGGACGGGCGCAAGGAGCGCGCGGCTCGCCAGCCAGTTAGCCAGGTAGCGGTAGCACTGGCGCCGATCCGCGGCCGAGAGGCGCGCGCGCCGGATCGCCGTGACATAGCCCCAGACGTACTCGCCAAGCAGCCGGACGGTCGGATGGTCCGCCCGGCGCGGGTCCAGGTTGGCGCATACGGCACGTACTGTCGGGAGGCGGACACCACGGTCGGGGTGGTCGCGGCGGAAGTACCGCAGTTCGGGGACCTGGTGGAACGGGCCATGCAGCGCGATCTCGGCGACGAACGTACGGCCCGGGTTGTGGTAGCTGGCGTGCGGTGCGACGCGCCGGAGCACCTCGGATCGGATCACGCCGTACTCGTCGTCGCCGCCGTCGGTCAACAACAGACTGCGGAAGCGCTCCGGGGCGTACGGGGAATCCGTGGCCAGCAAGTAGTCGTAGCCCCGGATGATCTCGTCCGCCCCGTCGATGATGGCCATACCGGCGTGGCTCAGCACGACGTTCGGGTGCTCGTCGAGCGCCTCGACGCAGCGCGCCAGCAGGTCAGGGCCGTACAGGTCGTCGTGGGAGGCCCACTTGAACAGCTCACCCCTGGCCTCCCGGAAGACGAGGTTGTGGTTCGGGGCGGCGCCGATGTTGCGGGGCTGGCGGATGTAGCGGATTCGCGGGTCCATGGCGGCGTAGCGCCGGCAGATCTCCTCGGTGCCGTCGGTGGACGCGTTGTCGGAGATGATCAGCTCGAAGTCCGGGTAGCTCTGACCGAGCAGTGCGTCGAGCGACTTCGACAGGTAGTTCTGCCCGTTATAGACGGGAAGGCCGATGCTTAACCGAGAAACGGTGGTCATGAGGTCCTCATTTCGTCGCGGTCGACCTGGGTCCGGGACGCTGCCGGCGGACCGGCAAGCGGTGGGGAGATGTACTCGCGCAGGCCGGTGCGAAGCTGCGCCCACCACACCATCGCGCCGAAGAGGGTGGCGGCGGCGACCCCCCAGGCCGAGCCGTGCGCGCCTGCCAGTGCGGCACCGACGAGCCCACCTGTCACGTAGGCGGCAGAGACGAGCAACTGGCTGCGCAGACTTCGGCGAGCGGCGCCCAGTGCGCGCAAGCCCGCCGCCGCTCCGGTGGAAACGCTGGCACCCAAGACCTCCACCGTGACAGGCAGGATCAGCGCCGACGCCGACAGCCATACCGGGCCGAGGACGAACTCCCCGACATTGTCGGTCAGCAGGAAAAGCAGCGTAAGGCCCCACGCGAGTGCGGCGACGGCCTGAACTCCGCCGAGGAGCAGACAAAAGTGCTGCAGGCGACGAGGATTCTGTCGAAGCACTCTCGCCGCTTCCGGAACGGCCACCAGAGACAGCCCCATCAGGACGGCGATGAAGGGGCCGAACAGCAACACGGTGCCGCGGACCGTGCCCACGTCAGCGAGCCCGGCGATGGCACCCAGACCGTACATCCGCAGCTGCACGGCACCACTGAGACTGATGTTCTCGATCATGTAGCGCGGGCCGAGGTCGCGCTGCTGGCGCAGCCACGCGCGCACTCCGGCCGAGCGGGGCAGGATCCTGGTCTGGACGCAGCCGTAACCGGCGGCCACAGCGCCGGACAATCCCCAGGCCAGCACGAAACCGGAGACACTTCCACGCTGGGCCGCGAAGATCATCGCGGGGATGAGGGCAGCCGCCCACACCATGTCGTTGGTGAACGCCTTCCGGCCCTGCCCGGCGGCGAAGAACGCGAACCGCCAACTGTCCTGCAGCAGCAGCGCGGGCAGGACGAGACCGAGAGCGACGAAAGCGGCACCGAGCGATCCGCCGATCCCGACACCGGCCAGCAGGCTCACCGCGCCCGCGACAATGCCGACGCGCAGCGCGGTGCCCGATGACCGCGACACCGCACCGCGCCAGGACGCGGTCGATACCCCGCTGAACCGCACCATGAGCGGATCGGTGGCCAGTCCCCGCGACACATTGAGCAGCACGCCATAGGTCACCCAGGCGAGGCTGAAGATCCCGAAGTCGGTCAACCCGAGCGTGCGGGCCACGTAGATGCCGACCACGAAGTTCGTCATGCTGGAGACGGCCTGGTCGGCGAGTCCCCAGCTGAGCCGCCCGGCCGCGGCGCGAACGGTGCGCGAGCGCGTTTCGACGGTTCGGGTCATCGGCTCACTCCTTGACCAGTCCCGCGCCGTGCAGCGCATGTGCCGCGTCAGCAACGGTGTCGAACGGCAGGTCCGCCCGCTCGGCGATGTCCAGCAGGCTGTGCTCGCCGTCGGAGAGGCTGAGCACCCAGAGCATCGCCAGCTGCGCCTGTTTGGCGTCGCTGCGGCCACCGAGGGAGTCATACAGACCCCGCTTGCCGAGCTGAGGCTCGCAGTAGGGGCTCATGTTGACGTAGCACCGGTTGCGGTCCAGGACGGCGACCGCTTCCCGGCAGGCCAGCAGCGTGTCGTCCATCGCCTCCGGCGACACGAAACCAGGGTTGTCGGCGGAAGTGTGGTACTCCGGGTATGCCGCATACGGTGTCCTGGTCAGGCAGCCGACTCCCAGGTCGAAGCCGGGCGAGCAGAACTGCCGTTCGTCGTAGCCGTAGGGCGAGAACTCCACAACCTGGTGGCGCCGGCCGGAGTCCCAGAGCACGTGCCGCATGACCCGGTCGATCTCGGCGGCGCCGCGCCTGCTCTGTTTGTAGGTGAGCGGTCCGGAATCCCCCGCACAGGC
>JBOHER010000501.1:0-2939 GCA_050701115.1 Haloechinothrix sp. | reverse complement strand
GCCCCGGCGACCACAATCACTCACGACGCTACCTCTACTGAGCGTTGCTCCCACTGCGGGTGCCGATCGTGTCGTCAGCGGGCTACCTTGAACCATGGCTGAGCGAGCCGGCCGGGTGCTGGTCGTGGACGACGACGAGACCGTGCGCGATGTGGTGCGCCGCTACCTCGAAGTGGCCGGGTACACGGTCGACGTCGCGGGGGACGGGTTAGCCGGCCTGCGGTGTTTCAGTTCGACGCCGTCCGATCTCGTTGTCCTGGACGTGATGTTGCCCGGCATCGACGGCCTTGAGGTGTGCAAGCGGCTGCGTCAGGTCAGTCAGGTGCCGGTGGTGATGCTGACCGCGCTCGGTGAGGAGGAGAACCGGATCGCCGGCCTCCAACTCGGTGCCGACGACTATGTGACGAAGCCGTTCAGCCCGCGCGAACTCGTGCTGCGCGTCGGCTCGGTGTTGCGCCGGGCGAGAACGGCCGCGCAGCCCCCGGCGGCCACCGTGCTCGAAGATGGCGACATCCGGCTCGACGTCGGCGCACGGAAGGCCACAGTGGACGGACGAGAGCTCACATTGACCGTTCGGGAATTCGACCTGCTGGCGTTTTTTCTCGCCCATCAAGGAAAAGCGTTCACGCGGGTCGAGCTGCTCGAGCAAGTATGGGGATGGGACTTCGGTGATCACTCGACGGTGACCGTCCATGTGCGCCGGTTGCGGGAAAAGATCGAGGCCGATCCCGCCGACCCGGCCCGGCTGGCCACCGTGTGGGGCGTTGGGTACCGATACGACGGGTGCGGCTCATCGTGATCGAATCCGACGAACCAATGGTGGACCTGCTCACGCACGTCTGGCACATTCTGCCGTTCGCGCTGGCTTTCGCGCTTCCGGTGGCCTTGCTCGGCGCACTGCTGCTCTACCGCCTGCGGGCCGGTTCACTGACAACCACGCTCACCGTGCTGGTGCTGATCCCGGTGGTCGCCACCCTGGTCGGGGTGCTCGGCATCAGCGGGTTCATGTTCACCCCGACGCTGACCACCATGCTGCTGGTCTGCCTGCTGGTCGCGGTGGTCACCGTGCCCGCGGCGATCGTGCTCGGCCGCGCGATCGCCCGGCGCAGTGTATGGGAGCGGGAGGCGCGGGAGCGGGAGCGGACCGCCGAGGCATCGCGGCGGGAACTGGTCGCCTGGATCAGTCATGACCTGCGCAGCCCGCTGGCCGGGATCAGGGCGATGGCCGAGGCCCTCGCCGACGGGGTGGTCTCCGACCGGCGGGACGTCGCCGACTACGCGCAGCGGATCAGCGCGGAGAGCACCCGGTTATCTGGAATGGTCGACGACCTGTTCGAGCTGTCCAGGATCACCGCGGGAGCGCTCCGGCTCAGCGTGGCCGCGGTGCCGCTGCGGGACGTGGTCAACGAGGCGATCGCCGCGCAGAGCACCTTGGCCCAGCGGAAACGGGTCCAGGTGCAGGCCAGCGCCCAGTCCTGGCCGGTGGTGTCGGGCAGCGATCCCGAACTGGCCAGGGTTGTGCGCAACCTGGTCTCCAACGCCATCCGGCACACCCCGCCGGATGGCACGGTCACCGTCCGGGTCGGCGTGGACGGTGAGGACGCGGTCCTGTCGGTGGACGATTCCTGCGGCGGTATCCCGGAGGACGAGATCAGCAGGGTGTTCGACGTCGCGTTCCGGGGGAGCGCGGCGCGTACCCCTGAACGTGGTGGGAACGCCAGTGGCGGCGGCCTCGGCTTGGCCATCGCCAAGGGGCTGGTGGAAGCTCATCGCGGCAAGATCGATGTGCGCAACTACGGCACCGGCTGCCGGTTCGAGGTGCGCCTCCCGCTCGCGGTGACCTGAGGGCGGAGGCCTGCCCGAGCGGCCGGAGCCCAGATATGCGATCTTGGCTGGATAGCATTCGGGCAACCTGACATCGAATGGGACACTGTGGCCATGGAACGTACTGCGCAACGGCTGGGGCGGGCACTCGTCGTCATCGTGGACGATCGGGTGGCCCACGGTGAACTCGAAGACACCACAGGGCCGCTGGTCACCGAGTTGCTCGAAGAAACCGGATTCATCGTGGACGGAACCGTCACGGTGCACGCCGACATCGTCGCGATCCGCAACGCGCTGAACACCGCCGTCATCGGTGGCGCCGACCTGGTGATCACGGTGGGCGGCACGGGTGTTTCGCCGCGCGACGTCACCCCGGACGCCACGCAGGGTGTGCTCGACCGCCCCATTCCCGGCATCGGGGAGGCGCTGCGGTCATCGGGGCTGGCAGCGGGCGCGGTCGACGCGGGAATCTCTCGAGGCCTGGTGGGTGTTTCCGGCAGCACGTTGGTGGTCAATCTCGCCGGGTCCCGCGCGGCCGTCCGCGATGGGATGGCGACGCTGTCCGCACTGGTCCCGCATGTGATCGGCGAACTTTCCGGCGGCCTCGGCGAGTCCTGACCACGCAAGTCACGGAGGGCCCCGGCTCCGCGCCGGAGCCCTCCCTTGTCGTCAATGGTGGATTACTTGCCGGTGTTGTCGGGCTTGGACTTGTTGATCGCGCCCTCGACCTTCTCCGTGACGCCCTTGATCTGCTCCTCGTAGCGACCGCCGGTGGCCTTGTTGGCGGCGTCCGCGGCGACGTTGACGCCCTTGGCGGCGGCCTCGCCCGCCTTCTCCGCGTACGGCGCTACCTTCTCGGCGAGTTCGCCTGCGACCTCGGTCGCCTTCTGCGTCGCCTGAGCCGCGAGGTCCTTGGCCTTGTCGAAGTTCATCGGGTCCACACTTTCTCACTGATTCATGGCTGGTGTGGATATCTTCGCATTGCCCACGCCCGCCCGCGACACCTCCTGGCGCTGTCCGGCCGGTGGATTGAGGCACCATGGTGGCATGACCGAAGCCGACCGGCAGGAACCATCCCCGACGCCCGGTGCGGCGCGCCGCACCGGGCGCGCGGG
>JBOHER010000500.1:0-31204 GCA_050701115.1 Haloechinothrix sp. | reverse complement strand
TTAGCGCGGATTCTCGCGCAGCAAGTTCGGCCCCAACCCGGTCACTCGAATTCGAAGCGCAGGGTGCGATCGCCCCACCATGGGACCGCGGTTTCGGGAAGGTCGGCTTGACGCAGTACCGGGGAGTAGGTGCGCCGGTTTAGCCGTACGATGATGGACTGCCCGTCGTTGATGATGGCGCCCCCGGTGGACAGGAACCGTCGCTGCAGGGTGTCGGGGGTGGCCTGGTGGTAGCCGGTGAGCCGGCGGCGGAGCGAGGCGCAGACCGCGCTGGCGAGCACGGACAGCGCGACGTCGAGGTCGACGTTGAGTGGCACGGCACCGGCGAGCGCGTCGACGTGGAAGGAGCGGATCGACTCGGCGAGGCGTTGTTCGATGTTCATCCGGCGGGCGTAGCGCTCGATGATCTGCTTGGTGCTGCGGGTCCGGTTGTTGGTGATGATCACGGTGGGAGCGTCCCGGCCGAGGCCACGCACGACGAGCTGGCGCACGGTGCCTGGGTAGGCGGAGGGCGTGGCCTCCTCCTCGACGACCTTGGGTCGTCGGTAGGCGCCGGCCCGGTCGAGTGCCACGGTGCGCCAGGCACTGGCCGGTAGCGCATCGATGTGGCGGGTCAGCGCTGGGGAGCGCATCCGCAGGGTGAGGAAATCGATGCCGCGGGCGTCGAGCTCGGCGAGCACCGCCTGAGTGGTGACCTTCTGATCCATCACCAGCAGCCCGGGCCACGCTCCGGTCAGGGTCTTCCAGTGCTCGGCGAAGACGAGCACCTCCTTCGCCTGGGTGGCCTTGGTCAGGTCCGCGTTGGCGTAGACCAGGGTCTGGCTCGCGCCGTCCTGGGCGAAGAAGGACAGCACCGAGCGGGTGCGCTGAGACCGGCTGGGCACGTAGTGCTTCTCAAGCGCAACGTCCTCGCCCCAGTGCATGATGGCGTGGAAGTCCAGGTCGAGGTCCCCGCCGGCGTCGGAGATCAAATCGGCGCCGAGCATCGCCTTGCCGAGAGCGGCGAGCAGACCGGCCTGGCGGGCGTGGCTGAGCCGGTAGGAGTAGGTCGTGAGCGCGGTGGCCTTGGGTAGCGCCGCCAGCCCGGCGAACAGCCCAGCCCCGACGTCGGCGGCGAGATCGTCGACGTGGGAGACCCGGCGGATGCCGACCAGCTTCAGCGCCAGCAGGGACAGCAGGTAGTTCAGCGCGGGGATGACTGCGGTGCCCGGGTAGCCGGCGGCGGCGACCAGACCGGGCAGGTCCAGGGCGACCAGCTCAGGCACAGCCAGCAGCAGCCCCGCCACCTTGGTCTGGGCACGGTCGGGCAACGCGGCGAAGTCGATCAGCTCGGCCCGGCGGGGGTGGTCACGGTAGGGCGCGCCGCGCTCGGCGGGTGGGCGGACCGGCAACCGGCCGAAGCCGGCCTCGGACAGCACCTCGGCGACTCCGGTGCGGTTGAGCGGGGTCGGCGTGCCAGCGAGCGCCTCGGTGATCTCCTTCGCGGAGTGGCCTGCCCGGCGTAGCTCGATGATGCGTTCGCGGGCGGCGCACTTGGCCGGCGCCCGGGTCGGTCCGGGGCGTGGGTTGAGGAAGAACCCGGTCTTGCCGGCCCGGAAGTCGCGGACCACCGAGCGCAGGGTGGGAAGCGAGTAGCCGGCCCGCTCGGCGGCGACCTCGGCGCTGGTCCCCTCCCACAGGTAGGCCCGCAACGCCTCGTAGCGGCGATGGTTGGGCCCCGTCGGCCGGGCAAAGAACTCTCCCCCGGGGCGGGCTGCAGCCCGCCGGGCTGTTGGGGTCGATTTCGCTGTTCGTTCCACGATAGTACTTCAGCAGTCCACGACCGCGGAGTCAAGGACCACCACCGCCGTGTCTTACATTGCTGTGATTTTTAACGCTCGGTCGATACGGATCGGTGCAGCCGGTCCGAGCACCACTCAGCCGAGAGGCACTGCGCGGACAGCGAGATCGACCCCAAAGCCCCGACATTGGGCCGGAGAGGAGTGCGCCACGTGTCCTTGCGAAGCAAAAGGAATTTCGAGGCCGACGGCCACCGTAAGATCAACTCCGGCGGCCACCCACACCCGGCGCGAGAATCGGCGTTAGTTGGCGGTGGCCCCCACCTTGAGTTTCGCGGTTGTGCGGCGGTGGCGGCGCAGGCCGGGGCGTAGTCGTGGTGTTTGCCGGGGTCGGGTTGAGCTGCGCCAACGCCGGTTGTTCGGGCGGCGACGGGGGTGCGGCGGGGCTCGGTGAGCACGTCTTCGAACGCGGGCTGAAGTCTTGTGGTCGTAGCAGGGTGGCGCGGCGAGCCGGCTGGTGACGTCGTCGGGGTGGTAGCCGTTGCTGGCGTGCCAGCCGGTGCTGAGGCTGTAGACGGCCAAGCCGAACGGTACGGTGCGGTGCGGTCGACGGCGCGTGGGAGGCGGTCGCGGCCTGCCCGGATACCGAGCAGCCGTTTGCCGGCGGCGGTGGCGGGCTCGACGGGCCGGCGGGCCGGGTAGCGGGACACGGTCACCCGCCGCCGGCGCGCGGACGTGTCGGCGGGTCGCCCCCACCGGGCTCCCTTCAGCCGGGGTCGGCTATAGCGGTTGATCTTGGCGTGTCGGTCCCGGAGACGTAGGCGGCCGCGCAAGATCATGAAGGTGTGAAGACTGCATGGGCTCGCGCGGCCTGCGTCTCCGGGACTTGTCAACCTCCGACTCTCAGCGAGAAGGTCAAGCCGGTCGGAATTCGGTAAGCCCATGAGCACGGTGTTGAGTGGTCGGATGCTGGCCACTCAACACTCATGCGGGCCTCAGACGAGCCGGGCGTGTTCGGTGCGGAGCCTTCGGGCGGCCGCGACGATGCTGCGCAGGGCTGGTTCGACCTCGTCGTAGCCGCGGGTTTTCAGGCCACAGTCCGGGTTGACCCACAAGCGTTCGGCGGGAACCGAGTCCAGTGCCGTGCGCAGCAAGCCGCTGACCTCGTCCACGTCGGGTACCCGAGGCGAGTGGATGTCGTATACGCCGGGCCCGACGGCGCGGGAGAAACCGGCCCGCCCGAGGTCGGCGAGCACCTCCATCCGGGAGCGTGCCGCCTCGATACTGGTCACGTCCGCGTCGATGGCTTCGATCATGGGCACGATGTCTCCGAACTCCGAATAGCACATGTGCGTGTGGATCTGCGTGGCATCCGCGACGCCCGAGGTGGCGAGCCGGAACGCGTGCACGGCCCAGTCGAAGTACTCCTGGTGCTCCTCTGCGCGCAGTGGCAGCAGCTCGCGCAGGGCGGGCTCGTCCACCTGGATGATCCGGATCCCAGCCGATTCGAGATCGTGCGCCTCGTCCCGGATCGCCAGCGCGACCTGGCGGGTGGTCTCGGCCAGCGGCTGGTCGTCGCGGACGAACGACCACGCCAGGATCGTCACCGGGCCGGTCAGCATGCCCTTGACCGGCTGGTCGGTCAGGCTCTGCGCGTAGCCCACCCATTCCACTGTCATTGGCGACGGCCGCCAAACGTCGCCGTAGAGGATGGGCGGCCGCACGCAGCGCGAACCGTAGGACTGCACCCAGCCGTGCTCGGTCGCCGCGAACCCGGCGAGCTGCTCGGCGAAGTACTGCACCATGTCGTTGCGCTCCGGCTCGCCGTGCACCAGCACATCGAGGCCGAGGGCTTCCTGCAGCCGCACGACCTTCTCGATCTCGGCGTGCATGCTGGCCCGGTAGTTCGCCGCGTCGATCCGACCGGCGCGGTAGGCCGCCCGCACCTTACGTACCTCGCCGGTCTGCGGGAACGAGCCGATGGTGGTGCTCGGCAGATCGGGCAGGCCCAGTGTCGCCCGCTGGGCCGTGGCGCGTTCGGCATAGGCCGACCGGCGGGTGTGCTCGGGGCGCAGCACCTCGAGGCGGGCGCGTACCCGAGGGTTGCGCAGATCGTGCGCGGAGGCCCGATCCGCGGTCGCCGACCTGGCTTTCGCCAGCTCATCCGCGACGGTGTCGGTGCCCTGGGCCAGCGCCCGGCCGATGAGCACGACCTCGGCCACCTTCTGCCGGGCGAAGGACAGCCAACCGCGCACCCGCTCGTCGATTCCGGTCTCGCGTTCGACGTCGTAGGGCACGTGCAGCAAGGAGCAGGAGGTGGTGACACCGACCCGGCCAGCGGTGCCGAGCAGGGTGGCCGCCCTGGCGAGCGCGGTGTCCACGTCCACCCGCCAGATGTTGCGCCCGTCGACGACGCCGGCGAGCACCTCCTTGTCCCGCAATGCGCCTTCGGCCGCGACCTCGTCCACAGCGGACGGATCGGTGACCAGGTCGACGGCGATGGCGTCGACCGCGGAGCGGGCAAGCACACCGAGTCCGCCGCCGAGCCGGCCGAAGTACCCTGCGACAAGGAGCTTCGGTCGCTCCTCCAGCGAGCCTAGGGTCCGATATGCGTGGGCGAGCGCGTCGAGCTCATCGGCGGTGCGATCGGCGGCGAAGGCGGGCTCGTCCAGCTGAACCCACTCGACCCCCTCCTGATGCAGTGTGCCGAGCAGTTCGGCGTAGGCGGGCAGGAGCGCGTCGAGCAACTCGAGTGGCAGGAAACCGGCCGGGGCGTCGTCGGCCGGTTTCGAGAGCAGAAGGAAGGTCAACGGTCCGACCAGGACGGGCCTGGTCTCGATCCAGGCGGCCCTGGCCTCGCGGTACTCGTCGACGGGCTTGGTGCCGGCGACCGTGAACCTGGTGCCGGGCCCGAGCTCCGGCACCAGGTAGTGGTAGTTGGTGTCGAACCACTTCGTCATCTCCAGCGCGGGGGCGTCCTGCACCCCGCGCGCGGCGGCGAAGTACGTGTCGATCTCACCGAGCCCGAGTCGGGTGAAGCGCTCGGGCAGGGCACCGAACAGGGCCGCAGTGTCCAGGACGTGGTCGTAGTAGGAGAAAGTGTTCGAGGGCACGGTGTCCAGGCCGGCGTCGCGCAGTTCGCGCCAGGTGTCGAACCGGAGCGTCTTGGCCGTCTGCCGCAGCTCAGCCGCGTCGATCCGTCCGGACCAATAGCGTTCGACCGCGCGTTTCAGTTCGCGGTCCGGGCCGATCCGGGGGTAGCCCAGCACGGTGGCGCCAAGGCGGGACTGGTTATCGGTCATAGCTCTCTCCTCGCGAGCTCGTCGGAGAGTCCGAGGCGAGGAGGCGGAACGAACGGCCGCGCGGCGGTCGTTCGGTCGCGCCCACCCGCGAGGCTCGGACTCGCGCACACCGGGCGGCACGCGCACCACGGGCAGGTCTTCGGACTCGTGGGCGGGGGCTCGCTGAGCCTGGCCTACTGGCCGTCGCTTCCCGGGCTGGCCCAGTGCTGTACCGCGGCTCGCGGTGACGGCGGTCGTTCCCACATACCGCTGCGGGGCAGTCCCGGATTCGCACCGGGTTCCCTGTTGCCTCTCTCCGCCGGGCTGCCTGCGGAGAGAACCAGTGGCGTGATCGACTCTAGCAGGATGACTCGCCGCGGGGTCGCCCTCTCTCAGTGGTGTCAGGACACGGGAAGGTGCGGCGCTTTCCGCCAGCCGGGCTAACGGAAAGCGCCGCCTTGTTCGAGGGTCAGTCCCAGTCGAGGGCGCCGCCGGTTTGGTACTCGATGACCCTCGTCTCGAAGAAGTTCTTCTCCTTCTTCAGGTCCATCGCCTCCGACATCCAGGGGAACGGGTTGTCCTCCTGGCCGAAGATCGGCGCGAGGCCGATCTGCTGCGCGCGCCGGTCGGTGATGAAGTGCAGGTACTGCTCGCACAGCTCGGCGGACAGCCCGAACATGCCGCGCGGCATGGTGTCCCTTGCGTAGGCGACCTCCAGTGCGCAGGCCTCGGTGAGCATGCCGCGCACCTCGGCCTGGAACTCCGGTGTCCACAGGTGCGGGTTCTCGATCTTGATCTGGTTGATGCAGTCGATGCCGAAGTTCAGGTGGATCGACTCGTCACGCAGGATGTACTGGTACTGCTCGGCGATGCCCACCATCTTGTTGCGCCGACCAAGGGACAGGATCTGCGCGAACCCGGTGTAGAACCACATGCCCTCGAAGATGACGTAGAAGGCGACGAGGTCTCGCAGGAAGTTCTGGTCGGCCTCCGGTGTCCCGGTCTCGAAGTCCGGGTTCTCCAGGTTCTGGGTGTACTTCAGCGCCCAGGTGGCCTTGTCCGCGATCGAGGGCACCTCGCGGTACATGTTGAACAGCTCGCCCTCGCCCAGGCCGAGGCTCTCACAGATGTACTGGAAGGTGTGCGTGTGCACGGCCTCCTCGAACGCCTGGCGCAGCAGGTACTGGCGGCACTCGGGGTTGGTGATGTGCCGGTATACCGCGAGGACGATGTTGTTGGCCACCAAGGATTCCGCGGTCGCGAAGAAGCCGAGGTTGCGCTTGAGCATCTGCCGCTCGTCCGCGGTGAGCCCGTCCGGCGACTTCCACAGCGCGATATCGGCCTGCATGGCGACCTCGGTCGGCATCCAGTGGTTGTTGCAGCCGGCCAGGTACTTCTCCCAGGCCCAGTGGTACTTGAGCGGGAGCAACTGGTTGACGTCGGCGCGGGCGTTGATCATCGCCTTGTCATCGACGTTGATCCGCTGCGCGCCGCGCTCGATCTCACCGAGCCCGGTGGCGTCGGCGACGGGTGTGTGCATGTTCGTCATGGCGTCCGTTCCAAGTGAGGTCGTGAGTGGCTAGCGGTGTTCCAGTTCCGCTAGGCACTCACGACGTGGTGTTACTGGCAGGCTTCGCAGTCGAGGTCGTCGATGCGGCAGGCGGCGGGACCCGCGGTCGTCACGGGAGCCGGAGCGGGAGCCGGAGCCGCGTTGACGCCGACGGAGTTGAGCTTGCCGTCGGTGCCGCGCAGGGTGCTCTTCTCCACGTGGGTCGCCGACTGCGCGCGCAGGTAGTATGTGGTCTTCAGCCCCTTGTGCCACGCGTAGCGGTACAGCTCGTCGAGCTTGCGCCCGCTCGGCGCGGCGATGTAGAGGTTCAGCGACTGCCCCTGGTCGATCCACTTCTGGCGGCGCGAGGCGGCGTCGATCAGCCACCTGCTCTCCAACTCGAACGCCGTCGCGTACAGCGCCTTCAGGTCATCCGGCACGCGGTCGATCGGGCCGAGGCTGCCGTCGAAGTACTTCAGGTCCGACACCATTACCTCGTCCCACAACCCGCGCTCCTTGAGCGAGCGGACCAGGTGCGGATTGACCACGGTGAAGTCACCGGACATGTTCGACTTGACGAACAGGTTCTGGAACAGCGGCTCTATGGACTGCCCGACCCCGCAGATGTTGGAGATCGTCGCGGTCGGCGCGATCGCCATCACGTTGGAGTTGCGCATGCCCACGGTCTTGACCCGCTCACGCAGCCGTGACCAGTCCAAAGTGGACGATGTGTCGACGTCGAGCATATCGCCCCGGCGGGCGTCGATGAGCAGCCGCAGCGAGTCGATCGGCAGGATCCCCTTGCTCCACAGCGAACCCTCGAACGTCTGATACCGTCCACGCTCGTCGGCGAGGTCGGTGGACGCCGAGATCGCGTAGTAGCTGATGTGCTCCATGCTCTGGTCGGCGAACTCGACGGCGGCCTGGGAGGACATCGGCACGCCGAGCTGGAACAGCGCGTCTTGGAATCCCATCAGGCCGAGGCCAACGGGTCGGTGCCGGAGGTTGGAGCGGCGCGCCTCGGGGATCGTGTAGAAGTTGATGTCGATCACGTTGTCCAGCATCCGGACCGCGGACCTCACTGTGCGCTCCAGTCGTTCGGTGTCCAGCCCCTCGGATCCGACGTGTTTGGCCAGGTTGACCGAGCCGAGGTTGCACACCGCGACCTCCTCGGTGCTGGTGTTCAGCGTGATCTCGGTGCACAGGTTCGAGGAGTGCACCACGCCGACGTGCTGCTGAGGCGAGCGCAGGTTGCACGGGTCCTTGAACGTGATCCACGGGTGACCGGTCTCGAACAGCATGGTGAGCATCCGGCGCCACAGCTCGACCGCGCGGACCTTGCGGAACACCCTGATCTCGCCGCGTTCGGCGGCCGCCTCGTACTCGCGGTAGCGCTCGGCGAAAGCGGTGCCGTAGAGGTCGTGCAGGTCCGGAACCTCGTTGGGGGAGAACAGGGTCCACGAGCTGTCCGCCTCGACCCGGCGGAGGAACTCGTCGGGCACCCAGTTCGCGGTGTTCATGTCGTGTGTGCGCCGCCGGTCGTCACCGGTGTTCTTGCGCAGGTCGAGGAACTCCTCGACGTCGATGTGCCAGGTCTCCAGGTACGCGCAGGCCGCGCCCTTGCGCTTGCCGCCCTGGTTCACCGCGACCGCGGTGTCGTTGGCGATCTTGAGAAACGGCACGACGCCCTGCGACTGGCCGTTGGTGCCCTTGATGTGCGCGCCGAGCCCGCGCACCGGGGTCCAGTCGTTGCCGAGGCCGCCCGAGTACTTGGCAAGCAGCGCGTTGTTCTTGTACGCCTGGAAGATAGAGTCCAGGTCGTCGTCCACCGTCGTCAGGAAACACGAGGACAACTGCGGGCGGGTGGTGCCCGCGTTGAACAGGGTCGGCGTGGACGCCATGAAGTGGAACGAGGAGAGTAGCTCGTAGAACTCGATCACGCGCGCCTCGCGGTCGCTCTCCCCGATCGCCAGGCCCATCGCCACCCGCATGAAGAACGCCTGCGGTAGCTCGAACCGGACGCCGTTGTGGTGCTGGAAGTAGCGATCGTAGAGGGTCTGCAGGCCCAGGAAGCCGAAGTCCAGGTCGCGCTCCGGACGGATCGCCGCGGTGATCCATCCCAGGTCGAACGAGGCCAGTTCCGGGGAGACCAGCTCGAGTTCGATCGCCCGCCGCAGATAGTCGCGGAAGTAGCCGCCGTACAACTCGGCAATCTCGTCCTGGCTGGCCTGCCGCGGCTCGCCGGCCAGATAGCTCAGCGCCTCCCTCCGCAGCTTGTCGAGCAGCAGCCGCGCACTGACGTAGGAGTAGTTCGGCTCCTGCTCGACGAGCGTGCGTGCGGCCATGACCTGGGCCAGCGCCAGTTCCTCGGCACCGATCCCGTCGTAGAGGTTGCGCTTGGTCTCGGCCAACACCGGCGCGGTGGACACGTCGTCCAGGTCGGCGACCGCTTCGCCGACCACGTGTGACACCCGCTCCCAGTCGAGCGGGAACAGTCGGCCGTCGGAGGTACGTACGTTGATCGCGGCTTCGGCCTTCTTGGGCTCCGATGCATCGCGAGCCTTGGCCCGCTCGTCGCGGTACAGCACGTAGGCGCGGGCGACCTTGTGATGCTCCCCCCGCATCAGGGCCAGCTCGACGAGGTCCTGGATCTGCTCGATGTGCAGCACCGTCTCCGGCCCGGTATGCCGCAACAGCGAGGCCTCGACCTGCTGGGTCAGGTCGCCGACCACGTGGTGGATGCGGGAGGAGGCCGCCGCGTCGTCGCCTTCGACCGCGAGGAACGCCTGGGTCATGGCCACCGAGATCTTGCTCGCGTCGAACGACGAGACGGTGCCATCGCGCCGGAGGACCCGGACGCCGGATGGGGTGCGGGTCGAGGCGCTTGGATCGGTTTCGACGACAGAAAGGGTCACAGCTCTCTCCTCGTGAGCTCGGCAAACCATGTGCCCGAGGCAGCGAGAAGGCGTGCGAGAACCACAAACGCTGCACGCGAAGCGGCGACGCTTGTTCGTCCGCGCAGGCCCACCCGCGAGGCCCCGGACCGCGCACCGGCGGTGCGCGCACTGGGGCAGGTCTTCGGACTCACGGGCAGGCGGCGGCCACTACCGCCGCGGACCTACTAGTCGTCGCTTCCCAGGCATCATCACCCAGTGCTCGACCACGCCGACAGTTCGGTGTGGTGACGACGTTCGTTCCCGCTTACCGCTGCGGGGCAGTCCCGGATTCCCACCGGGTTCCCTCTTGCCTCGCCCCCGGCGTCAGGGGCGAACCACCAGCTGATCGGAGACTACATCTTGTGTCTGCCAGATCGTCGATACCGCATATCGTGGGCGTGTCGACCGTTTGACGGTTCCCGCCTGCGGGCCGTTCTCGATCCGAACTGCGGCACAATCAGACACTCAACGTGCGGCGCTATCCCCGACCGTGAGTTCGTGCTCTCAGCGCTGGAGCTGGCTATCCAGGCGCCGTCGATCCACAACACCCAGCCGTGGCAGTGGCAGACCGGCGGTTATCGAACCCCGGGCTCACGGGTCGAGGAGCTGGAGACGGCGCGTTGCAGCATCAAGACGGTTCTCCGTGCGCTTGTCGCGGTCGCCGCGACCGGCTTTGTTGCTGACCGGACGCCGCGACGCCGCGACGGCCGCAGCCACCCCCAGCGCTGCAGCGTCCAGCAGATCGGTGGACGTCTCGGGGGGCTACGGGCAGGCGTGACAGCTGCCTGCGCGCATGTGCATGTCGACGATGCGCTGTTCGATGTCCGTGAGTTCGGCGCCGGACAGCCACCGCCACATGGCGGCATCGAGGCGAGCTCGCATCGCCTCGGGGTCGGGCGGCGCGGACCGCAACGCATCGGACATGGTGACTCCTACGGGTACGGCGTTCCCAGGAACCTAGGATGCCCAAGACGCGGCCGCATTTGCGGAAAGTATGCCCAACGTCACGTTCCTGCACCGACAACGCATCCCGGCATGACGACTTCCTGGGAAGCCGTCATGCCGAGAGCGTGATGATCCTCTTAGCTCAGCGGGTGGGTCGCCGGTAGGGCTGCCGCCTCGACGGTCGCCGGTGGATTACAGGTCGGGTGTCCGAAGCCACTCGCGCTCACCCCGTCAACGCGGTCGTGGATGATGTTGTCACCACCTGCCGGCTTGGGCAGCACACCGCTGGGGATGTGGTCCAGCACGAAGCCGTGGCGCATCTTCCACGAGATGACGTGGTCTGTGCAGGACGTATCACCGCTCACGCCGAGAGCGCCGACGAGCGCGTCCTCCGTGTACAGGGCGAGCCCGCCGCCGAACACATTGACGCCACCGATCTTCTGACCCACCATCGGGTCGTTAGCCTGCCCGGCTAGCGCCGCGTTGCCGGCGTAGGCGGCCGCCGCGTCCACGGGATTGCTGTGCTGAAGACCGTAAAGGCTGCCGTCGGGTTGGACCGCGCTGTAGAGATTCGCGGTCGACAGCGACAGGCCCTGGAACACGCCTCCGGGCCCACCTCCGATGCCATCCGGTGGTTGGCTGAAGGCGTTGGCGGTGTGTGCCTTCTGCGCCGAGATGACCCGGCTGCCCGGCCATTGCTGTCCGCGGTGCTCGCCCGAGAACGCCACCGCACACACGAACCCGTCCCGGTTAACGACCGTCGCCCACATGTGAAAAGCCAAGCCGCCGTTGCCGCCCTCCTCCACCACGGTCGACACGCTGTCCTGTAGCTCAGCGTGCGAGGGCAAACCTGTGCAATCCTTCGCATTCTGTGGTGGGGCTTGCTGGGAGTGCGGCGCTGCCATCGAGCTCGTGCCGCCGACGAGGGCGAGGGCGGACAAGAGCGCCATCGCCGCTACCGAGCGTGATCCTACTTTCACGGTCTTACCCCTTCGCTAGTGACAATGGTGGCGGCTACGCCCGGACGGTCCCGTGCGGGTCGAAAACGAACTTCTTTGCGGCCCCTTGGTCGAAGTCCCGGTAGCCTTGCTGCGCATCGTCCAGCGTGATCGTGGTGGCGTTGACCGCCTTCCGGATCTGCGCCTTGTCATTGAGAATCATGTTCATCAGCAGGCGGTTGTACTTCTTCACCGGGCACTGGCCGGTGGTGAACGAGTGCGACTTCGCCCAGCCCAGCCCGAGCCGGACACCGAGCTGACCGATCTGGGCGTTCTCATCGATCCCACCGGGGTCACCGGTGACGTACAGGCCTGGGATGCCCAACGACGCACCGGCGCGGGCAATCGTCATGACGTCGTTGAGGACGGTCGCCGGCTGCTCGCCCGCACCCGGACCGTGGCCGCGAGCCTCGAAGCCCACCGCGTCGACGGCCGCGTCGACCGATGGCTCGCCGGTGATCTGTTCGATCATGTCGGGCAGTTCGGCCTCCTGGGTGAGGTCCACCGTCTCGCAGCCGAAGCTGCGGGCCTGCTCCAGCCGCTCGGGGATCATGTCCCCGACGATGACCACCGCCGCGCCGAGCAACTGGGCCGCGTGCGCGGCCGCGAGGCCGACCGGACCGGCACCGGCGACGTACACGGTGGAACCCGTTGTCACCCCGGCGGTGTAGGCGCCGTGGTAGCCGGTCGGGAAGATGTCCGACAGCATCGTGAGGTCCAGGATCTTCTCCAGCGCCTGGTCACGGTCGGGGAACTTCAGCAGGTTGAAGTCCGCGAACGGCACCATCACGTACTCGGCTTGCCCGCCGATCCAGCCGCCCATGTCGACGTACCCGTATGCGGCTCCGGCACGGGCGGGGTTGACGTTGAGGCAGATGCCGGTCTTGCCTTCCACGCACATGCGACAACGGCCACACGCGATGTTGAACGGCACCGAGCAGATGTCGCCCTCCTTGACGAACAACACGTCGTTGCCGGTCTCGATCACTTCCCCGCTGATCTCGTGCCCGAGGGTCTGGCCGACCGGTGCGGTCGTGCGGCCGCGGACCATGTGCTGGTCGCTGCCGCAAATATTGGTCGTAACGATCTTGAGAATGGCGGCGTGCGGTGCCTCCTTCTTGACGCCCAATCCCTTGACCACATCGTCGGGCAGCTCAAGCTTCGGGTAGTCGATGCTCTCGACGCTCACCTGCCCCGGCCCTTGATATACGACTACACGATTTCCTGGCATGATATTTCCTTTCCTGCTTACTTGCCGGCCGGTATTAAGAGGATGCGGTTACCCTGGCCTCGGCCATTCGGGGCTTGGCAACGAGGTCGTAGACGACGGCGGCAATTGCGCCGCCGACGAGTGGCCCAATCCAGTACAGCGCAAACTGTGCCCATGCGACATCGCCACCGAACAGCGTCGCGGCAAGGTAGGGCCCGAAGGTGCGCGCGGGGTTCAACGATCCGCCGGTCAGCGGACCGATGACCAAGATGGCGCAAGCGACCGCCAGTCCGATCATCAATCCCGCCCAACCCTTGGGTGTCCTCGAATCGACGGCAAGCGCCATGACCGCGAACACCAGAATGAATGTGCCAATCGCCTCTGCGACGATTCCTGCCCCGTAGGAGACTCCATCGCCGAGGGACGTTCCCCCCACGCCGCCGAGGTCAGCCGCGCCGGTGCCGAACGCCGCGACAATGAGTAGCGCCCCGACCACCCCTCCGATGAGTTGCGCGACTATGTAGGGGATGACTTCAATCCACGGGAAACGTCTCGTGACCGCGAGCGCAAATGTCACGGCGGGATTAATATGCGCACCGGAAACAGCCAGAAACCCATAGATTGCCACCGCGATCGCAATGGCGAAGGCGAGGGCGATAAAGCCCAGCCCCGCGTAGGTCAACTCACCGCCCCCCATGGTCAGTGCCGCAACGACAGAACCAGCACCAAACACCACCAGGATCGCGGTTCCGATCAACTCGGCAATCAGACGCTGAGCCAATGAATATTCCATGTCGGGCACTCCCCTAGAGCGACGCGACGGCAGACAATTCAGCGTGCGCGCACACAAGGTTAGGGTCCACATCCCACCAGCGGCAAGAAGATTGGGATCAGTCGACGGAAACCATGTACGAACTGCATTGCAGCGGCAACAAGCAACGGGCAGGCCGCCGACTACATGCCCAGCTTGCGGCGAAGCATCTTGGCGCGCGTCCGCGAGACCGGGACGATCTGGTTGTCACGCACATCGGTGATCAGCAGAAGCTCACCGTTGAAGCCGCGTTCGAACTCGCGAACGCGCCCGACATTGACGACATAGCGGCGGTGCACTCGCATGAAGCTTTCGTCACCCAATTGCCGCTCGACGTTGTGGAGACCGCGGGTAGCGGCGCGCAGCCGACCCCGGTCGGTCTGCAGCCAGACGGTGTTGCGGTTGGCTTCCGCGTAGCGGATCTCGCCGGGTTCCAGCAGGATGGTGCGGTCGCCTCGCTGGGCGAAGATCCGCGCCGGCGTCGGCTGGCCGGATGCCGCGAGGTCGGCGGACAGCGGCTCACCCTCGCTGGAGCCGAAAGTCAGCAGTGCCCCGATTAGGTGGCCCGCCGAGCATACCGGCGCGATGCTCGTGTCTATCGGCTCGACGGCCGACGGCAACGACAGCCGGGTCGTTCCTATCCAATCCTGATCGCCGTGGGCGCGCCGCACAGCACGGGTCACGAGGAGATCGAGTTCGGGTACGTCCAACTTCGTGCGTTCGGCGGGATCGATGGCCGGCGCGGTGAACGGGGTCCCGAGCAGCCGGGCAGCCCGCTCGTTGACGGCGACCATCTTGCCGCCCTGATCTACCGCGGCGAGCGCCGCCGACTGCCGCTCGTCCACGTTGTAGAACCTGGCGACGAGTTGCTCTGCCCAGTAGCGCGAGCGTACGTTCAACGTTCGCTCGACCGTCGAGGCCGCTGAGCGCAGCAACCCAGGTGTCTTGCTCGGCAACGGCGCGTTCCATGTCGAAACGTTCATGGCACCGAGCGGCTCATCGGTCACCGGGTCGTGGACGGCGATCCCGGCACAGTCGAGTTGCTGGAACCCTTGGCACCAGTGTTCCGGACCTCGAACGGTCATCAGGCCGTGACACTGGAGCGCGGTACCCATCCCATTCGTTCCGCTCGCTGATTCCGACCACGCAGCCCACGGCGCGAGGTTGGCCTCGGCGATCCGGCGCTGGGTGTCGACATCGCCCCACGCAGCGATCAGCCGACCGGTGCCATCGACCACCGTGACCACGGCAGGCCCGAGGTCCGACCGCTCGGAACGGGCGATGCCGCTGAGCTCGGCCAGCACCACCTCGAGTTCGAGGCCGTGTGCGGGCTCGTCTGACGCGGGTGGAGCCAGCCTGAGATCAGGATCGACGTCGTAGCTATCCCTGCACCGCAACCACGATTGAACGATCTCGGTACGTACACAGGAAGTGTCATCCTCGCCTGCTGCGAACCGCTCCCGGGCCCGAGCCACTGCCAACCGGTCATGTGGCGACATCGCCATCTCACCATGATGGGTGCCGCACTTTCTTGCGTCAATCCACCGGGGTGCGGCCATTTCGGTACATAACGTCCGTTCGCTCTCGCTGCGGCACCACGACGTACTTCGGGTCCCTGGTCGACTCGACGCCTGCCGCGAATACCGAAGCGGGTGCAGAGGCTTGCGGCAGGTACGCGGTGCCCGCCAGCGCCGACACCACGCGATTGCGTCGGCCCAGCGACGAAAGACCGCCCCTGCTGCGGTCAGCGCCTTTGGCAGCTTTGAGCAGCTTGCGCGGGCGGTGCGATAGGGCTCGGAAACGACGCCGAGCCCCCGCTCCAGCGTCGCCGAGGCGGCCAGTTCTGCCCCTGCCCCGACCAGTCCGGCCCGGCGTGCCGGCCGGCCTGCCGGCGGTTTCGTCGGCATCGGTGAACGGGTTGGGCAGGATAGGCAGCCCCTTGCGCAGCAGCGCGTCGATGTGTTCCAGGCCCAGGCTTTCGCAGATCCGTTGCAGCCGGTCCACGTCCCCGACCGCGGCGAACCCGTTGTCCCTCGCCCTCACCGAGGGCCTGCTGCTGGCACACGAAGGCCGGGCAGGAGAACCACGCAACCTGCCCGCGTCCTTCGCCCGAGCGCGCGGCCTCGCGCCGCCCCGGGATGTCGAACCAGAGGACGCAGGCGGTCAGTCCACACTCTTCGACGCGCGCGGCTCGGGCCTGCCCGCAGGAGTGCGCGCTGCCGAGGCGGCCGAAGTTGTCCTCGCCGAGCAACAGCGCAGGCTGGACCGGCTGGCCGCCGCGGACGGGCTGCGATTGCTGGTTGCCGCCGAGTCGGCCAGCGCCCTTGCGGCCGATGTCCCACCACCGACTACCGTGGCGGTCCGAGGTGTATCGGGAGTTGCTCACCGAGCTATTCGGCCCCCGGGTGGCACCGGGCCGTCCCCGCACGCTGGCCGAACTCGCCGAGCGGGTCACAACGGCGTTCGGTGGTCGGGAGGTCAATCAATCCCGATCACCCATCCAGTGTGGTTCGCGCCTTCGCGCGCGGGCATCGATGTCCCCTCCAGTCGCGCGTGAGTGCTCAGAGGTGTCGATCACCCGGCGGTCGAACCGTTGCTGGCTTACAAGGAACTGGCCCGGCTGCATTCGGCACACGGCTGGTCGTGGCTGGACCAGTGGGTGTCCGGCGGCCGGTTCCGGCCGGTGTATGTCGTCGGCGGTGTGGTGTCCGGCCGCTGGGCCAGTCGCGGCGGCGGCGCGTTGCAGATCCCCCGAACGCTGCGGATATGCGTGCGGGCCGAGCCGGGCTGGAAACTGGTCGTCGCCGACGCCGCCCAGGTGGAGCTCAGGCAGCGCCTCGCCGACCGCGCACCCGAAGGCGAGTTGGTCTTCTTCCAGCACGACGAGGTGACCGTGCACTGTCCCGCCGACTACGCCGATGTGGTTGGCGCGGAACTGGCGCGCTGCGCCCGGGAGGCCGCCTTGTTGGTGTTCGGGCACCACTGTCCGGTGCGTTTCCCCTTGCAGGCCGATGCCGTCGACTGCTACGCCGACGCGAAGTAACCAGTTCCCGGTCGAACCCCTTGTAGCTACTTCGCCGCTGTGGTGTACCCGAGGCCGATTCTGGCTACCCCGGTCTCGTGAAGCACCTCGACGCAGGCGTGTCCTACTGGCACGACAGCGAGCCCGACGGTGACCGATCCGGTGTTTCGCTGCCGCCGGAGGCTGACGTGGTGGTGGTCGGCGGCGGCATCGCCGGGCTGACCACCACCTACCTGCTCACCCAGGCAGGCCGCACCGTCGCCCTGCTCGAGGCACGCAGGCTGGCGGGCGGCGTCTCCGGCAGCACGACCGCCAAGGTCAGCGCCCAGCACGGCGCGAAGTATGCACGGCTCGCCCGGTCATACGGGAGCCAAACCGCCGCGGACTATGCGGCCAGCAACATAGCCGCCCTGGAGTGGATCGCCGACGAGCAGCGCACGCTCGGGGTGGACTGTCAGTTCGAACGCAAGGACTCCTATGTATTCACCGCCGAGCCCGGGCAGGCGTCCCAGCTGGCGGACGAAGCAACCGCCGCCGCCGAGGCCGGCTTGGCTGCGACCACCGTCAGCGGGGACATCGGGCTGCCGATCTCCCCGGTGGACGCCGTCCGGTTCACCGACCAGGCGCAATTCCACCCGAGGCGATGGCTGCTCGCCCTCGCCGACCGCGCCGAGTCGGCAGGCTGCCACATCGTGGAGGGCGCCCGGGTGCTGCAGGTCGCCGAGACCGACTTCGGCCTCATCGTCCGGTCGAGCAGGGGCTCGGTGCGCGCCCGCGATGTGGTGATCGCGACGCATTACCCGATCTTGGACCGAGGCCTGTATTTCGCCCGTCTCGCTCCCACCCACGACCTGGTCGTCGCCGCTGAGGTCGATGAACCGTTGCCCGGCATCTACCTGGCCATCGACACCGGACATTCAGTACGAACGACCCCGTTGGACAACGGAAAGCACCTGTTGCTCGTGCTCGGGGAGCACTACCGGACCGGCGATGACGTCGACGTGAGCGCGCGTTACGAGCGGATGACCGACTGGGCGCAACGCTGGTTCGGCATCGGTGAACCGGACTACCGGTGGTCGGCGCACGACCTGGCCACCCCGGACGCCCTGCCCTACATCGGCCACTACCACCCGCTGGTCAACCATCTCTGGGTGGCCACCGGTTTCGCCCAGTGGGGCATGACCGGGGGCACCCTCGCGGGGATGCTGCTGCGCGACCTGATCACTGGAGTGGACAACCCGTTGGCGCACCTGTACAGCCCGAATCGCCTGCTCGGCCCCCGCGCTGTACGGGCCATCGGCAAGGCCAACCTGCAGACCGCGCGGCACGCGGTGGTCGGTCACGTGAAGGCGCTGATCCACCGGAAGCATCCACACCAGCTCGAGGTGGGCGAGTCGACGGTCACCACCGTCGGAACCAGCATGGTCGCCGCCTATCGGGACTCCGACGCCGTGCTGCACGCCGTCTCGGCGCGTTGTACCCACCTCGGCTGCGTCGTCGCGTTCAACAACGCTGAGAAGACCTGGGATTGCCCGTGCCACGCATCGCGGTTCGACCTGGACGGCTCGGTGCTCAACGGGCCTGCCGTGAAACCCCTCGAACCAACGTCGCTCGACCAGGAACAACTCGACATCACCGACACCGAACGCCCACCCCCGGCACCCTCGTGAGCGGGCACATCGCGAAGGACCTGGGACAATGGCACTGGCGACAGGGCACTGGGACAAGGGCACTGGGACAAGGGCAGCGGGAAGGGAGAGATGAACGCGAAAGCTGACGATCGCTCCAGCGGTACCAGGCTGCGGGACTACCGGAGCAAGCGGCATCCGGAGCGCACCCCCGAGCCGGTACCGGACACCGACGAACTGCCCGCGGGCACCGGCGACACGTTCGTGATCCAGGAACACCACGCGCGCCACCTGCACTGGGACGTCCGGCTGGAACGCGACGGGGTGCTGGTCTCATGGGCGGTCCCCAAGGGGCTGCCGACCGAGCCGGGGCCGATCCGGCTCGCCGTACACACCGAGGACCATCCTCTGGAGTACGCCACCTTCGAGGGCGAGATTCCCCAGGGCGAGTACGGCGGCGGTCAGATGCTCATCTGGGACAAGGGCCACTACGACACGCTGAAGTGGACATCCGATGAAGTGTCCATCGTCCTACACGGCCGGAAGGCGCGCGGCAAGTATGTGTTCTTCCGGCGTGGTGACGAGTGGCTGGTGCGCCGGTCAGATCCACCACTGAAGGCGGACTGGGAACCGCTGCCCGAAACGATCGCACCGATGCTCGCGGTGAGCGGCTCACTGCCTGCCGCCGATGAGGACGAGCAGTGGGGGTATGAGTTCAAATGGGACGGTGTCCGGGCACTGGCCAGGGTGGACGGTGGACGCATCCGCCTGCATTCCCGCCTCGGTAACGACATCACCGGTGGGTATCCCGAACTGCGCGATCTGGGTGAGGATCTGGCCGGCAAGCAACTGTGGCTGGACGGCGAGATCGTCTCCCTCGCCGACGGCAAGCCGAGCTTTGCCGCGTTGCAGCGGCGGATGCACGCTCGCGACCAGCAGGCCGCGCGGCTGAGCAGGAACGATCCGGTGACCTACCTGATCTTCGATCTGCTGCATCTGGATGGGAAGTCCCTGCTCGAGCTGTCCTACTCGCAGCGCAGGCGCAAACTGCAGCGACTCAAGCTGCGCGGCCCGCATTGGCAGCTGTCCCCGATGTTCCCCGGCGCAGGCGGCGCTGTTCTGGAGACCGCACGAGAGCAGGAGTTGGAGGGTGCGGTCGCCAAGCGGCTGGACTCCCCTTACCGGCCAGGCAAGCGTTCGCCGGAATGGCGCAAGATCACCGAGGTCACCGCGCTCGAAGTCGTGATCGGTGGCTGGCTACCGGGTACCGGCAAGAGAGCGGACACCTTCGGTTCGCTGATGCTGGGCGTGCCCGAGGACGGTGGACTGCGCTATGTCGGCCAGGTCGGCACCGGATTCAGCGACGACATGCTGCGCACCCTGCAGACCAAGCTGAACCGGCTGGCGCGCAAGACCTCCCCGTTCACCGGGCCGATCCCCCGTGCCCGGTCGAAGGACGCACGCTGGGTGAGCCCGAAACTGGTCGGCGAGGTCGTATTCCGCGAGTGGACCCGCGACCAGCGATTGCGCGCCCCGGCATGGCGCGGGCTGCGGCCGGACAAGGCACCCGCGGACCTGCATTTGTGAGCCGAGCGCCAGGAGGCGGTCATGGGCGAGGAGATCGGGCGGCACACCTTCTCCCGAGCCGACCGGACCCGGTACCGGGTGAAGGTCCGACGCTGCCTGGACGCCTTCGCCCGCATGCTGCGGGAGTCGCGCTTCGACTTCGAGCGCCCGATGACCGGCCTGGAGATCGAACTCAACCTGGTCGACGAGCACCAGGAGCCTGCGATGCGGAACGCCGAGGTCCTCGAAGCCATCGCCGATCCCGCGTTCCAGACCGAACTGGGCCAGTGGAACATCGAGATCAACGTGGCTCCGCGCAGACTCACCGGGCTCGGCACGCGAGAATTCGAGAACGAGGTCCGCGCCAGTCTGAACTCCGCCGAGCAAAAGGCGGAGGGCCTCGGCACCCACCTGGTCATGATCGGAGTCCTGCCCACGCTGCGCCAGTCGCACGTGACCGGGCACTCGTTGTCCGGTAATCCGCGGTACGCCTTGCTGAACGAACAGGTCCTCGCCGCCCGCGGCGAGGACCTGCACATCACCATCGAAGGCGCGCAACGGCTGCAGACGACTTGCGACACCATCGCCCCGGAAGCGGCCTGCACCAGCACGCAGTTTCATCTCCAGGTCAGCCCAGCAGAGTTCCCGGCGTACTGGAACGCGGCACAGGCCATTGCCGGGGTGCAGATCGCCGTCGGCGCCAACTCTCCCTTCCTGTTCGGCAAGGAGCTTTGGCACGAAACCCGTATCGCTCTGTTCGAGCAGGCCACCGACACTCGCAGCGAGGAGTTGAAAGCGCAGGGGGTACGACCGAGGGTATGGTTCGGCGAACGGTGGATCACCTCGATCTTCGACCTGTTCGAGGAGAACGTTCGGTATTTCTCCGCTCTCCTCCCCGTCTGTTCCGATCAGGACCCCATCGAGGTGCTCGATCGCGGGGATACCCCGGCCCTGGCCGAACTGCGGCTGCACAACGGAACGATCTACCGGTGGAACCGGCCGGTCTATGACGTGGTGCGCGAGCGTCCGCACCTCAGGGTGGAGAACCGGGTGCTGCCTGCCGGGCCGACCGTGGTAGACACGCTGGCCAACGGAGCGTTCTATTTCGGACTGGTTCGCGCCCTTCTCGACCAAGAGCGGCCAGTCTGGACGCAGATGTCCTTCAGCGCGGCCGAAGAGAACTTTCACACCTGCGCCCGCGATGGAATCGACGCGCGCGTCTACTGGCCCGGACTCGGCACCATTCCGGTCACCGAACTGGTGTTGCGCCGCCTGTTGCCGTTGGCATACCAGGGATTGCGGCGCTGGGAGGTCGACACCGGTGAGCAGGAGCGGCTACTCGAGATCATCGAGCAACGCTGCCTTACCGCCACCAACGGCGCGACCTGGCAGGCGCGCACCTTCCACGACCTGTTCGACACCACCTCGCGCAACCGCGCGGAGGCGATGCGCGAAATGCTGCGGCGCTATCGCGACCACATGCACACCAACGTCCCTGTCCATGCCTGGCCCGGATAGTCCAGGCCGCGCCGGAGTCAGATACGGAAGGCTCATCCCATGGCCACGGCACCGTAACCTACGGTAGCGTAGGTTGGTGTTGTCGCCCATTAGGAAGGACGCAACCATGCCCGTGTCCGACACCACTCGCCTGCTGCTCGAGCTCGAACCGACGGTTGCCACCAACCTGAACCGGCACCTCGAGGTCGCCAAGGAGTGGATGCCGCACGAATACGTGCCGTGGAGTCAGGGTCGGGACTTCGGCGATCTCGGCGGCGAGCCCTGGGACGCTGAGCAGTCCAGCCTGTCGCCGGTCGCGAGGACGGCGCTGGAGGTCAACCTGCTGACCGAGGACAATTTGCCGAGCTATCACCGGGAGATCGAGCGGGCATTCGGCCGCGACGGCGCATGGGGTACCTGGGTACATCGGTGGACCGCCGAGGAGGGCAGACACGGCATCTGCATCCGCGACTACTTGCTTACCACCCGCGCGGTGGACCCGGACGAACTCGAGCGGGCACGCATGCAGACCATGCAGATCGGATACGACGCCGAGGACAAGCCGCTGCTGCACGTCTTCGCTTATGTCTCGTTTCAGGAGTTGGCGACCCGCATCTCACACCGCAATACCGGGCGCTATACCCAGGACCCCATTGCCGAGAAGCTACTCGCTCGCGTGGCGACCGATGAGAACCTGCACATGGTTTTCTACCGGAACCTGGTCACCGCGACCCTTGAGATCGAGCCGGACGCGATGATGCGTGCTATCGCCGACGAGGTCATCGGCTTCCAGATGCCAGGCAGCATTATTCCGAGTTTCGCCCGCAAGGCCGCGCAAATCGCCAAGGCAGGAATCTACGACCTGCGTATCCACCACGACGAGGTCGTCTGGCCGCTACTGCGGCACTGGAAGGTGTTCGAACTGGAAGGCCTTGGCGAGGTCGGCGAGACGGCCCGCGCCGAGCTTGCCGAGTTCCTCACCGGGCTGCAGGGGCAGGCCAGCCGCTTCGAGGAACGCCGCGCCCAGCTCGAGGAGCGGCTGGCCAGGACGCGCGGGTGAACGTACCGTCACAGCAAGAGGGTTCGTGGGCGGGGATGTCGGAGGTGTGCGATGCGCGCGATGTGGAAGGGTTCGGTCTCCTTCGGCCTGGTCACCATTCCGATCCATCTGTATGCGGCGACCGAGAACAAGAACGTCTCACTACGCCAGGTGCACGCCTCCGACGGTGGCCGGATCCAGTACCGGCGGTTCTGCTCGGCCGAGGACAAGGAGGTTCCCTACGCCGATATCGCCAAGGGCTACGAGCTGGCGGACGGCGAGATGGTCGTCCTCACCGACACCGACCTGGCCGACTTACCACTGTCCAGCTCACGCACCATCGACGTGCTCGAGTTCGTCCCACTGGAATCGATCGATCCGATCTACTTCGACCGTACCTATTACCTCGAGCCGCAGAAGGCCGCCACCAAGCCGTACGTGCTGCTGCGGGACGCGCTGCACAAGTCGGGAAACGTCGCGATCGCGAAGGTTGCGCTGCGCCAGCGGGAGACCCTGGCCCTGCTCCGGGTACATGCTGATGTCCTGCTGATGACGACCATGCTGTGGCCCGACGAGGTGCGCACCCCCGACTTCGGCTTCCTGCGCGAGGACCCACCGCAGGTGCGGCCCCAGGAGCTGACCATGGCCGGCTCGCTGATCGATTCGCTGTCCGAGCCGGTGTTCGAGCCGGATAACTACACCGACAGCTACCGTGAAGCCCTGGAGACCCTGATCGAGGCGAAGGTGGCGGGCAAAGCCACCGTGACTCCCAAGGCGAAGGGCGGCAAGGCCGAGGTCGTCGACCTGATGGCGGCACTGCAGGCCAGCGTCAACGCCGCCAAGAAGACCCGCAAACCCGCCGCAACAGCCCGCAAAGCACCGGCGAAGCGGACAACCAAGACGAGCACTGAGAAGGAGCCCACGCCGAAGAAACCGGCCACCCGGACCCGCCGAACCACCAAGACCGCCTGAAGCCGACGCCGAAATCGCGACACGCCGCGCCAGTGCAGGGCTCCGCCGGTCCCCGAGTGGTACCAAGAGGGCGAACGGAAGTCGCGGAGGGCATCATGATCACGGAATGCGCGAAATGCACCAGTGACCTCGACCACTGCCACGGGACGCTGGTGCTGCACTACGACGGTCTCATCGAATGCACCGAACCCGGCTGCCGGGACACCGCGGACCTTCGGCACCCGCTCGTCATCGACTGCCACGCCGTTGAGGGTGGCTGCGCGTGTACAGCCTGGTCGGTCACCGAGGAGTTGCGCCGCGCTTCCTGAGTTCCGCCCATTCTGAGCACCCCAGAAGCAACTCGAGGCCGCCCCACCAGGGGCGGCCTCGAGTGTGAGCGCTACCGCAGTTCAGCCGACGGTGCGCAGCGTGACGGTGAAGCCAGCGCTCGCGGCATCGGTGAACATACCCTCGAGCGAGATGCCGCCCTCACCGGCGTAGGGCAAGCCGTTCACCACACCGACCCCGACCGTGTTGACCAGGCCGAGGGCCTTGTTGTCGTCGGTGACGTCGGCGACCGGGCCGCCCGAGTCACCGGGGCTGACCGCGCCGACCACATAGTGCTGGGTGCCGTCGTTGGAGTGCAGCACGCCCTGGCGCTGCTCCTGGGTCGGCTCGAGCAGGTGGAAGCCGACGCCGTTGCCGGAGAACTGAATGATGTCGCCCTGTGCGGCGGTCTCGGTCGTCGAGAAGCCGGTCGGGATCGCCGGGTGGCCCTTCATGGCCGGGTCGACCTGAGCGACCCGGTCGGCGTCGATCTCGATGAACGCGTAGTCCAGGTTGTCGTCCGTATAGGCGACCGAGCCGAATTCCTGGATGGCTTCACCGAGGCTTCCGCTGGACAGCGAGATGCGTTGCCCGACGCCGTCGACGCAGTGCGCGGCGGTACCGCCGTACACCTTGCCCGCCTGGGCTCCGGTGCCGTCGTAGATCCAGTTCAGGGTGCAGTAACCACTGCCGTTGTAGATCGAGACGCCTGGTTGGATGACCGGTTCCTGCGCCTGGGCGGACGGAACCAGGGCCAACGACGCGAGCGCGGCGCAGGCTGTGACAGCCGCGGCGCGGTGGAGCCACTGCTTCATGGGGTTGATCCTTCCGGTGAAGACTCCCCGGGGTGGGACTACCTGGCGATCGTGGGGTCCACGTATCGGCCGTGCGGTCCGCCGCCGTTCGGGCTAACGGGTTGCTCGCCGATGTTTTACTACCGTATCACCCAAAGGAGTGACAACCCCTAACGTGAAACTTGTTCCCGATTCCGCTGGGGTGACTACCGGGCAGCGCCGTCGAAGCGGTGCTTGAGCGCATCGAGTTCGTCGCGCAGCGAGCTGGGCAGCTTGTCGCCGATTTTGCCGAACCACTCCTCGATCATGGGCAGTTCGGCGAGCCACTCATCCTTGTCGACCGCGAGAGCCTCCTCGACGTCCGCTGTGGACGTACCGAGGCCGGACAGATCCAGCGCATCGGGAGTAGGTACGTAACCGATCGGGGTCTCGGTCCCGGACGCCTTGCCCTCGATCCGCTCGATGATCCACTTCAGCACCCGGGAGTTCTCCCCGAAGCCGGGCCACAGGAAGCGCTTGTCCGCGCCTCGGCGGAACCAGTTGACGTAGAAGATCTTCGGCAGCTTCGCCTCATCGGCCGCCTTGCCGATCTCCGACCAGTGGTTCAGGTAGTCACCTACGTGGTAGCCGAGGAACGGCAGCATCGCCATCGGATCGCGACGCACCACGCCGACCTGGCCGGTCGCGGCCGCGGTGGTTTCCGAGGACAGAGTCGCTCCCATGAACACGCCGCGTTGCCAGTCTCGGGACTCGGTGACCAACGGGATCGTGGTGGCGCGCCTGCCACCGAACAGGATCGCCGAGATCGGCACACCCCGCGGGTCGTCCCACTCGGGTGCCACGATCGGGCACTGCGACATCGGTGTGCAGTACCGCGAATTCGGGTGCGCGGCCGTCGTGTCCGAGTCCGGCGTCCAGTCCTGCTTACGCCACGACGTCAGGTGCTCGGGCGGCTCGCTCATGCCCTCCCACCAGACGTCGCCGTCGTCGGTAAGGCCCACGTTGGTGAACAGCGTGTTGCCCTTCTCGATCGTGCGCATCGCGTTCGGATTGGTCTTCCAGCCGGTGCCGGGCGCCACCCCGAAGAAGCCGAACTCGGGGTTGACCGCATACAGCCGGCCGTCCGCGCCGAACCGCATCCAGGCGATGTCATCACCCAGCGTCTCGGCCCGCCAGCCCGGCACCTTGGGTTCCAGCATCGCCAGGTTGGTCTTGCCGCAGGCGCTCGGGAACGCCGCGGCCAGGTAGTACGCCTTGTTCTCCGGTGAGATCAGCTTGAGGATCAGCATGTGTTCGGCCAGCCAGCCCTCGTCGTGCGCCATCACCGAGGCTATCCGCAGTGAGTAGCACTTCTTGCCCAGCAACGAGTTTCCGCCGTAGCCGGAACCGAAGCTCCAGATCGCCCGCTCCTCGGGGAAGTGCGAGATGTACTTGGTGTCGTTGCAGGGCCACGGAACGTCTGCCTGTCCTGGCTTGAGTGGGGCACCCACCGAATGCAGCGCGGGCACGAATGGGCGCTCCGTGCCGTTCTCGGCGATGAACTTGTCCAGCGCTGCCGTGCCCATCCGGGTCATAATCCGCATCGAGGCCACGACATAGGCCGAGTCGGTGATCTCCACCCCCAGCTTGGGGTCCTCCGCGCCGAGCGGTCCCATGCAGAACGGGATCACGTACATGGTCCGACCACGCATGCAACCGCGGTAGAGCTCAGTCATGATCGACTTCATCTCGGCCGGATCCATCCAGTTGTTGGTCGGGCCCGCATCATCCTCGCGCTGAGAGCAGATGAAGGTGCAGTCCTCCACCCTGGCCACATCGGCCGGGTCGGACGCACACCAGAAGGAGTTCGGCTTCTTCGTCAACCGGATCAGTGTTCCGCCCTCGGCGAGCCGCCTGGTCAGCCGGTCCCATTCGCCGTCCGAGCCGTCGCACCAGACCACGTCGTCCGGGGTCGTCAGCTCCGCGACTTCACCGACCCACGCCAACAAGCCCTGGTGGCTCGTCGGAGCCGTCCTCATCCTGCTCATCAACCCCACGCCCCTTCGCGCATCACCGCACCGAGCTCAACATCCGCCGAATCCACCGTGAACGCAGTGACAGCTCACCGCAAGTCTTCACGCATGGCCAATCCCGCGTGGCCACCGCACTCAGGCCATTCATGATGGTAGAAGGATCAGGCGCAATCGGCTGAGTCGCGAGGACGAAGGGAACCTGGGTGACGAGTGCGGGCTGGCAGTTCTGGGTCGATCGGGGCGGCACGTTCACCGACATCGTCGCTCGGCGGCCCGATGGCGCCCTGGTCACACACAAGCTGCTCTCGGAGAACCCGGCTCGCTATTCCGACGCCGCTGTCGCCGGGATCAGGACCCTGCTCGACCTCGGCTCCGATGAGCCCGTCCCCGCCGCACAGGTCACCCAGGTGCGGATGGGCACCACGGTCGCGACCAACGCGCTGCTGGAACGCAAGGGCGAGCGCACCGCGCTGGTCATCACCAAGGGGTTCGCCGACGCACTGCGGATCGGTTACCAGGACCGGCCCCGGATCTTCGCCCGGCACATCGAGCTGGCCGAACTGCTCTACGAGCGGGTGATCGAGGTCGACCAGCGGGTCACCGCGCAGGGCGAGGTACTTCGCGAACCGGACCTCGATCGGCTTGCCGGTGACCTTCGGGACGCTCTCGAGGACGGCATCGGTGCGGTGGCGGTGGTCTGCCTGCACAGTCACCTCTACCCGGCGCACGAACGGGCGGTGGGTGAGCTGGTGGCTCGGCTCGGTTTCCCGCAGATCTCACTGTCCAGCGAGGTCAGTCCGCTGATGAGGGTGGTCCCCCGGGGCGACACCGCCGTGATGGACGCCTACCTCTCCCCGGTACTGCGGCGGTACGTCGATCACGTGGCGGAGCAGATGGGCGACGTGCCGCTGATGTTCATGCAGTCCAACGGAGGGCTGGCCGAGGCACGCCATTTCCGCGGCAAGGACGCGATCCTGTCCGGTCCAGCAGGCGGCATCGTGGGCATGGTGCGGATGTCGCGACTGGTCGGCAGGCACAAGGTGATCGGCTTCGACATGGGCGGCACGTCCACCGACGTGTCGCACTTCGCGGGGTCCTACGAGCGGGTCTTTCAGACTCAGGTCGCGGGTATCCGGCTGCGCGCGCCGATGCTGGACATCCACACCGTCGCCGCGGGTGGCGGCTCGATTCTGCACTTCGACGGCAGCCGCTATCGGGTCGGGCCGGACTCGGCGGGGGCGAGTCCAGGGCCCGCCTGCTACTCGGGCGGTGGTCCGCTCACCGTCACCGACGCGAACGTGATGCTGGGCCGGATCCAGCCTGCACATTTCCCGCACGTCTTCGGCCCGGACGGGGACGCACCGCTGGACGCCGAGGTCGTGCGGAAGGGCTTCGCGCGGCTGGCTGCCGAGATCGGCGAGCAGACCGGTGATGACCGGACTCCGGAGCAGGTCGCGGAAGGCTACCTGCAAATCGCGGTGGCGAACATGGCCAATGCGGTCAAGCGCATCTCGGTGGAGAAGGGCCACGATGTCACCGAATACGCGCTGACCACCTTCGGCGGGGCGGGCGGACAGCACGCCTGCGCGGTCGCCGATTCGCTGGGCATCCGTACCGTGCTGGTGCCGCCGATGGCGGGCGTGCTCTCCGCGCTGGGCATCGGCCTGGCCGATATCACCGCAATGCGCGAGCAGTCGGTGGAACAACAGCTCACCCAGGACGCGATGCCGCGGCTGCTCGAGGTCGCCGAGGACCTGGAATCGTCCGCGCGAGCCGAGTTACGCGACGAGGAGGTGCCGGAGGACCGCATCCGGATCGCCCGCAGGGCCCACCTGCGTTACGACGGCACCGACAGCACGGTGCAGGTGGACCTCGACGAACCCGAACCGATGCTCGCGGCCTTCGAGGCCAGCTACCGCAGGACGTACTCGTTCCTGATGGACCGCCCCCTCGTGGTCGAAGCCTTGTCCGTGGAAGCGACCGGCCTGAGCGAACCCCCCGACCTGTCGCGGGTCGGCGGGACGACCCCGGCAAGCGCAGGCGGACCGATCGACTCGGTACCGATGTATGCGTGCGACGCCTGGCACGAGACGCCCCTGCACCGGCGCGAGCGGTTGCATGAGGGTGAGACGGTGACCGGACCAGCGATCATCGCCGAGGCGAATTCGACCACCGTGGTCGACGAAGGCTGGCAAGCCACCCGCGCGCCCGAAGGCCACCTCGTCCTCGACCGGGTCGCAGCTCCCGCCGGGGCGGACGTGGGAACCGCAGCGGATCCGGTCCTGCTGGAGATCTTCAACAACCTGTTCATGTCCATCGCCGAGCAGATGGGCGCGGCGCTCGAGTCCACGGCGCAGTCGGTCAACATCAAGGAGCGGCTTGACTTCTCCTGCGCGCTGTTCGACCCGGACGGCAACCTCATCGCGAACGCCCCGCACATTCCGGTGCACCTCGGTTCGATGGGCACCAGCGTCAAGGAGGTCGTTCGGCGCAGGGCGGGCCAGATGAAGCGCGGTGAGGTGTACGCGGTCAACGACCCGTACCACGGTGGTACCCATCTGCCCGACATCACCGTGATCACGCCGGTATTCGACCGGGCGGGCGAGTCGATCCTGTTCTTCGTCGCCTCCCGTGGTCACCATGCCGAGATCGGCGGGCTGACACCCGGCTCGATGCCTGCCAACAGCCGCGTGGTCGAGGAAGAGGGGGTGTTGTTCGACAACTGGCTGCTGGTGGAGCAGGGACGGTTGCGCGAGGAGGAGACACTGCGGTTACTGACCGAAGCGCGCTACCCATCCCGGAACCCGCAGACGAACATCGCCGACCTGCGGGCGAAGATCGCGGCCAACGCGAAGGGGGTCGAAGAGGTCGGCAAGATGATCGACCACTATGGACTCGACGTGGTCCTGGCCTATATGCGGCATGTGCAGGACAACGCCGAAGAAGCGGTCCGCAGGGTGATCGACGCGCTCGATGACGGCGAGTACCGGTACGAGATGGACTCCGGCGCGGTGATCTCGGTCCGGGTGAGGGTCGATCGGGACGGCCGGTCGGCGACCATCGACTTCACCGGCACGTCGGCACAGTTGGACACGAACTTCAACGCGCCGTCCTCGGTGGCCACGGCCGCTGTGCTATATGTCTTCCGCACGCTGGTCGCCGATGAGATCCCGCTCAACGACGGTTGCCTGCGGCCGCTGAACATCGTGATTCCCGAGGGCACCATGCTCTCGCCGGTCTACCCCGCCGCCGTGGTGGCCGGGAATGTGGAAACCTCCCAGGCGGTCACCGGCGCGCTGTACGCCGCACTCAGTGTGCAGGCCGAAGGCGCGGGCACGATGAACAACGTGACCTTCGGCAACGAGCGCCACCAGTACTACGAAACCCTCGGTTCCGGCTCGGGCGCTGGCAAGGGCTTCGACGGGGCGTCCGTGGTGCAGACCCATATGACCAATTCCCGGCTCACCGATCCGGAAGTGCTCGAGTGGCGGCTTCCGGCGCTGGTCGAGGAGTACAAGGTCCGGCGCGGTAGTGGGGGTGCCGGGCGGTGGCGTGGAGGCGACGGCGGTGTGCGGCGAATCCGATTCCGTGAGCCGATGACCGTGAGCACGTTGTCGGGGCACCGGCGCGTGTCGCCCTACGGCATGGCGGGCGGCTCCCCCGGTTCGCTGGGTCTCAACCGGATCGAACGCGCCGACGGTACGGAGGTCGCGATGTCGGGTTGTGACTCGGTGCAGGTCGAGCCAGGAGATGTGCTGGTGGTGGAAACGCCGGGTGGCGGCGGTTACGGCGTGGATGACTGAGTGACGTTCCCGTGCCTCTGGACCCACCGAAACCGCCATGTTTGAGGTATGACTGGTTGAGTCCTGTTTGGACTGTTTGAGGTAGACACGCCGGATTGGAGTGCTGTGAGGTAGGTCGGGCACGGCCTGCTGGAGATGAGCTGGGGTTTCTGCTGGCGGTGATCGTGGCTGCGAGGGCGGGGGTAGGTCGAGATGTGGCGACCGCGATCGCGCAGTGGGTGGCGGAGGTGTCGCGGGAGGTGCTGCTGGCGCTGGGCGCCAGGCCGGAGCCGCTGACCGGCCGCCACGCAACGCGTGCTGTCGCCGACCCCCCCGGTTCTCGCCGAGTTCGCGCCCGAGTACATCGAAAACGACCGCGGACACGGCCGCACCGAGCGGCGCATCGTGCGCGTCGCCCCGGTCACTGCGTCACCAGCCTCATCCCCGGCCAGGCCGGCCCCCGCGAGCTCGGCCGGCTGCTGCGAGGGCACTGGGGCGCGATCGAAACCGGTGTTCATTGGGTGAGGGACAGTTCGTTCGGAGAAGACAAATCGACCCTCCGCGCCGGAACGGTACCGCTGACCATGGCGATCATCCGCAACACCCTCATCGCCGCGTTCCGGTTGACCGGATGGACCAACACCAGACGCGCCCGCCGACACTGTGTCTCATTCAAAACTCGCGCTATTCACGCGGTGGGTGGTTGCGAATGGTGCCACTACCTGCGCCGACCGCTCGCCCGGGCCTGGCGGGCCCTGGAGGACACCGTCGCTGGGTCGGTTTTGAGTAGCGCTCACTTCTCACACGCGCTCGACCGATGCGGCGCCCTGATCGCTGTTTCGGGTGGGTCTGGCAATCCCCTGGAACCGTAGAGACTTGGTTTTGTGGCACGCGGCCGCTTTGGTGTGCCGCGCGTTGGGGCGGGCAGGCGTCGGTTTTTGGCCTGCCCGTCGTGTTGGGTCTGTCTAGGAGCTGCAGAGGCTCTGGGGTCAAGGGCGGCCGCAGGCCGTCGCGCAGCGATCGCGTAGCGACCCTTGGGGCCGGAGGGGCGGCTCCGTAGCCTGCGCGGCACACCTCG
>JBOHER010000499.1:0-9160 GCA_050701115.1 Haloechinothrix sp. | reverse complement strand
CTTCATGCCCCTTCGCGGCGCCCGATCAGCCGCCCGTCAGCGCCTGGACGGCGGCCACCACATCGACCAGGCCGGTGCCCTTGTCGAAGCTCGAGGTGTACGACCCGGCCTGCTCGTAGGCGGCACCGTCGGTGTACTTGTACGCGGTCGCCTTCAGCGCGTCCTCGATCTCGGCCGGGGTGGCATCAGGCTTCGCCTGGAAGAGCTGCGCGATGATGCCGGTGATCTGCGGGGCGGCCATCGACGTCCCGCTGATCACGTTGTACGTGCCGAGATCCAGCGGCCCGGGCCCGTTCAGCGGCTGTCCACCGGTCGAGCAGATCAGCAGGTACGGACGACAGGCCGAGATGATCTCCTCGCCGGGCGCGGAGATGTCCGGCCAGGTCCCCTGATCCTCGGCCGCACCGCGCGAGGAGAAGTCGGACACCTTGCCGTCCCGGGTACCGGTGCCCTCGTCGAAGTAGGACGCCACCGAGACGACCCCGGGGGTCGGGTCCTGTCCCGGCGGGTTGGAGCGGCTCTGCGAACCGTCGCCACCGTCATTGCCGTTGGCCCACACCGTGAGGACACCCTCAGCGGCGAGCGCACGCTGCAGCTTCACCGTCGCTGACTCGGGATTGAACTCGCCACCGCCGCTGGGCCCGTAGGAGTTGTTGATCGCCTTGATCGGCGGGCACTCATCGGCCGAGACACCCTCACCACACGGCGCGGCGTGGTTCTCCAACACCCAGTTCAACGCGGCGTCGGCACCGATGATGAGCAGCACGGCTCCGGTGGAAATGGACACGATCTTGGCACCGGGAGCCGAACCGCCGACCTCGGTGCCATCGGAGAGTTCGAGCACGCTGCCCGCAGCGATGCCGGTGACGTGCGTGCCGTGGCCGCCTCCGGAGAGGGTGTCGGTGTCCAGCGGGCCCGCGTCGATGATGCAGCCGGTGCTGGTACCACCGGTGCACAGCGCCTTCATATTGCGCACCACCCGGCTCTCGCCGTTCTCGTCGAGGAAGGCGGGGTGGTTGGGGTCGACACCCGTGTCGATAACCGCCACCGAGGAGCCCCGCCCGTCGAGCGGGTTGCCGTCGGCGTCGGTAAGCGTGGTGCGTGCCTCGGCACTACGCGTCGCGGTTGTGCCCGTGCTGCCGAAGAACTCGATCGGGTCATTGTTCTCCACGTAGGTGACACCGGATGCGGAGCGTACCCGTTTCACCTGGTCCGAACTGCCCGACGCGGCAACCACGCCGATCTTGTCGAAGCTGGTGATCTTCTTCATCCCCGCGGCGGTCACCGCGCGATTCGCGGCAGCGAGATCGGTTCCGTGCACCAGCACGGTGGCCTTCGAGCCTTCGGACAGAAGTCCGCTCAGCGAATCGGAAATCGGTGCGAGCGAACCGATCGCCCCCTGGGCGGATGCCGCACCGACCACCGGCAGGGCGAGCGCCGCCGCGATGACCGCCACCTTCCTGCGCCACGGCCTGCGTTCAACCATCACGTCCTCCTCGTGTCCCGGTTAGACCGGTTGGCGTAATTCGATCGGGGTATCACTCAACTAGGTGAACAGCTTCACGTCAATAACCGAAAGTAGTATTGGTATGAGTTTCTTTCGCACTAGCCGACGTGCTCGACTCCACGCCAACCGATCCGGTCGGTGCGGCTAATCTGTGTAGTCGGGACGATCAACGTCGGGGACTACGACGGGGAGGTGTGCTGGTGCGTCTCCTGCGCATCGGCGAGCAGGGATCACGCGTCGCCGATGACATACGCGCAGCACTGACCGCACTGGGGCGGGGCGAATCACTCACCGGGGGTATCGCACTCATCGGCGTCCGCTTGCCGGAATCGGACCAGCCGGTCGACGCCGTGCTGGTGCTGCCGCGTGCCGTGGTGCTGGTGCTCGGTGTCGACCTGCCCGGCCCAGCGATCCACCTGGACGCTCCACTGCACAGCGAGTGGCAGGCCGACGGCTGGTCGCTGGTCGGTACCGGCTCGGCCATCAACCCAGGGAGCGCGGCGCTGGAGACTGCCGAGGCGATCGCGCGGCGGCTACACGCATCGGGCCAGGTGCCGGTGCCGATCTGCGCGATCCTGGCCGTCGGGCCCTTCGCCGAGAACGTCCGAGTGCCTGACGACCCGCCTGCCAGTCCGGTGCGGGTGGTACATCCCCGGTCGAGCACCCTGCGTAGCGCCCTCGACTCGTTCATCGCGGTCAACGGAGTCGGCCTTTCGCGGTGCACAGTGGAGCAGGCACGAGCGATCATGCGCGTGATCGATCCCGATGTGCCGATCCAGCCCGACACCGTGCTGACCCACGAGGGTTTCCTGGCCGGTACGGCTGTCGCGGTGCACCCGACGGCGATACCGGCCGGCCAGCCCGCACGCACGGCGCCGGTCCCGCTCGGCCTGGGTATCGACAACAGCACTGTGCCCGCCGCACAGGCTCCTCAACGACGTCGCGGTGTCGCCCGATGGTGGCCACTGTTGGCTGGCTTCGCGCTCCTGTTGGCCGCGGTGAACGTGCATCTGTCGACATATGCACCATCGGGGGTGCATATGTCGACAGATGCACCGACCTACAGCTGTTTGAGTTCCTCGACGATGTCGGCCACCGAGGACTTGGCGTCGCCGAAGAGCATGCTGGTCTTGGCGTCGTAGTACAGCTCGTTGTCGATTCCGGCGAACCCAGGGCTCATCGAGCGCTTGAGCACGATGATCGAGCGGCTCTGGTTCACCTTGAGCACCGGCATGCCATAGATGGGCGAGTTCGGTTCCGTCTCCGCCGCAGGATTCGTGACGTCGTTGGCGCCGATCACCAGGGAGACGTCGGTCTGCGGGAACTGGGAGTTGATCTCGTCCATTTCTTTGAGCTGGTCATAGGGCACGTCGGCCTCGGCCAGCAGCACATTCATGTGCCCGGGCATACGGCCCGCCACCGGGTGGATCGCGTAGGAGACATTGATGCCCTTGGTCTCCAGTAGCTCCGCCATTTCCTTCACCATGTGCTGTGCCTGCGCGACGGCCATCCCGTAACCCGGCACCACGACCACGTTGCTCGCATAGGCCATCTGGATCGCGGTGTCGGCCGCGCTGGTGCTGTTGACCGGACGGTCCTCGCCCCCGCCGGAGACGCCACCAGCGGTCGCGCCGCCACCGAAGCCACCAGCGACGATGGCCGGAATCGAGCGGTTCATCGCCTTGGCCATCAGGTTGGTCAGGATCGAACCCGACGCGCCCACGATCATGCCCGCCACGATCAGCGCGGTGTTGTTCAGCGCCAGACCCATCGCCGCTGCCGACAGGCCGGTCAGTGCGTTGAGCAGCGAGATGACCACCGGCATGTCCGCGCCGCCGATGGGCAGCACGAGCATCAGGCCGAGGATCGCCGCCGCGACCAGCAGACCGATCATCAGCAGCTCGGAGTCGCCGCCGAGCGCGATGAGCACCGCGCAGGCGATCGCGGCGGCCAGCACGATCAGATTGAGCGGCTGCTGCAGCTTGCCCAGCCCGATCGGCCTGCTCGACAGGATCTCCTGCAGCTTGCCGAAGGCCACATTCGAGCCCCAGAACGAGATCGAACCGACCACGGCAGCGAACAGCGAGGCGATCGCCACGTAGCGCGGCTCATCGGCGTAGGCGTGCGTGTGCCGGAACTCCGCCCAGGCGATCAGCGCGACCGCGCCACCACCAACGCCGTTGAACAGCGCAACCATCTGGGGCATGGCGGTCATCTTGACCTTCTGCGCCGATGGCACACCGATGATCGTTCCGACCACGACACCTGCCGCGATGAGCACCCAGTTCTCGCTCATCTCGTCGATGAGCAGGGTGGCCACCACCGCGATGCCCATACCGACCGCGGCGATCCAGTTACCGCGGACCGCCGTACGCGGGCCGGTCAGGTTCATCAGGCCGTAGATGAACAGCGCGAAGGAGATGATGTAGAGGCTGTTGATGAATACCGGGTCGTGGATCCAGCTCATGCCACCTCTCCGTCCTTGCCGGACACCCGCACCCGGGCATCGTTCTTCTTCTGGCCCGGTTTGCCCTTGAACATGCCCAGCATCCGGTCGGTCACCAGGAAGCCGCCGACCACGTTGATGGTGCCGAAGATGACGGCGATCACCAGGATGATCTTGCTCAGCAGGTCGTCCCCGACCCCGATGCCGAGCACCAGCAGCGCACCGAGGACCACGATGCCGTGAACCGCGTTGGTGGCCGACATCAGCGGGGTGTGCAGGGTGTTGGGCACCTTGGAGATCACCAAGAAGCCGGCGAATCCCGCAAGCACGAGAATGGCCAGGTTCTGCACCAGCAGCACGTACTCCATCAGCTCGCCTCCTCCCGGTCCGTTGTCTCAGTTTCAGGCTTGATGAGCTTGTCCTTGCCTGCCACGCACGCACCGTCGACGATCGCGTCGGCGCCGTTGAGCGACAGCTTGCCTTCGGAGTCCACCAGGAGTTCCAGCAGCTCGACCACGTTGCGGGCGTAGAGCTCGCTGGCGTGGTCGGGCATCTCGGCGGGCAGGTTCAGCGGCGAGCAGATGGTCACGCCGTGCACGGTGATCACCTTCCCAGGCTCGGTCAACTCGCAGTTGCCGCCGGTCTCCCCCGCCAGATCGACGATCACGCTGCCCGGTTTCATGCCGCGCACCGCATCGGCGGTGACCAGGGTCGGCGCGTTGCGCCCCGGCACCAGGGCGGTGGTGATGACGACGTCGAACTTGGTGGTCGCCTCGGTCAGCCTGCGCTGCTGCTCGGCACGCTCCTCCTCGGTCAGTTCGCGCGCGTAGCCGCCCTCGCCTGTCGCTTCGATGCCGAGGTCCAGCCACTGGGCACCGACCGAGCGGACCTGGTCGGCGACCTCGGGCCGCACGTCGTAGCCGGTGGCCTGTGCGCCGAGACGCTTGGCGGTCGCCAGGGCCTGCAGGCCCGCAACGCCCACACCCAGCACCAACGCCTTGGCAGGCTTCACCGTGCCTGCCGCGGTGGTCAGCATCGGGAAGAAGCGCGCGAGCTGCTGGGCGGCCAGCAGGACCGCGCGGTAACCGGCGACGTTGGCCTGCGACGACAGCGCGTCCATGGACTGCGCGCGCGAGATCCGCGGGATGGCTTCCATCGCGAAGGCGATAACACCCGCGGAATCCAGCCGTTCGATCCGCTCGGCGTCCGACAAAGGAGCCAAGAAACCGGCCAGTACCGTGCCGGAACGCAGCCGCTCGATCTCAGCATCCGACGGCGGGGCCACCCCGACCACCACCTCAGCCTGGTACGGGTCGCCGATTGTGGCACCCGCGTCGGTGAATGCTTCGTCGGAGTTGAAGGAGCTCTCGCCCGCACCAGCGGCGACGACGACCCGCAGACCTTTGCGGGTCAGTCGCTCGACCATCTTCGGCACAAGCGCCACCCGGCGCTCACCCTCAGCGGATTCGGCGACCACCCCGATGGTGATTGGCTGGGCAGGCTCCCCAGTAGACTCTGACATTGCGGTTTCCGTCACCGCGCAACCTCCAGCCCGAGATAAACAGCGAGAACTGGCCAGGATCCTCTGGCGTGCCAGATGTCTACCACGCCGAACAGCCAGACGCGATCTTCGGTGGGGTTCATTACAACTCGGTTGCGCAGACCACGCAAAGCGCTGAGCGCGTGCTTGCGTTCGACCCTCAGCTCAGATCGCTGCGCCAACCGGCGACGCCGAGCACGATCAGCCGAAGCCGCTTGCGCGCGATCCGCAGGATTTCGGCATCGGCCTCGGGATCCGGCCTGGGCACGGCGAGCAGTTCGACGACCGTGGCCAGCGAGGTCATGACCAGCAGGTCGGCCATCGTGTAGAGGTCCTCCGCGCCCCAGTCGCGTAACTGCGGCATGCGCCCGAGGTCGATCGCGAGTTCGCTGGCGAACAGGCGCAACTCGGTACCGATGGCGGTCTGTACCGGCCCCGCCCCGCCATACCGTTCCCTGGTGAGGAACCGGAAATGGCTCTCATGGCCCCGCACGTGCTCGTAGAGCGTGTGGATCGAACTCCGGATGACGTCGTGGTAAGTGTCCGGATTGCGCCGCGCGTTGCGCATCATGGTTCGTAGGGTGCGCATCGACTCGTCGACGAGCGCCCTGCCCAGTTCGTCCATGGACGAGAAGTGCCGGTAGAAGGCCGTCGGCACGATGCCCGCCCGCTTGGTCACCTCGCGCAGGCTCAACCGGGAGAAGCTCCGATCGGCGAGTAGCTCCAGGGCGGAGTCCAACAGCGCCTGCCGGGTGCGCTGCTTGCGCTCCTGCCTGGTCACCGACTCCGAATACTGCGCTGTCACGGCCATGAGCCTATGCCTTCTGCACGGCAGGGGAGACGGGTGGGAGTACGCGCGTCCACCATCTGTGTTCCTAATCAACCCTTATAGCCGAGGTCACAGCGCCGCCGTGTTGACATCCGAACCGCTATGCACTGCACTTATTAGTGCACATCTGTTCACTGTAACTCATGGACAGTCCACAACTTGGAGGCAGAAGTGACCACCCTGATCCCTCGACGCACCGGCCGATCCCGGGCAGGGTTCGTCGCGTCGATCGCTGAGGCCCTGCTGACTCCGCACGGCATCGATCGCTACCTCGAGTTGCTGAACCCGATGCTGGTGCGCAAGGAGATTCGCGGCGAGGCCATCCGGGTACGCCGCCAAACCCCGGACACAATCACGCTGACCCTCATGCCCAGCAAGGCTTGGCAGGGCTTCCAGGCGGGCCAGTACGTCCGTCTCTCGGTCGACATCGACGGTGTCCGGCGTACCCGCTGCTACTCACCCGCCAACTCGCAGTACACGACGGACGGCACGCTCGAACTGACCATCAAGGTCGATCCGGATGGCCTGGTCTCCCGCTACCTGCACGACAACGCGCATGTCGGAATGGTGCTGGGGATCTCGCAGCCGGGCGGCAAGTTCCTGCTGCCCCCGCAGCGCCCCCGCAGGCTACTGCTGATCAGCGGTGGCAGCGGAATCACGCCGGTGATGTCGATGCTGCGCACGCTGCAGTACGAGCGGTACGCGGGCAACGTGGTGTTCTTGCACTACGCCAACACCGGCCAGGACGTGCTCTATCGCGCCGAACTGGACGCGCTGGCCACCGAGAACCCGTGCGTGAAGCTGGTTTTCGGCTACACCCACGCGGACCACGGGGCCGACCTGCACGGCTTCTTCGCCTCCGAGCACCTCGACGAGGTGGCCCCATGGTGGCGCTCGGCGGAAACCTACCTGTGCGGGCCGCCCGGGCTGATGGATTCGGTCCGCGACGCCTTCGACGCCGAGGACTTGAGTGAACGCCTGCACACCGAGGTGTTCACTCCACCGGAGCTCGAGATCGACATCGAGAACGCGACCGGCCAGGTCATCTTCGCCCACAGCGGCAGGGAGACGCAGAACTCCGGCAAGACGCTGCTCGAACAGGCCGAGGAAGCGGGGCTGCGACCGGAGCACGGCTGCCGGATGGGCATCTGCTTCTCCTGCACGAAGGTCAAGACGACCGGATGCGTGCGCAACGCCCTGACCGGCGAACTTTCCTCCGACCCGGACCAGGAGATCCAGCTCTGCATCTCCGTCCCGGTCGGTGACGTCGACATCAACTGCTGATCGCGCCAAGAATTTCTAGGAGGGATCCTTATGACTGGCTTGCAAGACCGGCTCACTCCCGAGCAGGTCGAGGAGCTCGGCCGCGAGCTCGACGGGGTCCGCCAGCGGATCGTCGCCGACCTCGGCAAGGCCGACGTCGACTACATCAACAAGATCATCAAGGCCCAACGGGGCTTCGAGGTAGCCGGCCGAGGGTTGATGTACCTGGGCTTCCTGCCGCCGGTGTGGCTGGCCGCGGTCGCCTCGCTGTCCATCTCGAAGATCCTGGACAACATGGAGATCGGCCACAACGTGATGCACGGCCAGTACGACTGGACCCGCATCCCCGAACTGAACTCCAAGACCTTCGAGTGGGATACCGCGGCGCCGGGTGACAACTGGCGGCACTCGCACAACTACATGCACCACACCCACACCAATGTCTTGGACAAGGACCGCGACGTAGGCTACGGGATTCTGCGGATGGACCCAGCCCAGAAGTGGCATCCCTACTACCTGGGCAACCCGGTCTACGCCACACTGCTGGCGATCTTCTTCCAGTGGGGCGTGTGGCTGCACGACCTCGAGGTCGAGCGCATCCGCAGCGGCGAGGTGAAGTGGTCGGAAACCAAGGAAGTCCGCCAAAAGATGGCACGCAAGGCCGGCAAGCAGATCGGCAAGGACTACATCCTCTTCCCGCTGCTGACCGGCCCGCTGGCCCCGCTGACCTTCCTCGGTAACGCCTCAGCGAACCTCGTCCGCAACCTTTGGGCGTTTTCGATCATCTTCTGCGGCCACTTCCCGGCCGATGTGGAGACCTTCACCGAGGAGGAGACCGAGAACGAGACCCGCGGCCAGTGGTACCTACGGCAGATACTGGGCTCGGCCAACATCGAGGGCGGCAAGCTCCTGCACCTCATGAGCGGCAATCTGTCGCATCAGATCGAGCATCACCTGTTCCCGGACATCCCGGCGCGCCGCTATCCGGAGATCGCGCCCGAGGTGCGCGCCATCTGCGAGAAGTACGGTCTGCCGTACCACACCGGCCCGCTGTACAAGCAGCTGTTCTCGGTCGCGGGAAAGATCTGCAGGCTGGCCCTGCCGTGGGGTGGTCGTCACAACGATGACGATGCGGCGCCGACAGCCGTTACCGTGGAGTCACAGAGGACATCCGTAGCGGCATGAGGGCAGGAATTCCATGGTTGGCCGGTTCGAGAGCACCAAGGACACAGTGCAGGAACTGACCGAGTCGGCGGCGACGCGCGTCGGCAAGATCGCGACCATCATCACCGGCGCGGTTGCCGGGATCTCGCGCGAGATCGGCGGCGGTGTCACCGACGCCATCGAGATGCGCGAGGCAGCCAAGCGCGCCAAGAAGGACGACGAACGCCCCTCGGTGGTCGACGTCGAGTACAAGGAAAGGGACTAGGTGCTGGACGAAGGCCCCAGTACCGGCATCGGTGTTGGGGCCTTTGTGTGCGCCGACCCCGGTGAACGCTGATTCGTGGCGGAACCAAGGAGTCGTCCTTCCGGACTTTCTCAGCCTGCCGCCGTACGCTGGATGACGTGTACAGC
>JBOHER010000498.1:0-27166 GCA_050701115.1 Haloechinothrix sp. | reverse complement strand
CCGTACCTGTCGAGCATGCATAACCCCGTCTCGATCGACGGCACGCTGGCCGAGACCGATCGTGTCCGCACCCCGGGCCCCACGAAGGGTGTGGACCTCTGGTGGTCGGGCAAGCACGCGAATCACGGCGGGAACATCCAGGTCATCACCGCACCCGATGGCTGGCCCTCGTGGACATCCGACGTGCGGCCGGGGCGCGAGCACGACACCACGACGAACAGAAGGACCACAACAAGACCCACAACGGGAAACGTGCCGTCGGCGAACGCGGAAACGCCCTGCTCAAGACCACCTCTAGAGCGCTGCGCAACATCAGCCTCTGCCCCTGGCGCATCGGTACCCAGCGAGATCTGTGTCCACCGCGATCCATCTCGTTCACGGCGCCGATGAACCCTATCGCGACATAATGGAAATCGCGGTTGTGCGCCTCACCGCGCTCGATGTCGCGCCGCGCCTCCGCCTCGATGAAGGCGCACAGTCGTGCTCGCCAGCTGAGCCGATGTTGCTCAACGGCGGTGCTGACACCCAGGAGTTCGACGTAGGCGATGCGGGTCCAGCGTGGGTCGCTCGACGTGGTGCGGATGTAGGCGCGCAGGACACGGCGCAGGCGCTGCTCGAGTGGATCGTCGGCTACCTGTGCCAGCACCTCTGCCGCCGTCACGGGTGGGAACGGGGTTCTGCGTCATCTTTCCCATATACCGTCAGGCAGTTCGGCTGGCTGCGGTCGGGAGATGCCGCCGATGCCGGTGCGGTGGCCGCGAAAAAGTGACAAGAGGCCTGACCAGAATTATCCGGCGGGCTCGTAGAGCACGACGGTCCAGTCGAAACCGTGGTCGGGCCGGATCACGGCTCGTCGCTCATGCGGACCGGATACCGGCTCACCCACGTCGAACCCGGCGGCGCGCAGTCGGGCCGACGTGGCATCGAGGCCGTGGACCTTCACCGAGAGGGACGGTCCGTCTCCCTCCCGGTCGGTGCCCGCCAGCGCGACCCGGCTTCCGTTGACGTCGAACTGTGCCCAGCGCTCGCCGTCGACGAAGGTTGGCGCGCAGCCGAGCACCGCGGTGAGCAACTTGACGGCGGCCGCTATGTCGTCGGCCGGGAACGTGGGACTGATCCGTTCGGCTCTCATCGCTTTACCCAACGCTCATCGGGCCAGCGCCGTGCGCAGCGCGGAGAACGCCGCCGCGCCTGCCATGGCGGCATCGGGCAGGTGATCGGCCATGCTGACGAAGCCGTGGAACATCCCGTCGCACCTGCGTACCTGCACCGGAACCCCTGCTTCGGACAAGCGCTGCCCGTAGGCCTCGCCCTCGTCGCGGAGTGGGTCGTACTCGGCGGTGATGATGTGCGCGGGCGGCAGACTCGAGCAGTCAGCGGCCCGCAGCGGCGAGGCGTAGGGATGCTTTCCGTCCCCCTCATCGCCGAGATACTGCTCCCAGTACCACCGCAGATGGTCGGCGGTGACGAAATAGCCGTGCGCATTGTCCTGATAGGACACCGTGTCCTGGGCATGGTCGAGCGCGGGGTAGATCAACAGTTGGAAGGCGAGTTCGGGGCCGCCCCGGTCGCGCGACATCAGAGTCGTCGCCGCGGCGAGATTGCCGCCGGAACTGTCGCCCGCGACCGCGACCCTGCTGGGATCGCCGCCCAGCGACCCGGCGTTGTCCACCACCCACCGCGCCACCGCGTAGGCGTCTTCGGCGGCCGCGGGGAACCGGTCCTCTGGTGCCCGCCGGTAGTCCACCGACATGACGATCGCGCCGGTGGCGTTGGTCATCGCCCGGCACAGCTGGTCGTGGCTGTCCAGGTCGCAGATGACCCACCCGCCGCCGTGAAAGAAGACCACTACGGGGAGGTCTACATCGGACTCCTCCGGCCAATAGATCCGCACCGGAACCTCGGGCGCGGCCGCCGGTCCGGGCACCAGCCGGTCCTCGACCCGGCCTACCGGGATAACTTTGACCGGCGGCTGGGGCCGTTCGGCGAGGATGCGGCGCGCTTCTGCGGCGTCGAGGACCTCGGTGCCCAGCTTGGGAAAGGCCTGCGTCGCCAGGTCGACGATCGCTTGTGCTTCGGCTGTCAACGGCATGCGTGGCTCACCTCGTGCTCAGTGTCTTCAATGCGAATGTTCGGGTTATGCATGTCGGAGGGTGTCGGTTGTGCATAACCCTCACAGGGTGACGACCTGGCCCGCCATCGCGCCGCCGTCGATCGCGAACTCTCCGCCGGTGATGTACGACGAAGCGTCCGAGGCGAGGAAGGCCACCAGGTCGGCGACTTCTTCGGGCAGGCCGACCCGGTTCAGCGGGACTCCGGGATGGCTGCCGGGGCCGCGCCCGAGCCCGAACTGGCTGATCATCGGGGTGTCGATCGCGCCGGGGTGCACGGAGTTGACCCGGATGCCGAACTGGCCGAGCTCCAGGGCGGCGGTCTTGGTCATCCCGCGCATACCCCACTTCGACGCCCCGTACGCGGAGTGCCCGTAGATGCCCTGCATCGCGGCCTGGGACGAGATGTTCACGATCGAGCCTCCGCCTGCGGCCTTCATCGGGTCGATCACGGCCTTGATACCGAGAAACGAACCGATGACGTTGACCCGCAGGATCCGCTCGAACTCCTCGGCCGACTGATCAATCAGGGCGTTGATCGTAAAGATCGCGGCGTTGTTGACCAGTATGTCCAACCGGCCGAATTCGGTCAGGGCAGTGTCGACGGCGGCGAGCCAATCGGCCTCATCGCTCACGTCGTGGCGGACGAACCGCGCCGCGGCACCAATCGACTCGGCGACCTCCTTGCCCTCTCGCGCCAACACATCGGTGAGCACCACGTGTGCTCCGGACGCCGCGAACAACCGTGCCTCGGCAGCTCCCTGTCCGCGGGCAGCGCCGGTGATCAGCGCGACTTTCCCTTTGAGATCACTCATTCTCGGCTCCTTCACGCCTCGTTGCGGAAATGCGGGATGATCTTCTCGCCCCAGTGCCGGATCGTCTCCAGGCACGCATCCTGCGGCACCGTGCCCATCTGGATCAGGCACATGATCTCGTCCGCTCCTGCTTCCTGGAGCCGCTCGACGTAGGCGATGGCGTCCTCGGGGCTGCCGTAGGCGTGCTCCACGTTGAACACCGACGTGGACGCAGCGTTGACCGGGATCTTGGTTTCGTGCAGGTAGGCGACGTGCTCCTCGGCGGCCTGCTTGATCGCGGCGACCTCGTCGACGCTCGTGTCGACGGCTTCGTCGGGCACCGGACCGGCGCCGTACCAGTGCTTGATGGACTGGGCGAAGAACCGCTGCCCTCGGGCGCCGATCTGCATGGCCTTGTCGCGGTCGTCGAGCACGATCGTGGGGCACAGCGCGGAGAAGTGATTGTTGACCACTGTGGACACGAACCGCTTGCCGGTGCGGTTGGCGATGCCCTCGTCGTAGATCCCGCGAAGCTCGGCCACCTCCTCGATCCCGGCGAATCCGAGTACCAGGGCACCGATGCCGTACTCGGCGGCCAGCGTAACGGTGTCCTTTTTGGTACAGGCCATGAACAGCGGCGGATGCGGTCCCTGTACCGGGCGAGGCAGCATGGGGTGCGGCGAGATGTCCAGCAGGTCGCCGTGCCAGTCGAACTCGCCCTCCGGGTCCTGCCACGCCTTGCCGATGATCCGCAGCGCCTCCTCGACCTCGGCGTAGGTGCGGTCGGGGTCCACCCCGCACATCGACGTTTCCTGCGGGGTGGCGCCGCGCCCCGCCCCGAGGTCGACCCGGCCACCGGAGAGGACGTCGAGCATCGCCGCGCGCTCGGCCACGCGCACCGGGTGGTTGAAGTTGAACGGCATACAGACCACGCCGTGTCCGATGCGGATGCGCTGAGTGCGCGCGGCGACCCAGGTCAGGAAGATCTCCGGCGCGCTCATGTGCGCGTACCACTTCAGGCCGTGATGCTCCACGGCCCACACCCGGTCGAAGCCGACCTCGTCGGCGAGGACCGCCTGCTCCACGCAGTCGCGGAGCACCTGGTGTTCGTGCTCCCGCGACGGATCGGCCAGCTGGGCCTCGAAGATCATCGAGAACTTCACGGTGTACCTCCAGTCTTGATATGCCTAGTAGAAATATGTCTCGATGTAATGTCAACGATCGGCGCAAGTTACCCGTCCTTGGCGGGTTGCAAGTCCCGGTAGCTGGGACTGGCATATGCCGGTTCGTCAGGTCCGCGGATAGCGTCCGATGAGGTGTTCCAGAGTCGGATGACACGGCGAGAGGAGGCAGGGCAGTGGGAGATCTCGACGGCAAGGTCGCGCTGATCACCGGTGGTGCGCGCGGAATGGGCGCGGCGCATGTACGCCATTTCATCGCTCAAGGTGCGCGGGTGGTCTTCGGTGACGTACTGGACGACGAGGGCAAGGCTCTAGCGGTCGAACTGGGCTCCGGCTGCCACTACGTGCATCACGACGTGACAAGTGAAGCCCACTGGCTGGCGGCCGTGACCGAGGCGGTGACTCGCTACGGCAGGCTCGATGCTCTGGTCAACAACGCCGGAATCCTGCGCTTCCTGCCGATCGCGGAGATGACGCTGGCGGACTTCACCCAGATCATGACGGTGAACGTGACCGGCTCCTGGCTGGGCATCAAGGCTGTGTCCGGCGCCATGGCCGAAGCAGACGGTGGCTCTATCGTCAACATCTCCTCGGTCGAGGGGTTCATCGGTGCCGCGGGACTTTCCGCCTATAGCGCGAGCAAGTTCGCCATCCGCGGACTCACCAAGTCGGCAGCCCGGGAGCTGGGCGGTTCCGGGATCAGGGTCAACTCGATCCACCCGGGCGCGATCGCAACCCCGATGACCGCCGCCGCTGTGTCCACCGACGGGGTCGACGCGGCCGGGTTCTTCGCCACGATGCCGATCTCCCGCTGGGGCGAGCCGTCCGAGGTCTCGCACCTCGCCGCCTTCCTGGTGTCCGACGCCTCGAGCTACTGCACCGGCAGCGAGTTCGTCGTCGACGGCGGGATGCTCACCGGCGCGGGCTACTGAGGGAGGACGAGCAGATGACGCACGATCCGCGCTGGGACCACGACTACGACGTCGTGGTCGTGGGATCCGGCGCCGCAGGCCTGACCGCGGCGTTGACGGCCGGCTACCGGGGCATGTCCGTGCTGCTGATCGAGAAGAGCAGGTACTTCGGTGGCTCAACCGCCCGCTCCGGTGGCGGCGTGTGGATCCCGAACAACCATGTGCTGGCCCGCGAAGGCGTGCCGGACAGCCCCGATCTCGCGCGCACCTATCTCAAGTCCGTGGTGGGCGATCGGGTGCCGGAATCCAAGCAGCGCGCCTACCTCGACAACGGCCCACGGATGCTGGAGTTCCTCGCCGCACGCAGCCCGTACATCGAGTTCCTGTACGACCGGGGCTATGCCGACTACTACCCGGAGTTGCCCGGCGGGCTGGCGCAGGGCCGCACGATCGAACCGCAGCCGATCGAGGGCACCCTGCTCGGGCCCGACCTGCCGTTGATCAACCCACCGACGTTTGCCGGGCCCAAGAGTGTGGCGTTCACCGCCCGCCAGTTCCACGACCTCAACATGGTCAGCCGCACCTGGGCGGGCAAGCGCACCGCGTTGCAGGTGGCCGGGTCGGCAATCCGTAACCGGCTGCGCGGCCGCAGGCCGTTGACCATGGGCAAGGCGCTCGTGGCGCGGCTGTGGCTGGCCCTGCGCGAGGCGGGCGTTCCGGTGTGGCTGCGCGCGCCCCTTGCCGAGTTGATCACCGACGACGGCGCCGTGGTCGGCGTCCGAGTCGAACGCGACGGGGAACCGCTGACCATCCGGGCGCGGTGCGGGGTTGTGCTCGCGGCTGGTGGCTTCGAGCACAACCTCGACATGCGACGCAAGCACTTCACCGGACCCGTCACCACGGACTGGACGGTGGGCAGCGCAGGCAACACCGGCGACGGGATCCGCGCCGGCGAGCGGGTGGGCGCCGCACTGGACCTGATGGACGACGCGTGGTGGGGACCGTCGGTTCGCAACCCGGACGGGCCACCGTTCTTCTGTGTGGCCGAACGCTCCCAGCCCGGTTCGATCCTGGTCAACAACGCGGGCGAGCGGTTCACCAATGAGGCCGCCAGCTACGTCGACGTCGTGCACGACATGTACGAGCGGCACGCCTCCGGGGTGGGCCACATCCCGGCGTACTTCGTCATGGATCAGCGTTTCCGCGACCGGTATCTGTTCCTCGGCACCTTCCCGCGGCAGGCTATCCCGCAGAAGTACTTCGACGCGGGCATCATCAGCAAGGCCGACACGCTGTCCGAGCTCGCCGAGGCGATCGGGGTGCCCGTGCAGACCCTCACCGCGACCGTCGACCGCGCCAACGGCTTCGCCCGCACCGGGCGGGATGAGGACTTCCGCCGGGGCGATTCCGCCTACGACCGCTACTACGGGGACCCGACGGTGTCGCCGAACCCGTGTCTGGCGCCGATCGACCAGCCCCCGTACTACGCGGTCGAGATGGTGCCTGGCGACCTGGGCACCAAGGGCGGTCTGCTGACCGACGAGCACGCCCGTGTGCTGGACAGCGACGGCCACCCGATCGCCTGCCTCTACAGCGCGGGCAACAACTCCGCCTCGGTCATGGGTAACAGCTATCCGGGAGCGGGGGCCACCATTGGCCCGGCCATGGTCTTCGGCTATCTCGCGGCCAACCACCTGGCAGACACAGCACAGTGAGCGAAGGAGCAACGATGGGCAGGGTCAGCGGAAAGACTGTGATCGTGACCGGCGGAGCGCGCGGCCTCGGCGCGGCCTTCGTCCGGCGGCTCGCGGAGGAAGGGGCCTCGGTGGTCATCGCCGATGTGCTTGCCGACAAGGGAAAGGCGATCGCGGACGAACTCGGTGATGCCGTGTCGTTCGTCCCGCTCGACGTGACCGCCGAGACCGCGTGGAACGAGGTGATCGCCGAGACCGAGGCAACGTTCGGACCGGTGTCGGGCTTGGTCAACAATGCGGGCATCGTGCACAACGCTCCGATCGAATCCCTCGAAGAAGCCGACTACCGGCGGGTCATCGACGTCAACCAGGTCGGTGTTTTCCTTGGCATGAAAGCGGTGCTGCCCTCCATGCGGCGGGCGGGTGGCGGATCGATGGTGAACGTCTCCTCGGTCGGCGGGATCATCGCGTTCCCAGGAATCCTCAGCTACACCGCGTCTAAGTGGGCGGTGCGGGGCATGACCAAGACCGCCGCCCAGGAGTTCGGGCCGGATGGCATCAGGGTGAACTCGCTGCATCCCGGAGTGATCAGCACCGAAATGACCGCGGATTCCGGCCGCTCGCACGACCTGGTCAAGTTCCAGCCGCTGGCCCGCGAGGGCCTGCCGGAGGAGCTGGCGAACCTCGTGCTGTTCCTGATCTCCGATGAGGCCAGCTACTGCACCGGAAGCGAGTTCGTCGCCGACGGCGGCTACACCACCCAGTGAGCAGGAGGCACGCGTGAAGGACTTCAACGACAAGGTCGCGGTGATCACGGGCGCGGGCTCCGGGATCGGCCGGGCGCTCGCGGTGGACCTGGCGCGGCGCGGAGCGCGGTTGGCGCTGTCCGGTCGGAATCTGGCCAACGTGGCCGAAACGGCCGCGCTGTGCGACAAAGTGGGTGCCCAGGCGCTGCCCTATGTGCTCGACGTCGCCGACCGTGCGGCCGTGTATGAGCACGCCGATGCGGTGCTGGCCGACTTCGGTCGCGTGAACCTGGTGGTGAACAACGCGGGTGTGTCGATGACCTCGAGTGTCACCGAGATGAGCTGGGACGACTTCGAGTGGATCGTCGGCATCAACTTCTGGGGAGTGATGTACGGGACGAAGGCGTTCCTGCCGCACCTGATCGCCTCTGGTGACGGCCACCTGCTCAACATCTCCAGCATGTTCGGGCTTGCCGCCTGCCCGACGCAGAGCGCCTATAACGCCACGAAGTTCGGCATCCGCGGCTTCACCGAGGCGTTGCGGCAGGAGATGCGGATCGAAGGCCATCCGGTCGGCGTGAGCTGCGTGCACCCGGGCATGGTCAAGACCAACATCGCGCGCAGCGCCCGCGCCGGGGGCGACCGCGACGTCGCGGCGCTGGCCGACAACTTCGACCGCCTCGCCCGGACCTCATCCGAACGGGCCGCGAAGCGGATCGTGCGCGGAGTTCAGCGCGACCAGGCCAAGATCCTCATCGGTCTCGACGCGTACGGCATCGACTTCATGGTGCGGGCGCTCGGCTCCGGCTACCAGCGGATCCTCAGCGCCGCGATGAAGCGGGACGTGGCCTAGCCGCCCAGCGGCGTAGTTCCCGCTTGAGGACCTTGCCGGAGGCGTTGCGGGGCAATGAATTCACGAACACCGCCCGCCGCGGCACCTTGTATCCGGCCATCCGCTGCCGCGCCCAGGCGATGATCGCCGCGGCATCGTCGCCTGCATGCGGTTCCCGCACGACGTAAGCCACCCCGACCTCGCCCAGCCGAGGATCGGGCACGCCCACGACCGCGACCTCACGAATGCCGGGGTGCCCTGAGAGGACTCGCTCGATCTCCGCGGGGTAGGCGTTGAACCCGCCCACGATGAACATGTCCTTGAGCCGGTCGGTGACGCGCAGGTAGCCCTGGGCGTTCAGGGTGCCGATGTCGCCGGTGTGCAGCCAGCCGTCGGCGTCGATCGCGGCGCGGGTGGCCACAGGGTCGTCAAGATAGCCCCGCATGACGTTGCGGCCTCGGGTCAGGATTTCGCCGTGCTGGCCGGGCGGAACAGGCGTGCCGTCGGCGCCGACCACCCGGATCTCGGTCCCCGGCAACGCGGGCCCCGCGGTCCCAGCCACAATGTCGGTGTCCGCGTCGGGCGGGCAGACCGAGACGACCCCGGTGGATTCTGTGAGCCCGTAGGCGGTGAAGACGCCGCTGACTCCGAGATCGGTGCGGATCCGGTGGATCAACTCGGCTGGGACGGCGGTGCCGCCGGTGCCCGTCAAGCGCAGCGATCGGAGATCGTGCGCCGTACGCTTCGGGTGGTCCAGCAGGCCGGCGAAGATCGTCGGCGGTCCTAAGAGGACGGAGATCCGCTCCTTCTCGATTCGGTGCAGCACCTGGTCGGAGTCGAACAGCGGCACGGGAACCATCGTCACACCGCGCAGCACCGACGCCAGGATACCGGCCTTGTAGCCGAAGGTGTGCGAGAACGGGTTGATCAGCAGGTACCGGTCCGCGCGGTGCAGCGTGGTCACCGCGCTCCATCGCGTGTACACCTGCAGCGTCTGGGCGTGCGTCGCCATGACGCCCTTGGGCAGGCCGGTGGTGCCGGAGGTGAACAGGATGTCGGAAACGGAGTCGGGGTCGATCCTGGCGCCCGTGGTGGTGGCCGTGCCGATCGAGATGTGCGAAGCCAGCTCGAGGAATGCTCGGAGGTCCAGTGTGGACGGAGTTGCTTCCCCGGCCAGCAGGACGGTGTGCTCGAGGTCGGGGAGCGGCACCCCGGATTCGGCGAGCATCAGCGGGTAGTCGTTGCCGAGGAAGCCGCGCACGGTGAACAGCGCCCGGCAGCGGCTGCGGCCGAGGATGTAGGCGGCTTCCCCCGCCCGGTACCGGGTGCTGAGCGGCACGAGCACGGCGCCGGCGGACAGCAGGCCGAGCGCGGTCACGACCCACCGGGCGCTGTTGGGCGCCCAGATCGCCACCGGATCGCCCGGCCCGATGCCCCAAGCGAGCGCGGCACGGGTGACCTCCCGTGCCGCGTCGCGGAGTTCGGCGAAGGACAACACCGCACCGGTCGCCTCGACCAGTGCGGTGTTGTCCCGGTAGTTCCGGGCGGCGTGATCAACCAGATCCGGGACGGTGCCGAGTGAGTCCAGCGCCTCTCACCTCACCAGCAGGCGGTCGCGCAGCGCGCGCTGGGTCAACGGGTCGATGCCCAGCCCACGCTGGAGGTAGTTGGCGAATGACCCGTACCGACGGTCCACCTCGTCGAAGGCCGCATCCAGGTACTCGCGGCGGACTTCCAGCAGCGGCAGGAGCAGCTCCGGTTCCGTCATCAGGCCGCGCTCTTGCAGGTAGGCCATCGTCTTCTCGTTGTACGCGCGGCGGTAGTGGTTGGACAGCAGGTAGTCGGCAAAGATGGTCTCACGGGCAACGCCGAGTGTGGTCAGGATGACCGCGGTAATCCAGCCGGTCCGGTCCTTGCCCGCCGTGCAGTGGTACAGCAGCGGATCTCCGGACTCGGCGAGGTCCCGCAACACCGCGCCGATGTGTCGCCGGGCCTCGGCGTCCGAGGCGTACATCCGGTTCTCGCGGATCAGCAGTCGCTCTGCCGCACCGTCGGCCAACGCCTCGCGCTGCAACTCGGGGTCACCGCTGCCAATGATGCGGCTGACCTCCACGAAGAAGTCGTTGTCCGGGTCGTAGATCGGCCGGAGCACCTGCCGCGCCCCCTCGGGCAGCCGGTCGGAGCCCTGGCTCCTGATCTCAGCGGGGCTGCGGAAGTCGATCACCTGATCCAGCCCGAGCTGTGTCAGCTTGGTGACGTCGCCGTCGGTGGCGCCGCTCAAGGTGTCCGTGCGGAACACGCTGCCCCACTGCACGACGCGGCCGTTGCGGGCGCGGTAGCCACCGATGTCGCGCGCGTTCGGTACGCCCGCAAGGCCCAGGTCCCGGGTTGCCACCGGCAGGCCCCGCTCCTGCCCGCTCGGTACCAGCTCGAAATACCAGCGCCGATCGGGATCGAGTCCGGAAAGGACGATCCGTTCACCGGATGTCATGGCCAGGTGCTGCCCCTGCTGTGCGGGATCGGTGGACGCGAAGACGTCAACGTCGGCGACGGCGGGCTTCGCATCCCACGTCAGCGTGTATGTGCCATCGGCGTTGCGTTCGGCGGTGGCATCGCGCAGCAGCGCGTAAGCAGGTGCGGCCGGGGCCGAAGCCGCAGCGATCGGTGCCGGATTCGCGATCGCGGGGACCGACATGGGTGCGGCGATGGTGAGTCCGACGCAGGTAAGGGCGGTCAGGAAGGGGCGGCGGGACAGAAGCTTCACATCAACTCCTCGTGATTGAGAGGTAGAGCGACGGTACGGCGTGGGTCGCCCGCATCACACGGGTCAGTCCCGATGAGCGGGAATCAGGAAAGCGGCTCGCGGCGAGGGTGGGGACTAAGGTCGGGAATGTCGACCCTTCAGGCCCCAGGTAGGTGGAGCATGGACGTCTCTGCGCCGCGGACCCGGAGGCGGTCGGACGGTAGCCCGAGCGCCCGAGCGCTGCTCTTCACGCTCCTGGGCGAATACGTCCGCTACGCGGGGGAGGAACGAGTCTGGTCGTCGACCATCATCGAGGCGTTGGCCGCTTTCGGCATCGATGAGTCCGCGACGCGCCGGACCATCACGCGCGTGGCGCACGACGGATGGCTCACGACGGAGTCAGTAGGTCGATACACCCAGCTGGTCCTGACGGCGCGGATGGTTGGCCTGCTGCGCAGTTGGACGGAGCGGCTGACCCGGGCGACGACGGACACGCCGTGGCACGGCGAGTGGCAGTTCCTCCTGCTGCGCTTGGCCAACGAGCACCGGCCGATCCGGGGCGTGGTGGAGGAACGCCTGACCTTCGAAGGCTTCGGCACCCTGGGGCGTGGCGTGTGGATCGCGGCCGACGCGGGCGGCAAGCAGGCGGTGCGCGAGTCGCTCGAGGACCTCGGCGTGGCGGACCGCGCCACCTGGATGGTCACGCGAGTCGAGTGGCCGGAGGAGCGGACCCTCATTGAGCAGGCATGGGACCTTGCGGCGATCCGCCCGCTGCACGAGCACTTCGTGAGCCGATTCGACAAGGTGGAACCGGCGAGCGACGAGGACGCGTTCGTCGCGCGCACGCGCATGGTGCACGAATGGCGGCTCACCTTCAATGCCGATCCCCGGCTGCCGTCCTGTTTCCTTCCGCCGGACTGGCCTGGACGTCGCGCCACCGAACTGTTCATCCACAATTGGCTGAGGTGGCACGAGGCCGCCGAGGCCTGGTGGCAGAAACTCGCCGAGCCGCGAGCGCCGAAATCCCGCTGAGCGGGACTCCCGATTCCGCAGTGGTTGATCTGCGTCACATCCTGTGTAGGACACAAGAAGTGCTAAGTCGTGACTCTGTCCAGTAATCTGCCCGCGTTCCGGCCACGATCGACCTCACAGGAGAGGTGCCAATGCAGACCATGGGCCCCCAGCGGTTCGGCGCCTTCATCGCGCCGTATCACGCACCCGGCGGTAACCCGACCTTGCAGATCCAGCGCGATCTCGAACTGGCCTGCCACCTGGATCGGCTCGGCTTCGACGAAGCTTGGATCGGCGAACACCATTCCGCCGGCTACGAGATCGTGGCCTCGCCCGAGGTGTTCATCGCGGCGGCGGCCGAGCGCACCAAGCGGATCCGATTCGGTACCGGGGTGAACTCGCTGCCTTATCACCATCCGCTGATGCTGGCCGACCGGATCTGCCAGCTCGACCACCAGACCATGGGACGGGTCATGCTGGGCGCCGGGCCCGGCCAGCTTCCGTCGGATGCCTTTATGATGGGCATCGACCCGGCCCGCCAGCGGGACATGATGGGCGAGGCGCTGGACGTCATCGTTCCGCTGCTGCGTGGCGAGACGGTCACCGCGAAGACCGAGTGGTTCGAGCTGAACGAGGCGCGCCTGCAGTTGGCGCCGTTCTCCCCGGGCGGCATCGAGATGGCGGTGGCATCGACGATTTCTCCGTCCGGTGCGAACCAAGCCGGCAGGCACGGCCTCTCGCTGCTGTCCCTGGCCGCGGGCGATCCGGCGGGATTCGCCACCCTTGACACCAACTGGGATATCTATACCAAGGCCGCGGCCGCGCACGGGCACCCGGTCGACCGGTCCACCTGGCGCCTGGTCACGCCCGTTCACCTGGCCGAGACCAGGGAGCAGGCGCTACGCGAAGCTGAGTGGGGCGTGCTGGACCTGGTCCGCTACATCGAGGGACTCAGTGGCATGACGATGCCGTGGGGCTCGACCGCGCAGCAGGCCGTCAAGCAGTGGACCACCGAAGGCTTCCCCACCTTCGGCATCCCGGTGATCGGTACCCCGGATGATGCCATCGAGCGGATCGAGCAGCTCGCGGACAAGACGGCCGGCTTCGGCACCTTTCTCATCCTCGCCCTCAACATCGCCGACCCGACGAGCTCACGACGGAGCTACGAACTGTTCGCCGAGCGGGTGATCCCGCACTTCACGCAAGTGAACCGGCAGCGCACCGCGAGCATGGCCTGGGCCAATCGAAACAGCGAGCGTTTCATCGGCGCCCTTACGCAGGCAGCGACCGCCGCGTTCGACAAACATCAGCAGGCCGCAGCGAACTGAACAGGAGCACCCCATGCGAGCAACCGTGATGCGCGAGGGAAAGCTCGTCGTCGACGAGATCCTCGACCCAACCCCCGGTCCCGGTCAGGTCCTGGTGGAAACCCTTGCCTGCGGCATCTGCGGCAGCGACCTGTCCGCCTTTGCCCACACCAGCGAGTTCCTGCAGGCGTCCGTCGACAGCGGCACCGACGCGTTCATCTTCGACCCGAAGTGCGACCTGGTCCTCGGGCACGAATTCTGCGCCCGGGTGATCGGCGCAGGCCCGGACACCCCCGATGTCGTGGAGGGCCAGGTCGTGGTTGCCCTGCCGTGGGCGATCGAAACCTCCGGCACCCTGCGCACGGTCGGGTACAGCAACAGTTTCCCCGGCGGCTTCGGCGAACGCATGGTCCTGCAGGCCATGGCACTGGAACCGGTTCCCGACCATGTGCCGCCCGCCGTGGCCGCGCTCACCGAACCGCTGGCGGTCGGGTTCGGCAACGTCGCCCGATCCGGCATCGAGGCGGGCGGGTCCGCGGTGGTGGTCGGCTGCGGCCCGATCGGCCTCGGCGTCGTGGCCGGGCTCGCCGAGCGCGGGGTGGCGCCCATCATCGCGTCGGACCCGTCGCCGCGACGTCGGGAGGCTGCCGTCAAGTTCGGTGCGCACCGCGTCGTCGACCCCACCCAGGAGGAGCCGATCGAGGTGTGGCGAGGCTACGCCGAGGCGGGGCAGGCGGTCACGGTCTTCAACTGCGTCGCCAAGACCGGTCTGCTCAACGAACTGCTCTACGCCGTACCGCCCCGCACCAAGATCATGCAGATCGGTTCGCTCATGGTCGACGACACCATTCGGCCGGTCGTGGGCATCTACAAGGACGTCGTGATCGAGATGTGCATGGTCTACCCGCTCGAGGGGTACGCCAAGACGCTGCACCGCATCGCCGACGGCACCGTGGACGCGGCTGAGCTGATCACCGGCGAGGTGGGGCTGTCCGGCATCCCGGCCGCATTCGATGCCCTCAGCCGGCCCGACGAGCACATCAAGATCCTGGTCCGCCCCGGGCTGGAGGCCGACCGGATCCAGCCACCTGCGCCATGAGTGGCTCCCCAGCCGGTCTGAACCGCAGGTCGCTGCTGAAGGCCGGTGGTGTGTCTCTGCTGTCGGGGTCCGGCGTTGTCCTGCGGGCGCAGCCGGGGGCGCGGGCGGATGTGTTGCCCAGCCAGTTGCACCTGCAGTTCGGTGCTGATGCGGCTCGGCAGATGACCGTGTCGTGGGTGACCGCCGGAGGTGTGGCGCGGCCGCGGCTTCGGCTGGGCGCGCCGCACAGCGGCCCGCAGCACGTGGTTGAGGCGCAGACGAGGGTGTATCGGGACAGTCGCAGCGGTCGGGAGACCGTGATCCATCACGTGCCATTGTCGGGGCTGCGGCCGGACAGCGGCTATGTGTACGAGGTGCTCCATGACGGCGGTGCCGCGAGCGGGGGGAGTTTCCGGACCGCGCCTGCCGGCCGTGCCCCGCTGCGGTTCACATCGTTCGGTGACCAGGGTGCGGGGGACGGGCATCTGGCCTCGAGTGTCTGGGCGGAATACCTGGTCGACCAGGTTGAGGCGAAGAACCCGCTGTTTCACCTGCTCAACGGGGACCTGGCGTACTCCAACCAGGCCGCGGACCGGGCGGCGGCCTGGGATGCCTTCTTCGCCAACAACTCCCGCTCCGCGCGTCACCGGCCGTGGATGCCCTCGGTGGGCAACCACGAGAACGAGTTCGGCAACGGGGAGCTGGGGTTCAACGCCTACCGGACCCGTTACTCCCTGCCGTCCAACGGCTCCGCCGACTATTCGGGGCTGTGGTACTCGTTCAAGGCAGGGTCGGTGTTCGTGGTGTCGCTGGACAACAACGATGCGTGCTACCAGGAAGCGGCCGACCTCTACCTGCGCGGCTACTCCGACGGCGCGCAGCGGCAGTGGTTGGAGACGACGCTGCACGCCGCACGGGCGGACCCGGAGGTGGACTGGATCGTCGTGTCCATGCATCAGCTCGCGCTGTCAGCGGCGCTCGCCAACGGCTCCGACCTGGGGGTGCGGGAGGCGTGGCTCGACCTGTTCGATCGCTATGACGTCGACCTCGTGCTGGCCGGACATGATCACGCCTACGAACGGTCACACCTCGTCAGGGGCTTCGAGGCCGACAGCCCCACCCGTCGCCCCGCTGTGGTGTCCACAGAGGACGGTGTGCTCGACGCGACGAAGGGGACGGTGCACCTCGTCGTCGGCACCGGCGGGGCACCCACTATCGAGGGCCTCTACACCTTCACCAACGCCGGTGTTCCGCTGCACGGGTGATCACCGGGCGGGGCGCGGTGTCCATGGCCATGGGCGACAACGGCGAGCACGCCTCCCTCGGCCTGGCCGGGGTGCTTGCGGTGGGATTCAGCTCCGACCGGCTCCCCGAGTACGCGACCTGGTCCAACGTGGTCGACTCCGACTCTCCCGGCGGTTTCGTCTGCGTCGAGGTCGACCCCGGAGCCCGCAGCGGGGACCTGACCTCGACAACGGCGAGCCCGGCTACCGTGCCGCGCCCGGACGGACCGGCACGCCCACCGGGTATGACCGCTTCGTCCTGCGGCGTCCGCGCGCCGACGCCCGGGGATCCGGCCAGTCCCGCTGAGTGGGAACCCGCCGGTCGCTCATCGAGATCTGGTCTTCTGCCACGCCATCCGCCTGCCGGAGGGTTAGCCCTGTCACCGACCGAACCCGATTTGGAGAATGCCGTGCCCATGGATGTCACCCATTCCGCCCGCCTGCGCTGGACAGCGCTCGCCGGAGCGGGTGCGGTGCTGCTGCTGGCCGTCGCACCGAGTGGCGCCGCCGCCGAGGAACCGGAGGAAGCAGGCTGTCCGGTGGTCGCCGCCGCGCAGGGTGTGCAGGTCATGGTGAGCGCGAGCGACAACCTGCTGTTGCAGGCACCGTCCGGCGCGGGCGTGCCGGTCGCCCAGGCCTGCGTGGACTACGGCATCCAGGACTCATCGGGGTTCGCCGCCAATCCGTACCCGGGATCGACGGTCGTCGCGCTGCCGGCGCTGCTGCGCGGCCAGACCGGCCAGGCGGTTCCCGACTATCCCGCCTACGTGGCCTCCCGGCACCCGTCGGTCGAGGAATCGAAGGCCGAGCGGCAGGGCCATGCGCTCAGCTCGCGCAGCACGGCCACCTCGACCAAGGCTCAGGCCCGGTCGGGGGTGGGCAGCGACGCCGCGTCCGCCGGGTCGGCGGCCGCGCTCGCCGAGGCCGTGGTGAATCCGGACACTCGGCAGGCCATCGCGACGGCCACGGCGGAGACGCAGCCGCTGACGATCAACGACGTGCTGCGGCTGGGCGAGGTGCGCAGCGTGGCGACGGCCAAGGTCGATGCCGCAGGCAAAGTCACGCGGGATTCCCAGCTGCGGATCGGTCGCACCGAGGTCGCCGGTCAGGTCGTGGAGATCACCCCGGACGGGGTGCGGGCCGCGGGCCAACCGGTGGGCCTTCCCGATGCGAACCCGGCCGAGGCGCTGGAACAGGTGGGCGTGCGGGTTCGGTATCTGGCTCAGGAGAAGACCGCCCGCGGCGTGCTGTCGGCCGGGATCGAGATCTTCGCCCGGCACCAGGACCCACAGTCCGGGGCCGTGTACACCGCGCAGTACACCTTCGGTCGTTCGTTCGCGGCTGCGCAGCAGGTGGAGCGACCTGCTGGCCGCGCAGGCGGGGACGTGCCGCTGCCCCCTGTTCAGGACAGCGGCTCGGCGGGAGCCGCACCGGTCGCGGAAGACGTACCGGTGGGTGATGCGGTGGCCGGCGGCCCCGCCCCCGCGGAGGCGCCCCTGCCCGCTGCGGGGCCGCCTGATTCCGCGGCGGCTCCGGAGCCGGTGATCGCGGCGCCTGCTCGCTTGGCCGGCAATCCGGTCGACATGGGTGTGACCGGCCTCTATCTGGTGCTCGTGTTCGGCGCCGTGGCGATGTTCGCCTGCGGAACGCTGCTGCGCCTGTTGGGAGTGAAGACTCGATGGACATCGTGACCTGGACGCGCAGTCAATGGGATCGGCTGACGGCGGGAGCGACCGCCGTTGCCGCTGCGGTGGTGCTGATCATCGGCTGGCGCGGCGTGAGCGGAACGGCCTACCCGGCCGAGCAGTTGCCCTACATCGTCAGCGCCGGTCTCGGTGGCCTGTTCCTGCTCGGCATCTCGACCGCATTGTGGCTCTCGGCCGATCTGCGCGACGAGTGGCGCAAGCTCGACCGGATCGAGCAGGCGATCCGGGCCACCGAGGGCAGCACATGATCGGCGTGAGCGGGACAGGGTTGCCCTGGCGGGACGGTGACCTGGTGATGGTGTGCCTGACGGCCATCGCCGGGTTGGCCGCGATCGTGGCCGCCTGGTTCGGTGCGAGCGGCACGGTGTCGGTGGTCCGGCAGGCCGCGTGGCTCAACGTCGCCGTGGCCGGGTTCGCGATCTCGGCCGTTGGCCTGTGCCTGTGGCTGTTGCGCCTGCGCCGGGCGATCGGCGAGCGCCGCGTCGCGTTGATCTCGCTTGACCCCGTCGAGGACGCGACCCCGGTTGCCGCCGCGCCGACGGCCGAGTTCGAACTGGTCCGAGCCTCAGGCATGAGCAAGGTGCACTTCGCGGACTGCCCACTGGTGGTGGGCAAGCCGGTGCAGCCTGCCTACGCCGGCGACGGCGAGCCGTGCGGGGTGTGTGCGGCATGAACGAGTTGCTGCCCTTCGTCGTCATCGGTATCACCACCGGCTCGATCTACGGGCTGGCCGCGATGGGCCTGGTGCTCAGCTACAAGACCTCGGGCATCTTCAACTTCGCGCACGGCTCGATCGCGGCGGTAGCCGCCTTCGCCTTCTACGACCTGCACATCGTGCGCGGGCTGCCTTGGCCGGTGGCGCTGGTGATCGCGGTCGTGGTGCTCCCACCCCTGCTGGCGTTGCTCATGGAACGCATCACCCGAGTCCTCGCAACCGGGACGGCGACCTCGAAGATCGTGGCCACCCTTGGCCTGCAACTGGCCATCACCAGTGCCCTGGTGGCCCGCTATGGTGGCGCGGGCCTTGACTTCCCGGCGTTCCTGCCCACCGACACCGTCGAGGTGGCCGGCATCAACGTCGGCATCGACCAGCTGATCTCGACGATCGTGGCCGCTGGTGCCGCGATCGGCTTCTTTGTGTTCTTCAAGATCTCCCCGTTGGGTACGCGGATGCGTGCGGTGGTGGACAACCCCGATCTGCTCGCGCTGGCCGGGACCAGCCCGTTCGTGGTGCGCAGCTGGGCGTGGCTGATCGGCTGCCACTTCGCCGCGATCTCCGGGATCCTGCTCGCCCCGCAGATCGGTCTTGACGCGCTGCTGCTGACGCTGCTGGTGGTGCAGGCGTATGGGGCCGCCGCGGTCGGGCTGTTCACCAGCCTGCCGTTGACCTACGCCGGTGGAGTGCTGGTCGGGGTACTCGCCGCGCTGGCGACCAACGTCGCCTCCGGCTCTGATGTGCTTGCCGGGTTGCCGCCGGCCCTGCCGTTCCTGGTGCTGTTCGCCGTCCTGCTGCTGGTGCCACCCGGCAAACTGGTGGAGCCCGGCGGCCACCGGCCATCGACCGTGCCGACGCCACTGGTCGGGCCCTCGGGGGCGAAGCTGCTCGCGATCGGCCTGATCGGCGTCGGTATGGCCATCCCGTTCCTGGTCGGTGCGAAGCTTCCGGTGTATGCCAACGCGCTGGTGTTCGTGCTGATCTTCTCGTCGCTGCACCTGCTGGTCCGCACGTCCGGACAGGTGTCGCTGGCGCACGCGGCGCTGGTGGCGGTGGGAGCGTCCACGTTCTCGCACCTCGCGGTGGGTGCGGGCCTGCCGTGGCTGGTCGCGGTGCTGCTGGCGGGTCTGGTCGCGGTGCCGGTCGGTGCGCTGGTGGCCATCCCGGCGATTCGGCTCTCCGGGCTGTACCTGGCGTTGGCCACGTTCGGCTTCGGTTTGCTGCTGGAAAAGGTCTTCTACCGCAGCGACGTGATGTTCGGCGCGGGCAGCACCTTGCCTGCCCCCCGGCCACCGCTGTTCGAGGGCGACGCGGCGTTTTACTACCTGCTGCTGGCGTTCGCCGTCGGCGGGGTGCTGCTGATGACCGTGATCGGCCGGAGCAGGCTAGGGCGGCTGTTGCGGGCCATGGCCGACTCCCCGACGACGCTGTCCACCCTCGGGCTCGGCGTGAACATCACCCGGGTCACGGTGTTCGCCATTTCGGCATTCATCGCCGGCGTCGCGGGGGCGTTGTACGCCGCGCAGGGCCAGTCCGCCACCGGCACGCCCTTCATCTCCTACGCGTCGCTGACCTGGCTGGCCATCCTGGTGCTCTGTGCGGGCGCACGCTCGGCCGCGCCGATCGCGGCGGCGGTCGGGCTGGTCGTCGTCCCCGCCTACATCACCGACGAGACGGTCGTCGCCTGGCTGCCGGTGCTGTTCGGCATCGGCGCACTCGTGGTCGCACTCCGGGAAGCCGCCGCGACCGGGCGCCGCAGTAGTCCGGGCGACGCAGAGTTCGGCGCACGTTCTGGTTCGCGGGCGGCTGAGCGCATCGGCTCCGCAGGCGCGGGGGCAGAGCGGCTGCGGGACGAGGCGGCAAGGGCTGCCCGCCGTGCTGCGCCGGGAGCCGCTCGGCTGAAGGTGGGGAGCGCACGATGAGACACGGCGACAATGCGGGCTTGCTGGTGGCGGACCTGACGATCCGCTTCGGCGGGAATACCGCCGTGGATGCGGTTTCCTTCGAGGCCCCGCTGGGACGCATCACCGGCTTGATCGGCCCCAACGGCGCTGGCAAGACCACCACGTTCAACGCCTGTTCCGGGCTGTTGCGTCCCACGTCGGGCCGGGTGCATCTGTTCGGGGAGGACATCACCGGCCGGGCCTCCGCGGTGCGGGCGCGGCTCGGATTGGGCCGCACCTTCCAGCGGATGGACCTGTTCGACTCGCTGACGGTGGAGCAGAACATCGCGCTCGGCTTGGAGGCGCGGCTGGCCGGGAGCCGTCCGCTCAACCAGCTGCTGAGCCCGCCTGCCGAACGCAAGGCGGTGCGTGCGGCGGCCGAGGAGGTGCTCGAGCTGTGTGGCCTGACCGACCTGCGGCGCGAAGTGGCCGGGTCGCTGTCGACCGGGTAGCGTCGCCTGGTCGACCTCGGCCGCGTGCTGGCAGGCGGATTCTCGTTGCTGCTGCTGGATGAACCTTCGTCTGGTTTGGACACGGCGGAAACGCATCGGTTCGGGCAGATCGTCGCCCAGGTGGTGGCCGAACGTGGCTTCGGGGTGCTGCTGGTAGAGCACGACATGGCGCTGGTCATGTCGATCTGTGACTACCTCTATGTGCTGGACTTCGGGGAAATGATCTTCCACGGGACTCCTGCCGAGGTACGGGCCAGCGCCGTGGTGCGCACCGCCTATCTGGGATCGGAGGCCGCCTGATGCTCGGACTGCACACCATCTGCGCCGGGTACGGAGATACGCGGGTGCTGCGGGAGGTGTCGGTGTGGGTGCCCCCGCACTCGGTGGTGGCGCTACTGGGCACCAACGGCGCCGGTAAGACCACCCTGCTGCGGGTGGCCTCCGGGCTGTTGGCCCCCAGCGCCGGCACGCTGTATCTGGACGGCGAAGACGTCACCGGGCAGCAGCCGCACCAGCTGGCTAGGCGCGGGGTGTGCCACGTGCCCGAAGGCCGCGGGGTGTTCCCGAACCTGACCGTGCGGGACAACCTGGTGATCAAGGCCGCAGGCGGGGACATCAGTGATGCGGTGGAGAAGGCGGTTGCGGCGTTTCCGATCCTGGGTAAGAAGCTGGGCCAGCTGGCCGGGTCGCTGTCCGGTGGGCAGCAGCAGATGCTCGCGCTGGCCCATGCCTATGTCACCGACCCGGCCTATGTGCTGCTGGACGAGGTGTCCATGGGCCTGGCGCCGGTGGTGGTGGGCGAGATCTTCGAGTTCCTCGGCAAGCTCGCAGCCCAAGGATGTGCGCTGCTGCTGGTCGAGCAGTACGTCACCCGCGCGCTGGAGTTGGCCGACTACGTCTACCTCATCAATCGCGGCCGCATCGAGTTCGCCGGTGAACCCGGCGAACTCGACGGCGCCCAGCTCATGGAGCGATACCTGGGCGCCCACGCCTGAGGCCGCCACCCACCGACCCCCTGACCACCACGAACCGTGGAGGACACCATGACCACACGTCGCACCGCGGCCGCACTGCTGGCGGCCGCGACCCTGCTGCTGGCCGCCTGCGGCACCCGAGTCGACCACGACACCATCGTGCAAGCCGCCGCCGGAGGCGGAGCCCAGATGGGCACCGGTGAAGTTCTGCCGGGTGAGGAGGGCGTGCTCGGCGGGTCCGCCCTCGGTGACGCCGGGCAACCGGGTACACCTGGTGCCGCGGAGGGTGAGCTCGGAGCGGCGGGCCAGCAGGGTGCTGCGGGAAGTGCACGCGCCGGGGCAACAGGAAAACCGGGAGCGGCCGGGTCGGCCGACGGCGGTCAGGCCAACCGGGAACCAATCGTCATCGGCAGCGTCGGCTCCTACTCCGGACCATCCGGTGTGGCCTACGCGCAGGCCCCGCGAGCCGTGCAGGCATGGGCCGCGACGATCAACGCCAAGGGCGGCATCAATGGCCACCCGGTCAAGGTGATCGTCATGGACGACGGTGCCGATGCAGGCAAGTCGCGAAGCCAGGTGCAGGAACTGGTCGAGTCGCGCAAGGCAGTGGCCATAGTCGCGGCGATGACCAACGCCGCGACCCTCGCGTCGTGGAAAGGCTACGTCGAGCAGAAGAAGGTCCCGGTCATCGGCGGGGACTGCGGTCCAGGATGGGACGGCGGCCCGACGCTGTTCCGGCAGTGCGTGTCCAGTAAGGACAATCTCTACGGCATCGCAGTGATGGGCGCGAAGCACGGTAAGGGCAAGAAGTTCGGCGGGTTGTTCTGCCAGGAGGCCGACGACTGCGCCTACGCCGAGGACCGTCTGTTCAACAAGGGTGACGCCAAACGAGCCGGCCTCGACCCACGCTATCGCGCACGGATCTCCCTGACCCAGCCCGACTTCACCTCGGAGTGCATCCAGGCCCGCAACGCGGGTGTCGAGTTGTTGCTGGTGGCGGCTGACCCGAACACCGTCGCCCGGGTGGCGTCCTCGTGCCGTCGGCAGAACTTCAGCCCCCAGTTCCTGCAGCCCGACGCCACGATGGACGCGAATACCGCCGCCAAGCCGGGGTTCAGTGATGCGCTGATCGCGAGCCGGGTGTTCCCATTCACTGGACTGTCCACCCCGGCCTATCGCGAGTTCGACGCGGCATGGAAGAAGTACGGCGGCGGACAAGCACCCGGTCCTGCCGCCGCGATGGGGTGGGCATCGGCCAAGGTCCTCGAGAAAGCGGCGCGCGGTGCGGGCAACGACATCAGCAGCGCCTCGCTCTTGAAGGAGCTTTACAGCATCCGCAACGATCGGTTCAGCGGGCTCACCGTTCCGCTGACCTTCGCTCAGGGCAACGGCGCATCGGCTGCCAAGTGCCTCTTCTTCATGAAGGGCGCAGGCGGCAAGTGGACCGCTCCTCAAGGTGACCGGCTGCAATGCTGGTGAACAATCCGGGTTGGAACCTGACGACGGAAGGAAACAAGATGACAGGGCAGCTGAACCGGAGATCGGTGTTGCGTGGTGCCGTGGTGCTGGGTGGCACGCTTGCCGCGGGCCCGCTGCTCTGGCGACAGCCCGGCCACGCATCGGTGACGCCGAGCGGGATCCACCTGACCTACGGCGCAGACCCTGGCCGCGAGATGGTCGTGTCCTGGAGCACTCCGGCATCGGTGTCCAATCCGCGATTGCTGCTCGGCGACCACAGTGGACAGTTGACAGAGGTGGTTGCCGTCGAATCGAAGGCATCGCCCGGGTTGCCGACCGTCCAGCATCACGCACGAGTGTCCGATTTAGATGCCGGCAACAGCTACTTCTACCGCGCTTTGCACGACGGTGGCAGCAGCGGTGAGTTCAGTTTCAGCACGGCCGCCCCGGGCGCGGGCAGGCCAGTACGGTTCACCGCCTTCGGCGACCAAGGCACAGCCGATGCCAAGCTGGCGCCGGCGCTGTCGGCCATCGCCGCGTTCGATCCCGACCTGCACCTGCATGTCGGCGACCTGTCCTACGCGTCGAGCACCGGTGGTCTGCGCGCCCTCGAAGCCGTGCAGTTCCGGTACCTGCCCGGCGAGTGGGAGGCGTGGCTGGCCGGTATCGAGCCCGTTGCCGCGCGGATTCCGTGGATGCCCGTACTGGGCAACCACGAGATGGAGCCAACCGGCAGCGAACTGGGCTACGAGTCGTATTTCGCGCGGTTCACCCCACCGGCCAACGGTGCGGCGGGCCTGCCCGGGGCGACCTGGTCGGTCACGGTCGGCAACGTCGGCTTCGTCGCGCTGGATGGCAACGATGCCAGCGCGGAGATCCCCCGCAACCGGGACTATCTCGGTGGCGCGCAGGAGGTGTGGCTGGAGGCCACCCTGGCCGACCTGCGTGCCCGCGCCGACGTCGACTGGATCGTGGTGGGCATCCACCACTGCCTGTACTGTTCCTCGGTGCGGCACGGTTCCGACGCTGGGGTGCGGGAGCGCTGGGGTCCGCTGTTCGACCGCTACGCAGTCGATCTGGTGATCAACGGCCACAACCATCTGTACGAGCGCACCCACCCGATCCGTGCGGGCAAGGTCACCGCGCAGGCCCCGCGGGGTGCGACCGTCGACCCGCAGCGGGACGGCACGACCTATCTGGTGTCCGGATTGGCCGAGGAGGACGAGTCGATTCCGGATCGCTCCACATCGCCGGTGTCGGGAGTCACCTACTACACCGGCACAGATTTCGGCGCACGGGTACCGGAGGCGACCCCGTGGTCGGCGGTGGTCGACGAGCTCTCGCCGGTGGTGATCTGCGCCGAGGCCACGCCGCCCGATCGGACCGGTGTGACCACCCTGCGGCTGCGCTCGGTCGACGCGGCCACGTCCGGCGTCGTCGACGAGGTCACCCTCATCCGGCGTCAAGGAGTCCAGCCATGACCACCCCTGATCCATTCGGGAGCACGCGCGCCGTCGTCGCGCTCGACGGCAACTGTGCGCTGCCCCGCGAGTCGATCGGTGGGAAGGCGTGGAGCGTCAACCGGATGCGTGCGCTGGGACTGCCAGTGCCGCCCGCTTTCGCGCTCACCACCGCCTGCTGCGCGGACTTCGCCGCCTGCGGCCGGGTGCTGTCCGATGAACTCTGGGAGCAGGTGGTTTGCGGCATCGCCGTGCTCGAGCAGGGCACCGCGCGCGGGTTCGGTTCGGCCGTGCGTCCGTTGCTGGTGTCGGTGCGTTCCGGCGCGGCGGTGAGCATGCCCGGCATGATGGACACCATCCTGAATCTGGGGATGCACGCCGGGGTCGAGCGCGCGCTCGCCGAGGAAACCGGAAGCGCGGACTACGCGCGCGACACGCGTCGGCGGTTCACCGAGCAGTATCGGGAAGTCGTGCTCGGTGGCCAGAGCGGTGCGGTGACCGAGGACCCGTGGCAGCAGTTGCGCGCGGCGATCGCAGCGGTGTTCGAGTCCTGGGAGTCGCCCCGAGCCCGCACCTACCGGCGCAACAGGGGCCTGGATGACACCCTCGGTACGGCGGTCACCGTGCAGGCCATGGTCTTCGGCAATCTCGACTCCGCTTCCGGCACCGGTGTGCTGTTCAGCCGGAATCCCAGTACCGGCGAGCGGCCTGCCTGGGGGGAGTGGCTGGGCGGTGGCCAGGGTGAGGACGTGGTGTCGGGTCGCACCACGCCGGAGCCGTTGGGTCAGCTCGCCGCGGCGCAGCCCGACGTGCATCGGCAGTTGCTCGCCGCAGCCGATCTGCTGGAGCGCGATGGCCGCGACCTGCAGGACATCGAGTTCACCGTCGAATCGGGCACCCTGTGGCTGCTGCAGGCGAGGGCGGCGAAGCGGTCGGCTGGGGCCGCGGTGCGTGCGGCGGTCGCCATGGTCGAGGAAGGTCTGATCAGCGACGCGGAGGCGGTGCGGCGGGTCACCGCCGAGCAACTGCGCGCCCTGTTGCGGCCCGAGTTCTCCGGCGGCACCCAGGCCGGCCACCTGGTGCACGGCGAACCGGCCTGCCCCGGCCTTGTGTCCGGGACTGTGGTCACCGATCCGGATGAGGCCGAGGAGCGGAGCGCGGCGGGGGAGGACGTCATCCTGGTCCGCGCCACCACCAGCCCGGACGATCTGCACGGGATGATCGCCGCGCGGGCCATCGTCACCGAACTCGGTGGCGCCACCTCGCACGCCGCGGTGGTCAGCAGGGAACTCGGCAGGCCGTGTGTGGTCGGCTGCGGTGCGGGCGCGGTGGCACTGCTGGCCGGGCGCGAGGTCACCGTGGACGGGAGCACCGGCACGGTGTGGCCGGGCAGGTTGGCCGGGCAAGCGGTGGACGAGTCGGCCAACCCCGATCTGGTGCGTATCGCGGACTGGGTCGCGCCGTTGGCGCCCGTGACCGTGTACCGCGCGGCGGAATACCGGGTCGAGCTGACCGGCGGGGTCGAGCCCGCATGTCTCGACGACGCGGGCGACGGCTGGCGGGAGGCCCTCGCGTCCGTGCGCGGAGCCTGCGGCGCGATCCTGGACACCGACGAAGGCGTCCACGCCGCCATCGACGCCGGGCTCGAATTCGTTGTGGTCGAACACAAACTGCCCGCCCTGCTGGCCGCCATCGAGCACCGTCCATCCCCCGAACCCGCCAGCGAGGTCAGTGTCTTGTCCGAAGCCGCGCCTGAACTTTCCGTCCTCCGCCTCGTCGCCATCAAGGGGCGCGCCAAGCCCGACGCGATCTCGGCGAGTCTCGGCGTCGAACTGTCGACAATGGAGGAACAGTGCGAGGCGCTGGTCGCAGGCGGGCTATGCCTGGCCACTCCTGCCGGTCTACGCATTACCCCGGCAGGCCGGGAGCGGCTGACCACGCTGCTCGACCAGGAGCGGGCAGGCGTTGATCACGCCGCTGCGACTGAGGCCTACCAGGAGTTCTGCGTCTTCAACGCCGAGTTGAAGGAGGTCATCACCGCCTGGCAGATGAAGGACTCCGCGACGCCCAACGACCATGCCGATCAGCGCTACGACGCCGAGGTACTCACCCGGCTCGAGGATCTGCATCACCGGGTGTCTCCGCTGATCAAGCGGTTCGGTGCGCTGGCGCCCCGGCTCGCGCGCTACACGGATCGGCTGGAGTTCGCCCAGGCCAAGATCAACGAAGGTGAGCACGGCTGGGTGGCTCGGCCCATCATGGACAGCTACCACACGGTGTGGTTCGAACTGCACGAAGACCTCATCGCGCTGTGCGGATTGACCCGCGCCGACGAGGCCGCGTCCGGCCGGGCGCAGTAGATGTCGGATCGATTCTCGGCTGCGCCGTTCGCCTGGGGCTCGGTCGATGCTCGCGCGGCCTTCATCTCCCCTAGGAGGGCTGTGATGAAGACGAACGTGCCGACGCGCTGGGTGGAGTTCTCCGGCATCGACAACGTGCGGGATCTCGGCGGTCTTCCGGTTGCGGGAAACCGGCGGACCCGGTTCGGGCTCGCGTATCGGTCAAGCACCTTGCAGGAGTTGACCGACGCCGATCTCGGTGCGTTCCTCGGGCCGATCGGACTCAACACGATCATTGATCTGCGCCTGCCCCATGAGGCGCGGCGCGAGGGCCACGGGCGGTTGGCTGACACCTCGGTGTGCCGGATCAACCTGCCGGTGCGGAAAACCGACGCCAACCCGAGCGACGTGGTCCCCGACTCCCGCGA
>JBOHER010000497.1:0-17205 GCA_050701115.1 Haloechinothrix sp. | reverse complement strand
TGAACTCGAAGGCACGGTCGATGTAGGTCAGCGTCTGCTGCAGGTCGATGATGTAGATGCCGTTGCGCTCGGTGAAGATGTAGCGCTTCATCTTCGGGTTCCAGCGGCGGGTCTGGTGCCCGAAATGGACACCGGAGTCGAGCAACTGCTTCATGGTGACGACGGCCATGGCCTTGTTCGCACCTCTTCTGTCTTGGCGCACCGGTGATGTTCCGGTGCGCACGATCGGTTTGTCGCGACTGGCCGGGTGGTCAACCGCCCTAGTGCCGTGCCGGTTCCCTGACCCCACGGGTGACCTGGGGGACCGCAGGGCACCATGTTCTCGCCGGTTTCCGCACGGAGATCGCCGAGCATGCACGTGCACGCGAAGTCAGCCCACATACTGCGGGCTGCAAGTGCAGAGTGTACGCCGCCCGTTCCAGGTGGTCAGCGGCGCCTAGGGGGCAGGCAGGTGAACTCGCTGCGACGCCCTCACGCTCCCTTACTCCCGCGTCACGTTGTACACACCGGGTCGAGTTATCCACAGATCTGTGCAGATGACCATCGCGAGCCGCCGCGGAGCGGGACAGTGGACCGATGCTGCCATCATCGATTCGCGCATTCGCGCTGCTGATCTTCCTGCCGTTCGTGCTGCTGTCCGTTGCGAACCCGGTTACCGCGACCGCACAACCGCCGCCGGCCCTGACCGCGCCGGAACCGCGGCTGTCCTGGCCACTGACACCGGCGCCCGATGTGCTACGGCCATTCGAACCACCAGCCAGCCCCTATGGACCCGGTCATCGAGGTGTGGACTTGCGCGCCACGACCGGCCAATCGGTGCTGTCGGCGGATACCGGAGTCGTGGTGTTCGCAGGTCTGCTGGCGGGCCGCGGAGTGGTCTCCATCGACCACGACATGCTGCGCACAACCTACGAACCGGTTGACCCGCTGGTGGCCGTTGGCGAGCAGGTATACGCGGGGCAGGTGATCGGGACGGTGATGGCTGGTCACCCTGGCTGTCCGGTGAGCGCGTGCCTGCACTGGGGCGTCCGGCGCGGCGAGGAGTACCTGAACCCCCTCGTCCTGGTCGGCGAGCATTTCCGGGTCAGGCTGAAGCCCTGGGACGGCGACACCGCTATACGCCCGCCTGTTCGGTGAGCTTGGCGCGCAGTCTCAGCACGGCGCGGGTGTGCAGTTGGCTGACCCGTGACTCGGTCACGCCGAGTACCTTGCCGATCTCGGCCAGGGTGAGGCTTTCGAAGTAGTACAGGCTCACCACGATCCGGTCGCGTTCGACGAGTTGCTCGATCGCCTCGGCAAGCTGACGGCGATTGTCCCGGTCGACCAGGACGGACACCGGGTCGATGGCTTCCTCGTCGACAAACGATCCGGTGTCCTTGCCGACGCTGATCAGATCCTCCAGCGCCACCACGCTGGTCAGCTGCAGCTGGCCGTACAGGTCGCGGAGCTCAGCGATGCTGATATCCAACTCGTCGGCGAGTTCCAGGTCGGTGGGCGTCCGGTGCAGTCGCGCACTCAGCCGCTCGATGGCGCGCTCGACTTCCCGTGCCCTGCTTCGCACGACCCGCGGTACCCAGTCTTGCGACCGCAAGTCGTCCAGGATCGCGCCGCGGATGCGCTGCATCGCGTAGGTCTCGAATTTCCATCCGCGACCGGGGTCGAACTTCTCGATCGCATCGACCAACCCGAAGATGCCCGACTGAACGAGGTCGCCGGTGTCGACGTGGGTGGGCAGACCCGTCCCTACCCGGCCCGCCACGTACTTGACCAGCGGCGCGTAGTGCAGCACGAGCCGATCTCGAACGCCCTGCCGGGGGCACTGGATGAACTCCTGCCACAGGTCATCGATCGCATCCGATCCGGTGGCGTGGGTAGCGGCCTGCTTCCCGATGTCCTCATCGGGCCCGTGGGTGGGTTCGGTCATGTATCGCCTTCAGCCGCTCGACGGTGACATGAGTGTAGAGCTGGGTCGTGGCTAGCGTAGCGTGACCGAGTAACTCCTGAACGCTGCGAAGGTCAGCGCCACCCTCCAACAGGTGGGTCGCTGCCGAGTGCCGTAGCCCGTGCGGACCCATATCGATCGCGCCAGGAACGGCGGACACCGCAGCGTGCACGACCCGGCGCACGGTTCGCTGGTTCACTCTGCCCCCGCGCGCGCCGAGAAACAATGGCCCGCTGCCGTCCACCGGGCCATGCCTGCACAGCTTGGCCCGGCCGACATTCAGCCATTCGTGTAGCGCCCGGCCTGCTGGAGCACCAAAGGGCACGACGCGTTCCTTGTTGCCCTTGCCGAGCACCCGCAGGACCCGGCGAGAGCAGTCGACGTCGCCGACATCGAGCCCGCAGAGTTCGGCGACCCGCACGCCGGTCGCATACAGCGTTTCCACGATGGCGTGATCCCGCAGGGCGATGGCGTCCTGTTCGGCGGCACCAATGCCGGACGCGCGCATCATCGCACCGGCTTGTTCCGGATTGAGCACACCCGGCAGCTTCCGATGCGGCTTGGGTGAGACCAGCCGGATGCCGGGGTCGACGTCGATAACGCCGGTGCGCTGAGCCCAGGCTGTGAAGGTGCGCGCGGCGGCAAAGCGCCGGGACAGGGTCGTGCGGCTCACGCCTGCGGCACGTTGCCGCGCCAGCCAACCACGGAGTTCCCCAACGTCCAGCCCGGTGAGGTCGGCACCAGCCGGTGGCGATGCGCCCTCGCCATCCGCCCAGACGCCGTGCAGGTGGGCGAGCAGGGAAACCACGTCACCCAGATAGGCACGCACCGTGTGCGGTGATAGGCCCCGTTCGGCTCGGAGGTGCCGCTCGTAGGCGTCCAGGATGGCGCCGGTCGCGGCGGGCAGCACGGCGCGCAACCTGCGCAGATCGACTCGGCGGGTGTCCGGTGGCGGCATAGCTAAGGACGTTCCGCGAGCGCAGGGCGTCCGTCAAGCATCACAGCATCGTGTCGCCATGGTGCTTGGCAGGCGGCGCGGGAAACCGGCCCATGCCACGGCGACGACAGCCGACGCGGCGAGAAATCAGCGCTTGATCCGCCGCCACCCGGACTCGCAGCGCTGCGTGAATCCCTCCAGCTCGAGCGCGGGCAGCACCGCGCGAACCTTGTGCGCGGGGACTCCCGAATCCGCGGCGAGTTGCTCGACCGACTTGCCCGTGCGCGCCTGCAGCGCCTCGTGCACTCGCAGGGCATATCCGGTCAGGGCGTCCGTGGCTCGGGCGGGCCGCTCGTGCTCCCGCGCGAGATCGACACCGAGCTGACCGATGGCCTCCAGCACCTCACCGGCCGAGGTGACCAAGGTTGCTTGCTCCCTGCGGACCATCTCGTGGCACCCCGCGGAGTTGCGCGAGGTCACCGGACCGGGCACAGCCATGACGGATTTCCCCAGTTCGCGAGCGATCTTCGCGGTGTTGCGGGCTCCGCTGCGCGGGGCGGCCTCAACCACCACTGTGCCTGCGCTCAGTGCGGCAAGGAGCCGATTGCGCACCAGGAACCGATGCCTGGCCGGGGGCGTGCCCATCGGGTACTCACTCAGCACGAGCCCGCGGTCGGCGATCCGGCGCAGCAACGAATCGTGCCCTGCCGGATAGCCGGCATCGAGACCGCAGCCGAGCACGGCGATGGTCACCCCTTCCGCGGCAAGCGTGCCCCGGTGCGCTGACGCGTCGATCCCATATGCGGCACCCGAGACGACCGTGACCTGCTGGCCGGCCAACGAATAGGCCCAGTCGGCCGCGGTGTGTTCGCCGTATCCGGTAGCCGCTCGTGACCCCACGATGGTGACCGCCCGTTCGAGGGCGGTATCCAGGCGTCCGGCGCCGCGCGCCCAGAGCGCGAACGGCCCGGTCATGCCCGCCACGTTCCGCCGCGCCGCGACGGCCAGTGACAGCAGCGGCCACTGTGGCCATTCGTCGTCATCGGGGGTGATCAGCCGAGCGCCGAACGCCGACGCCTGCTCCCATTGCGTCCGGGTATCCACCGTGTCCCGCCTCGCTTCCGTCTCCTCTGCGACCGCGTCGGGAACCGCGCCGTCACGAACGCGTTGTGCCGCACGGATCGGCCCGTGCTCGGCGACGAACCCGGACAAGGCCTGCGCAGGTGGCTCAGCCACGGCCAGCAGATAAGCGCCGGCCAATCTCAACTCGAGGTCATCCCCACTCATGCCGATCTCCGATCCCGGAACTCAAGGGCCGCCGCGACCTGGTCCGCCCCTGGACGGTCGATCCGCGCCAAGTCGGCCAAGGTCCAGGCCACCCGCAGGCACCGATCGGCACCACGCGCGGTGATCACTCCACGTTCGAGACCCCGGTCGAGCAGCACGGTCGCGGCGACGGGTAGCGCGAACTCCCTACGCAGCACCGGTCCCGGTACCTCGGCATTGGTGCGCCAACCCTGCTCGGCCCATCTGTACGTGGCTCGTTGCCGTGCCTCGAACACACGCTCGCGTACCACCCCGGTGGACTCGGCGGGACGCTGATGGGTGTCCATCGCGGTGATCGGCCGCATCCGCACCCGGATGTCCACCCGATCCAGCAACGGCCCTGACAACTTGCCGAGGTAGCGCCGCCGCGCCGTGGGAGAGCAGATGCACTCAGCCTCCCGAGCAGGTGCGCACGGGCAGGGGTTGGTGGCCAGCACGAGTTGGAACCTGGCCGGGTAGGTGACCACACCGCGCGCCCGGGCAAGCCGAACTTCGCCCTCCTCGAGCGCGGTGCGCAGCGACTCCAGCCGCTGGCTGCCGAACTCACAGGCTTCGTCAAGCAGCAGGACACCTCGGTGGGCTTTGCTGATCGCACCAGGATCAGCCAACCCACTACCCCCGCCGATCAGGGCGGGAACCGAGATCGAATGGTGCGGTGCGACCAACGGCGGCACCCGCACCAGCGGTGCCCCCGGAGCCAGCGATCCGTCCACCGAGTGCACGGCGGTGACCTCGAGCGCCTCGTCGTCGGACAACGGCGGCAGCAGGCCCGGCAGTCGGCGTGCGAGCATCGTCTTGCCCACCCCCGGCGGGCCGATGAGCAGCAGATGGTGCCCGCCTGCGGCGGCGACCTCCACGGCCCAGCGCGCCTCGGGTTGCCCGGCCACATCGGCCAGGTCCGGTACCGCGACATCGGCCGATGTCAGGTTCTCCGGCGGGACAAGCAGGGAATCCTCGTCCCGAAGCCAGGCCAGCACGTCGGCGAGGTGGCCCGCTCCCCACACGTCGATACCGTCCACGAGTGATCCCTCCGGCAGCGAATCCTCGGGCACCACAGCACACTTCATCCCCATCGACCTGGCGGCGAGCAGACTCGGCAGCACTCCGCGCACCGGCCGGATTCGGCCGTCCAAGGCCAGTTCACCGAGCAGCACCGCGCCGACCAGCTTCGTCGCAGGCACCTTGCCGTCGGCGGCCAGCACCGTGACGGCGATCGCGAGGTCATACCCAGAACCGATCTTGGGCAGGTTTGCGGGCGAGAGGCCCAATGTGACGTGCCGTTCCGGCCACGGTTGCCGGGTATTCCGCACCGCTGACCGAACCCTGTCCTTGGCCTCGCGCAGCCCAGGGTCGGGTAAGCCGACCAGTTTGGTTCCGGGCAGCCCGGCGCCGATGTCTGCCTCGATCTCCACCAAGCGTCCCTGCACGCCGAGCAGCGCGATCGACCACGCCCGTGCGATGGGCATCTAGAACGCTCCCGGGAAATGCCGCAGCTGCGGATTCTCACCCGGCGGCCACACGATGGACACCACGTCGAACCGGATAGAGCTGAAACCCACCTTGAACGTGCACAGCCACTGATGTGCGATCCGGCGAATCCGCGCCGCCTTGACATGAGTGACCGATTCGGCAGGAGCCCCATAGCCGACCCCGGAACGGGTCTTGACCTCGCACACCACCAGCCGTTCGCCGTCGGTGGCCACAATGTCGACCTCGCCCTCCCGGCACCGCCAGTTCCTGGCCAGCACGGTCAAGCCCCTGCTCTCCAGAAAGCGGTGCGCCAAGTCCTCCCCTTTGCGGCCGAGCGCCAAGTGGCGCGCCTCGAGCGCAACGTGCTGTTCCGCTGTCACTGCCGACCCCTCCCGTCCCGGCTCTCACCGTGTTCGCACCGACGATGCCGGTCGCGGGGCCGAGCGCACCAGGGCAGTAGAGGCCTGTTGTGGATAACTGGGTGTCTGTGGACAAGGTGTCACCGAACCGGCCATTTGTGGATCACCCGAAACCCGGGGATAACTGAAGGTATGGCGTCGATCTTCCAGCGGGCGATGGGCAGCGACTTCGAGCGACTACATCCGAAGATGCGCGCCCGCCTGTCCACCGGGCTCGATCGGGGTGCGACCTGCGTGGCGACCGGGATCATGTCGCGGATCTGGCACGGCACACCCCTGCTCAAGCCCCTGCTGCACCTGGCCGCCGCGGAACGACTGCTGCTGCCCGAGACCGGCACCGATGTACCGTTCACCATGGAGAACCGGCCCATCCGGGACGCAGCCGGCAGGGACGGATTGACCTACTCGCGCACCTTCGAGATGCCCCGGCGGAATCGACGATTCGACACGGTCACGATCCTCGATCCGGCCACCAACCAGCTGATCGACATTCTCGGCGCGCACCGACTGATCACCGCGGAGTGGCGGCTCAGCGTGGATGCGCGCGGCGGGCTGGTCATCCGAGGCGGTCGCCAGCGGATTCGCCTTGGCTCACGCTACTTGCCCCTCCCCCGGTTTCTCAGTGCGGAGACGGAAATCCACGACTGGTACGAGGACAGCAGCGGGCGCTTCCGCATCGACGTGCGCATAACCCATCCCCGGCTCGGCACCATCCTCGGCTACCAGGGCACGTTCACCTGCCGCTTCGTGGACGCCGACTGAGCCGATCGGAGCGGACCGCCTCCCGGTCAGAACTAGGAGGTGACCGTGAGCAGCTCGCCACACCCGCAACGCATGCGGTCCGGGCACCGGTCCGCTCAGCCGCCGAACGGACCGTCCTCGGGCAAACGCAGGTCGGGCTTGTCCAGTTCCTCGACGTTGACGTCCTTGAAGGTGATCACCCGGACGTTCTTGACGAACCGAGCAGGGCGGTACATGTCCCAGACCCAGGCGTCGGACATCCGCACCTCGAAGTACACCTCGCCGCCCGAGTCGCGGACCCCGACGTCCACCGCGTTCGCAAGATAGAAACGCCGTTCGGTCTCGACCACGAAAGCGAACTGGCCGACGATGTCGCGGTACTCCCGATAGAGGGAGAGCTCCATCTCCGTCTCGTACTTTTCGAGATCCTCGGCGCTCATCGGGTTGGTGTCCCTCCTACGTTCCCGCTGGTCAGTCGGACTTCGGTGCCAGATGCCTCGAGGCCCGCGGTTGCGGACATTCCATTCTGGCGCACGGCGTCGGCGCAGGCACGAAGAGACTCGAGAAGCTCATCCGGCACCTCCGTCGCTGTCGCGCGCACCGCGGCCACACTGCGCAGCACCCGCCGTGGCGGTCTGCGGCCATGGGCCAGCGCGGCGACCGCGACGTTGGCGAAAGACCACCGGTGCACCACGCTCGGACCGTGCGCCGACAAGGCCGCACCGTGCTCCGTGGTGATGTAGCCCTTGTGCACGTCGAACCCGTACCGCGGGTACTCGCTGTGCAGATCGGTCATGATCCGGTCCCTGGTGACCTTCGCCAGCACGGAGGCAGCGGCAACACACGCGGCCGCCTGGTCGCCCTTGATGATCGGCACGCTCGGTGCGGTCAAGCCGGGCACCGGGAAGCCATCGGTCAGCACGTAACCCGGGTGCGGGTCCAGCATCGCGATGGCGCGCCGCATGCCTGCCACGTTCGCGTGGTGCACGCCATCGGCGTCCACCTCCTCGGTCGGGATCACCACCACCGAATACGCCTGGGCGCGGGCGACGACCCGGTCATACACCCGCTCCCGCGCGGCAGGGGTGAGCAACTTCGAGTCGGTCAACTCGGGCAGCCGCGCGGCATCACCCGGCCGTAGCACGCAGGCGGCGACCACCAGCGGGCCGGCACAGGCACCACGCCCCGCCTCGTCAACACCCGCGACCGGCCCCAGCCCGCGGCGATCCAAGGCGGCCTGCAGGCCCCACGAACCGGTGTCCCGGCGGATCGGCACGCGTGGCGGCCTCGGTTCCAGTGCGCCCAGCGCGGATGAGCGCGGCATCACCAGCGAGGACACTACGGCTGCTCCCGCTGCGGGTTGTAGTCGCTGATCCCGCCCCAACGGGACGGCGGCAGCACGATCACTCGCGCCTTACCGACGATGTTGTCTACTGGCACCGCGCCCTGCACCCGCGAGTCGCTGGAGTTGTTGCGGTTGTCGCCCATCACCCAGACCATGCCTTCGGGAATCGTGACCTCGGCGAATGCCTGCTGTTCATTATCGCGCTCCGGTGCCCAGTAGGTATAGGGCTCGTCCAACGGCTCGCCATCCACGAGTACCCGGTTCTGCTCGTCGCAGCATTCCACGGTCTGGCCGCCGACCGCGATGATCCGCTTGACGAAGTCCCGCTCGTCTGGCGGGGCGAGACCAACCACCGAGCCGATCTGCTGGAAGAAACCGGCGATCGGGTTGCTCGAACCCGTCGGCGGAGCGTTCCCCGTCCACGTGTCCGGTCCCCGGAACACCACGACATCACCCGGCGCGGGCTCGGCGAAGTGGTAGACGACCTTGTCCACCAGCACCCGGTCCGGCGTGCACCCCGGGCACCCGTGCAATGTGGTTTCCATCGAGCCCGACGGGATCATGTACACCCGGCCGAGGAACTGCTGAATCAGGAACGTCAGCACCAGCGCGATCACGATCAGGATCGGCAGCTCTTTCCAGAAGGAGCGGTGCTTGGCCTTCTTGTGTGCCGGCTTGTCCTCGGCTGCGTCTCGGCTTACGTCATCAGGCACGGAGTCGACCACGCCGCCAGGTTACGGTAACCGGCCCGCTCCATCCTGCGCGGCTGTCTCATTGCGGATTGTGATCGCTGATCCCGCCCCACCGGGATGGCGGCAGCACGATCGCCCGTGCCTTGCCGACGATGTTGTCGACCGGCACCGCGCCGCGGGCTCCCCCGCCGCCCTGTATCCGGGAGTCGCTTGAGTTGTTGCGATTGTCGCCCATCACCCAGACCATACCTTCGGGGACCGTCACCTCGGCGAAGGGTTGCTGCTCGGTGCCACTGCCGGGCTCCCAGTACACATACGGCTCGTCCAAAGATTCGCCGTCGACGACGACCCGGTTGTCCTCATCGCAGCACATCACCGTCTGGCCGCCGGCCGCGATGATCCGCTTCACGAAATCGCGCTGATCAGCGGGTGCCATCCCGAACACCGATCCGAGTTGACCGAAGAACTCGACGACCCGGCCGTCCGGAGGAGCCTGCGGTGCGTCGTTCTCGGTCCAGGGGCCAGGACCCCGGAACACCACGACATCGCCCGGCGCGGGCTCGGTGAAGTGGTAGACGACCTTGTCCACCAGCACCCGGTCCGGCGTACACCCCGGACAGCCGTGCAGCGTGGCCTGCATCGAGCCGGAAGGGATCATGTACACCCTCGCTACGAACTGCTGAATCAGGAAAGTCAGCAGCACGGCTACCACGATGAGCAGGGGCAGTTCTTTCCAGAACGACCGCTTCTTCGCAGCCTCGCGCCTGCGATGGGCTCCCCGGGTTGGCCGGGGACCCGCGGATTCATCGTTGTACCGTGGCTGGTGGGGACGTCGAGGTTCGCCCTCGGCTGCACTTGACGGCAAGACGTCGACCACACCGCCAGATTACTCAGTCAGACTGGCAGCTCAGGAGGCGGAGGGCGCCTGGCGGCGCTCCTTGATCTTGGCAGCCTTACCGCGGAGATCGCGCAGGTAGTACAGCTTGGCCCGGCGGACAACGCCGCGCTTGTCGACCTCGACCTTGGCGATGTTCGGTGAGTGCACCGGGAAAGTGCGCTCGACGCCGACCCCGAAGGACACCTTGCGCACGGTGAAGGTCTCCCGGACGCCACCGCCCTGACGACGGATGACCACGCCGTGGAAGATTTGGTTGCGCTCCCGGTTGCCCTCGATAACGCGGACGTGAACCTTCAACGTGTCGCCCGGCCGGAAGTCCGGGATGTCGGAACGCAGCGACTGAGCGTCCAGAGCGTCCAGGGTGTTCATCGTTGGTCCGTCCTCGTCGTTGGCATGGCAGTGTCTTTTGCTAGCTGTGCACCCATTCAGGCGCGCACTGACATCCAGCTGGCTGGGGTATCGATGCGACTGGCCCGAGGGCGTCGTGGCGCGTGGCAGTAGTACTGGCCTCGGCAACCCGCCAAGTATGGCAGATCGCACCGCACGGCCGACGCCGGGGTGTGTCAGCCGCGCTCTCCGCGCAGGTTGTCGAGCAGCGCGCGATCCCGTTCGTCCAGTGCGTCCGCCGGTAGCGCGTCCAGCAGGTCGGGCCGCCGGTGGAACGTGCGGGTCAGCGCCTCGTCCCTGCGCCAGCGGTCGATCAATGCGTGGTTGCCCGATCGGAGCACGTCGGGGACGGCACGCTCCCGCCACACCTCGGGGCGGGTGTAGCAGGGGCCCTCCAGCAGTCCGTCGGAGAACGAGTCCTGCTGGGCTGATGCCGGGTTGCCGAGCACGCCGGGCAGCAGCCGGACCACGGCCTCGATCATGACCAGGGCCGCTGCCTCTCCCCCGACCAGCACATAGTCGCCGATGGAGACCTCGTCGACCGGCATCCGGCGGGCGGCATCGTCGATGACGCGCTGGTCGATCCCCTCATACCGGCCACAGGCGAAGATTAGGTGCTCCTCGGCGGCATAGTCGTGCGCAAGAGCCTGGGTGAACGGCCTGCCCGCTGGGGTGGGTACGACCAGGCGTGGTGTAACCGGCGCGCCGGCGGGCGCGACGGCGTCCAGCGCTTCGCCCCATACCTGCGGCTTCATCACCATGCCGGGGCCGCCGCCGTAGGGGGCGTCGTCCACCGCCCGGTGCACGTCGTGGGTCCAGTTGCGCAGGTCGTGCACGTCCAGGCTGATCAGGCCGCGCTCGATGGCACGGCCGAGCAATGCCGCCCGTAACGGCTGCAGATACTCCGGGAAGATCGTGACGACATCAATGAGCATTAGCCGTCCAAGAGTCCGTCCGGCGGATCGAGCACGACCCGGCCGCCTTCGATGTCGACCGTGGGCACAATGTCCCGGACGAACGGAACCAGGACCTCCCTGCCCTGATAGTCCAGCGCGAGCAGTTCCCCGCCCGGGGAGTGCAGGACTTCCCGGATCGTACCGGCGGAGGTGCCGTCGACGAGTTCGGCCGCGAGGCCCTCGAGCTGATGGTCGTAGAACTCGTCTGGGTCGTCCGTGGGAGGCAGGTCCGCCGTGTCGGCCAGCAGCAGGGCGCCGCGGAACTGCTCGGCGGCAGTGCGGTCGCGCACCTCATCGAAACGCACCAGCAGCCGCCCCCCGTGCTGGCGGGCGGCTGCCACGGTTACTTGGCGCGCGGGCAGGCCACGCGGCTGGGCCGTGAGCGCGGAGCCCACGGCGAAGCGCTGCTGCGGCGAGTCCGTGCGCACGTCGACGGCGAGCTCACCGCCGATGCCGTGCGCTTTGGCCACTCGGCCGACAACGACCTCCACGGTGGGCGAACTAGCGGTCGGTGTCCACGACGTCGACGCGGACGCCTCGGCCACCGATGCCGCTCATGACGGTACGCAGGGCCGTAGCGGTCCGTCCTCCACGCCCGATGACCTTGCCGAGGTCCTCCGGGTGCACGTGCACCTCGAGCGTGCGGCCCCGGCGGTTCGTGACGAGCTCTACCCGGACCTCGTCCGGGTTCTCGACAATGCCCCGAACAAGGTGCTCGAGGGAGTCAGCGAGGAAGCTCACGCCCCGTCCCCGGCAGCGTCGGTCCCCTCGGCCTTGGGCTCTGCTGCCTTGGGCTCTGCTGCCTTGGGCTCCTCGGCCTTCTTGGCGGGCTTCTTCTTGGGCGTGGTGGCCTCGGTCGAAGGCCCTTCGCCCGCCTCGGCCAGTGCCTTGGCGAACAGCTCTTCCTTGGACGGCTTCGGCTCGGCCACCCTCAGCGTGCCCTCAGCACCCGGCAGGCCCTTGAACTTCTGCCAGTCGCCGGTGATCTCCAGGATCCGCTGAACGGGCTCGGTCGGCAGGGCACCGACACCCAGCCAGTACTGCGCGCGCTCGGAGTCGACCTCGATGAAGCTCGGCTCCTCTTTCGGGTGGTACTTGCCGATCGTCTCGATGGCCTTGCCATCACGGCGGGTGCGAGCGTCGGCAACGATGATCCGGTAGTACGGCGCACGGATCTTGCCGAGACGCTGCAGTTTGATCTTGACGGCCACGGGTGTGGGACTCCTTGTGTTCTCTCGTTATCGCGGTCGACCGCGCGATCCGAGTGGGGACGGACGCGACAATCGGAAGGTCTGGTGAGCCCCGGCGCGGTGAGAGGGTCCGGCCGAAGCAGGCAAGCAGACATTGTGCCAGATGGGACCCACCAGCCGTGCAGCCGGGCTGGTTGCCCCCTCGTGCGTGAATGTTGTTGCATGGGCAACCTCCAGCACTCACGACCCCCGGCGCACGGGTCGTGAGTGCCCAGGGCCGCTGGAAGCACAACATTCACGCACGACGCCGCCCCAGCTGCACGCTTGGCTAGAGCTGCAGCACGCCGAGGGCTGTGAGCAGGATCGCCAGCGCGGGGAAGAAATTGTTCACCTGGTGGGCAACGATGCTGCCGAGCAGCCTGCCGGTCACCAGGCGGGCGAGGCCGATAGGGATCGCGATCACCAGTAGCAGAGCGGTGCGCAGCGGTTCGAGGTGGCTCGCCGCGAACACAGCGGTGGACAGCACGAACGCGGCGACCCGGCCCCACTTCTCGCTACCCCAGTGCAGCCGTTCCACCGCGCCCCAGAGCAGGCCGCGGTAGATGATCTCCTCGAAAATGGGACCGATCAGCCAGACATAACCGAACATGACCAACGCCGCCGAGATCGACATCGAACTGTCCTCGATCAGCATGCCAATGGCCGACTGAGCGGTGTCCTCACCGACGGCCTGCGTCCACACCATCACCGCCAGCGTGGTGATGAGCAAGCCGAGCGCACCGAACCGCAGCCCGACTCGGACATCCTCCCAGTGCCACGACAGCCTCAGATCCACCAGCGGACCATTGCCGCGCACCACAGTGATCAACAGGGCAACCGCGGCCGCGATCCCGGTGGGCGCCGCCGTCCCGATCAGCACATGGCGCACCGGCAGGCTCCCGCCATCAGCGGGCCTGCCCAACAGCACGGAGACGAACGCCGCAGACGCCAGCAGCACGGCTTCGACCAGGAGGAAGGCCCCGAACCCCCAGCGGTGAGCCGGGCGGGCCGCCGCATCCTCGGCTTGCTCGCTCACGGTGTCCAACTCATGCGAACACCAGTACAAGGGCTGGCAGCAGGTTGTTGACCGAGTGCGCGACAACGCTCGAGGCGAGCCGTCCGGTGATCATGCGCGCAGCACCGATCGCCAGCCCCTGCCCGAACAACGCCACCGTGCGCATCTGGTCCTCATGCAGGTAGGCGAACACGATCGCGGTCAGCGCCAGGACCGCTCCGCGCGGCAGGCGGTAATGCTCGAGGGCGCTCCACAGTGATCCTCGGACGAGCAGTTCCTCGGCGATCGGCACCGCGATCACGATGAGCAGGGCAAGAACAACCAGCCAGAAGACGTTGTCACCGAGACCCTCGGCGAGCTCGGTGAGCGGGTTCTGCGACGTGCGCTCGTTGCCGTAGATCCTCATCAGGACGAGATTGAGCACCGATCCGGTGACCACCGCGACCGCACCGCAGGCCAGCCCGATCCGCAGATCCCGCAGGTCGGGCAACAGCGGAAGATCAAGACGGATGCCTCGCCCCCACCGGCGGCTGCCCGCCAAGGGCCCCAGCGCCAGCAGCACGTGTGGTAGGAACACCACCAGCACCAGCGGACCCAGTTCGGGCAGATCAAGCGGCGTCGGTCCGGCGTACTGCCCGTGCACGACCAGGGCGACCAGCATCGCCACCAGGTGGTAGCCGCCGAGCCCGATGAAGAAAGCCAACAGGCCCCAATGGGCGCCGAGCACAAGATAATCTCGCGCAGGTGGCCCGATGAAATCCCGCCCCCCGCGCTCGTCCGGCCCTTGCGGGGAGGTCACCGGACGACCACTCCACGCAGGACGATCCGCGACGGCCGGTGTAACACCTCGAGGTCCGCCCGCGGATCACGGTCGAAAACGAGCAGGTCCGCCTCGGCACCATCGGTCAGCCCGGCGTAACCCAACCAGTCCCGCGCGTTCCAGGAGGCCGCGCCAAGGGCTTGCTCCCGGCTCAGGCCCGCGGTGTGCAGGGCTTCGATCTCTCCGACCAGCATGCCGTGGGCGACCATCCCGCCCGCGTCACTACCCGTGTAGACCGCGACACCTGCCTCAACGGCGGCGACCACCATGTCGGTGACACCTGCGTGCAACGCGCGCATATGTGCGGCGTAGGTCGGATACCTGGCCGCCTTGTCGGCGATGCCGGGAAAGTTGCCGATATTGATCAGGGTGGGCACCAGGGCGATCTCACGGCGCGCCATCTCGTCGATCAGCCCCGCCGACAACAGGCCGGTGCCGTGCTCGAGGCAGTCGATCCCGGCATTGATCAAGCCTGGCAGTGCGTCCTCGCCGAAAACATGCGCGGTGACCCTTGCACCGGCGTCATGGGCCAACGAGATGGCCTCGGCGAGCACATTTTCCGGCCACAGTGGGGCAAGGTCGCCCACGGATCGGTCGATCCAGTCCCCAACCAGCTTGACCCAGCCGTCGCCGTCCTTGGCCTGTTCGGCCACCGCCTCAGGCAACCGCGCCGGGTCGTCGAGTTCGATGCCCAGGCCGGGGATGTACCGCTTGGGCAGCGCGATGTGCTGTCCCGCGCGGATGATCCGCGGCAGGTCGTCGCGCGCCTGCAGCGGGCGGATGTCGATGGGCATACCGCAGTCGCGGATCAGCAGGGTGCCCGCGTCGCGGTCGACCTCGGCTTGCTGGGCGGCTTCGGCTATCGACACCGGCCCACCAGGACCTAGGCCCGGGTGGCAGTGCGCGTCCACCAGACCTGGCACCAGAAACCCTGACTCGACCACCGTGTCCGCGCCTGCCACCGGCTCGAAGCTGATCCGGCCGTCGACGACCCACACGTCACGATGCTCGCCTTCGGGCAAGACGACGCCACGCAGGTGCGCAGCACTTGGCTGGTTCGGCATTCCTACTTCTTCTTCGGCAGCTTCAGCTTGGACGGGTCGAAACCGGGCGGCAGCTCGTTCATGCCGCCACCTAGCTGGGAGAAGTCCGGCATGCCGCCACCAGCGCCTGCGCTGGGCGGCATGGTGAACCCAGGCATGCTGCCGCGCACCTTGGACGGGGTGGGACCCTGCCTCTTGCCCTTCTTACCTTTCTTGCCCTTGCGGTTCTTCCTGCTGCCGCCGGGGCCACCGAAGCCGAACCGGCCGGCCATCTGCTGCATCATCTTGCGGGCTTCGAAGAACCGGTTGACCAGGTCGTTGACGTCCCGGACCTGCACGCCGGAGCCGTGCGCGATGCGCAACCTGCGGGAGGCGTTGATGATCTTTGGGTCGTGCCGCTCGGCCGGGGTCATGCCGCGGATGATCGCCTGTAGCCGGTCGAGATGGGAATCGTCGACCATGGCGAGCTGGTCTTTCATCTGGCCCGCGCCCGGCAGCATGCCGAGCAGGTTGCCGATCGGGCCCATCTTGCGTACGGCCAGCATCTGCTCGAGGAAGTCCTCCAGCGTCAGCGCGCCGGAGCCGAGCTTGACGGCCGCTTGCTCGGCCTTCTCCTGGTCGAAAGCCTGTTCGGCCTGCTCGATCAGGGTGAGCACGTCGCCCATGCCCAGGATCCGGCCGGCCATCCGGTCCGGGTGGAAGGCGTCGAAGTCCTCGAGCTTCTCGCCGTTGGAGGCGAACATGATCGGCTGGCCGGTGACCTCGCGAACCGACAGTGCGGCTCCACCGCGGGCGTCACCGTCGAGCTTGGTCAGCACGACACCGGTGAACCCGACGCCATCGCGGAACGCCTCGGCCGTGGTCACCGCATCCTGACCGATCATGGCGTCGACCACGAACAGCGTCTCGTCGGGCTGGACGGCGTCCCGGATGTCCACCGCCTGCCGCATCATCTCCTCGTCGAGGCCCAGCCTGCCCGCGGTGTCGACGATGACGACGTCGTGCTGCAGGTGCCGCGCCTCCTGGATACTGCGCCGGGCCACGTCCACCGGGTCACCGAACCCGTTGCCCTGCTCGGGCGCGAACACCTGCACCCCCGCGCGCTCGCCGACGACCTGCAACTGGGTCACGGCGTTGGGCCGCTGCAGGTCACAGGCCACCAGCATGGGAGCGTGGCCCTGCTTGCGCAGGTACATCGCCAGCTTGCCCGCCAGGGTGGTCTTACCCGTACCTTGCAGACCGGCGAGCATGATCACGGTGGGTGGGTTCTTGGCCAGGTTGAGCCTGCGGGTCTCGCCGCCGAGGATGCCGACGAGCTCCTCGTTGACGATCTTGACGACCTGCTGCGCCGGGTTGAGCGCTTGGGACACCTCGGCGCCCTTGGCGCGCTCCTTGATCTGCGCGATGAACGTCCTGACCACCGGCAGCGCGACATCGGCCTCCAGCAACGCGATCCGGATCTCGCGCGCGGTTGCGTCGATGTCGGCGTCGGACAGCTTGCCCTTGCCGCGCAGGTTCTGCAGGACCGATGTGAGCCGGTCGGAGAGGGTGTCGAACACTTCTGCGCACACTCCAGCGGGGTCGTGGTTTGCTCGGCCGGGCAGGCGTTCACGTAGGCACCGGCCACCTGCAACGGTATCGCGCCCGCAGGCGGTAGGTCGCGAGTGCATCGATATCGGTGCGGCCGACGTGCACGGATCAACAGCTCGCCGTGGTGGGGGCTGGCTCGCCCCCACCGACGAACCAGCCCCCGGTCACTCCCCACGCGCCCGCGGAACCCGAGCCATCCGGTGCGCCAGACCCCCAGTACCAGGCGCTCCGCTCGGCTCATTGAGTCCCGCGCCGCGCGATAGCACCAGCCTGCCGGTTCAGGTACCCCCCAGATAGCGTGAGCACCCCCAAATCCCTCTGGGTAGAACTACGCAACGTGCACGCTCGGCGCCGTCCTCGTGAGTGAAGGTTGTTGCATGGACAACCCTGGTCAC
>JBOHER010000496.1:0-9650 GCA_050701115.1 Haloechinothrix sp. | reverse complement strand
GGTCGGGGCTCGCCACAGCAGCGCCGCACCGGTCGCGGCCGCGGCGTCCCACGCCTGCCAGGAGTAGAAGCCCCGGTCGGCGGTGGGCAACTCATCGGCGCGCAGCCGTGGACACAGCCGCCGCGCGAGGGCCCTCCCCCCCACGGCGTGGGCGTCGACCTCGGCGGCCACGAACGCGTGAGTGCCGCGCTCGGCCAACGCGACCACCCTGGCCTCGGGGGACGCCGAGCGGTTGTCTCCGGACCCGGCGTAGCCGAACTCGGCCGCGTCCTGCTTGCCGCCGGGCACGTCGACGTCGAACCCGTCGATGGCCAAAAGCCGCCACCGGCGCGGCAACGACCCGCGCGCGGTGCCCAACGCCCCGGCCTCGGCAGTCACACCGGCCTCGCCCGCGACCGGGCCGCAGGTGCGTTCGAACAGCCCCGGGAACACGCTGCGGCCCAGGCGTTTCCGGGCCTGAGTGGCCGCCGAGGCGGTCGGCACCGTCCAGGCCGCGTTCCAGCAGTTCCACCGGTCCAGTGACCCGCTGACCCTGGTCGCGACCTCCTCGTGGCCGTCCTCAGGGAACAGGCACAACGCCAACGTCAGATACGTGATCGCATGCGCGGGCAGCTCGGCGTCCGAGCGTTTCTCCCGGGCCCCGCACACCGCGACCGCGTCATCGACCGCGTCCCGCGACACCGCCGCGACCAGCACCCCCAGCGACACCTGATCCGGCCGCACCACACCTTCGCCCACGACCGGCGACCGTGCCAGCCACCGAGCCCCAAGTGATCACGCCACGCCGATTCGATCACGAACTACCAGGTCAACCACTTGATCAACTTAGGCTACGTGGCATTGGGCCCATACGGATCTTCACGGTTGTGCCCTCGCGCGCTAGGACCAGCCGATTTCCTCGTCAGGCATCGGTGTCCAACCGACTGCGGGTGGCGGGATCACGTCGCCGAAGGCCCACTGGCAGATTGCTTCCCGGAGGTGCGGCAGGTCAACGACCGCCCAGGGTGGGAACTGGCGCGCGTTGGGGTTCCAGGAGTCATGGGCGAGATGGACGTCGCTTCGGTCCTGACCGCCGTGGGTCATCCACGCGTGGATGTCGTCATGCTTGTCGACGACGAGCAGCACGGCCGCGCCGAGGCCAGATTCGCGGTCAAAGTCGAATCGGAGATTGGACGGAGACCACTCAGGCGCGGATGGCTCGTAGCCGTCCGCTGACAGGTACAGGCTGGGTGTGGCTGGCTTCGCGGCCCGGCTCGTCATGTAGTCCAGACAATCCAGAAGTCCGGACTCGGTTATGAACTGGACGTCGTAAGAGGCGTCCTGAAACTGGAATACGCCCGACGCGATCAGCGGGAACTCGGCAGCGTGCGCGAGGTCGGATCTTGCCAGCGGACTCGCAGCGGTCTCGGTCACGTTCAGCGCCCCTTAAACACGTGCTTCCTGATTGTTCCCGCGTTGTCTTGCCACCATACGAGCAGGGTTGTGCCCGGCGCGAGCAGGCGGGGCACGATCAGCATGCACCGATACACGTCCTGCCGGGACTTACGACGGCAAGGGCCATCCGGGTGGTTGATCACCAAGACGCCCGTGGCGACGTCGCCTTCGCGCATCGCTGCGGCGACCTTCACCTCGACATGATCGACCACGACAGGGCGCCCCTTGCTTGGGAAGGCACCGACCTCGCGGCCCACCTTGAGCGCGGTCTCGGAGTCCGAGTTCTGGGTGCTGTCGAAGTAGTGCGGCACCCCGTCTTCGTAGACCCGCCCGGCCGTGAGGTCGGTCCCCAGCTCTGCAATCCGGTCGGCCGCCCATTCGCTATCTGACCAGGCCCCTCGCAGCGACTCTGGACAACCTTCATCGGCATGCGCGACTCCGGCGCCGAGGATGGCGGGTTTCCAGTGGCAGGAGAACTTGCCAGCGTTCGGCAGGTAGAGGTTCATGGCCGCCCACGCCGCAGCAGCGACGACGAGGATGCCGGTGAGCATCTTGAAGTTCGTCAGCAGTGCCCCAAGTGCGCCGAAGATCGAGCCGACAAGGCCCCTGCCGCTGCGTCCTTTGCGAAGCATCCGCCCAACTCCGTCCCGTGTTCACCCCGTTACAGATGGTTGACGGTGCCGGGCGCACCTCATGACGGCCAGGCCCGAGCCGTCTCCTCCTATCGGATGGACGCCGACCACGCGCTGCGCGCCTACGGCGTCTTCCAACAGCGCCCAGCAGGCGATCGGGCATGTCTACGCTTCGAGATGCCAGGTGTTCGGGCCGTTGGGCTCGTCCAGCCAGGTCGTGTGCGCGCCATCGGGTTCGACGGTGAGTCCGAACCGATCGCGGGTGGGTTCGCCGAGGCTGCGCCACTCGTCGTGGGCGGCCTCGATGCGGTCCCAGAGTCGGGATGGCCCGCCTTGCCTGACGTGGTGCGCGTTGTCGCCGTCACTGCTGGTGTGGCAAACCCATGCGTCGGTTCGGTCAGCGAGCCAGGTTTGGGTTGGGCCGCCGTCGTCGGGGCTGAAGCTCATGTTGTCGTAGCCGCCGGTGCGCAGTGCGAGGAAGAAGGCGAAGTCTTGCGCGGCGTCCGTGGCGGTCTCGACGGGGAGGGCGGTTGTGCGGTGCGCGCCTTGGTAGTCCGCTACGTCGCGGAACGCTCGGAAGGCGGCGTCGCGACGCGTGCTACGGATGCCCATGAACCATCCGCAGTCGGTCAGGAATGGTCCTTCGGCGCGACCGTCGCTGACGGTGAGCCGGGTGAGCAGGCCACCACGGCCGTGCTGATCGAACGGGGCGAGGATCTTGCCGCCGTCGCGGGTCTGGTCGACCCACGCGCGTGGCACTGCCGTGATGCCGACTGTGGCGATTATGCGGTCGTAGGGTGCCCATTCTGGCGAGCCTTCGCGGCCGTCTCCGGTGTGCAGGTGAGGGTGGTAGTCGAATGCGGCAAGCCGTTGCCTTGCTCGTTCGACGAGAACGGCATCCACGTCCACGCTCGCGACTTGGCTGTCGCCGAGCCGATGGCACAGCAGTCCGGCGTTGTATCCCGTGCCCGTTCCGACTTCGAGCGTGCGGTGCCCGTCGTGCACGTTGAGCGCTTCGAGCATGACGCCCATCAATGATGGGGCGCTGCTGGACGATGTGACGGTGCCACCTTCGATATCGGTGTCTGCGGTCGTGGGGTCGTGGCCGTCAAGCTGGGTGATCAATGCATCCGAGCTGTAGACGGCTTCAGCCCATTCCTGCGACGGTCGCCGCACGATGTGCCAGCCTGGCCGGTCGCGGTGTGGTGTGAAGAAGTACGGCACGAACGCGTCGCGGGGGATGGCACGGAACGCCGCGAGCCATCGGTCATCGGTCACGTGGCCTTTGGCGGCAAGTTCGTCTGCCAAGGCGGACTGCAGCGCCGAGAGGGATGCGGGCTCGGTCATTTCGTCTTTCCTTCCAGCGCGTCGGCGATGGCCGCCGCGATCGGCATCGATGTCTCGTCCTCGATCCACGCTTCGTTTCCAGGTGCCACCACTCCTCGCGCGGGTCGACTACGAAGTCGAGCGCGCCGAATCTCAGTCCTAGCATGTCGAGCAGGGCTGCGACTCTTGCCCGCACGGTATTGGGCGTCTCGATCGGGGTGTAGGTGAGTGAGTCGTAGTCGGCTCGCCAGTCGAGGTAGCCTGCGCTGGAGGCGCTGTCGATGCGGGCGGCGAAGTACTGGCCGTCGACCACGGTCAACCGCACCTCGTACGACTTGGGCACCCACTGCTGGAACAGGTGCATCGTGCGCCCGACGCTGGGAGTGGCGCATTCGTCCGGGGTGACGATGCCGGCGAACACCTGGTGATGGCCGTCGGTGTCGGTGACCCCGGCACCGCCGAACGGCTTACACACCGCGCGCCCACCTACCTCTGCCACGAACTCGCGCGCCTTCTCGGGTGCGTTGGTCACCAGCGTGCGTGGCACCCGGAGTCCGCATGCCACGGCCGCCTGCAGGGCGGCGGGTTTGTACTCGGCGTAGCCGATGCGGTGCGGGTGGTTCAACCACGGGCCGACGGCCGCAAGCAGCCCGCCGAACCCCATGCGAGCCTGGATAGCTGCCCAGCGCTGCTCGTTGGCCGACATGTCCGGGTGGAAGGCGAAGCGGGTCGGCCGACGGTAGTAGATCCCGGATACCGCGTCGAGATCGAGTGAGCGTCGCGCGGTCCGCAGCCACCCTGACCAGCCTGAACTGCCCAGTTCGGCTGCCACGGACAGCGACTCGGGGAACTCGGCGACATCGCAGCGAAACACTGGTGTGCCCCGTTCGTTCAGTTGCTCGACAACCCGGTCGGCGGTGGGGTCGAATCGGTCAGTCAAGATCAGCACGGACCGCGCTGCGCTCATCGTTTAGTCCTCCGTGTGGTCGGTGTCGGAGTCGTAGCCCTGGTGGCCGTCGTTGTTCGTCTGGGTGTTGGTCTGTCCCGTCGAGTGCTTGGCGAGTTTGATCATCCGGTCGCCCTCGCGGATCAGCCCGACCTGGGCGTCGTCGTTATAGCTGAGATCGTCCGGGTTGAGTTGGCCGACCTCGCGCGGCGGCTGCGCCCGTGTCAGACCGAACGGCCGCGCGGCCGACGCCGGTTCGGGTTCGCCGTCGATAACGCCGCATAGGCGGCCGAGCGGGAAGTGATCCCGGGCAGGGAACACCCCGGTGTTCGCGGGGCGCTCCTCGACATGTACTGGCATTCCTTGAGTTCCTTCCTGTCTTGGCGGATGGGGTCCGGGCTCCAGCGTTTCGGGGCCGGACCGGGATCAGCGAAGTGCCCGATCAGTCAGGGGCAACCCTCCCTCCGGTGTGCGGCGCGCGGGAGGCCGGATCGTGGTCGTGGCGCGTTCGGCGTCGGTGATCGTCAGCGGCCTGGGGGTGCTGTCGCGGGGCGGGATGTACCGCCGCTGCGGCGTCGCAACGTCGGGCGGACACGGGAGGCGCTTCAACGCTCCAAGGGCGTCGAGCACCCGGCCGTAGTAGTGGAACGTCACGTGCGTCGGCTGCCAGATGTTGGCGTGCTCGTCGCGCGGGAGGCGGGCGGCCTCGGTCCGGTCCGCACCGCGCAGATGCGCGATGTCGATGTAGGACGCGCCGAACCTCACGAGGACCAGGGCCGCCGGTTGTCGCAACTGGCCGACGATGTGGGTGGTGAACCCGTGCTTGAAGGCCCATTGGAGCAGGTTGGCCGCCTCTGCGGGATCAACCGGTGGTCTCACCGCGATTCACTCCTCGGGTGCGGGCTCGGTCGCCGTCCTGTCGGGATCGGCAACTCGGCCGTTTCCTCGGCTAGCAGCCGTGCCCGCTGGCCTCGGGTGGCCGGAACGCGTGCCCGTGCCTGATCCTCGGCATCCCATTCGGCCAGTACACGCTTCTCGATCTCGGCAACCGTCCGCAGCGTGGAGCCGCCGGGCCGGTCGGCGTCCGCGTGATAGGCGTTGTCGATCGGGTCCGGGTCGGGCTCGCATGCGGGGTCCGCCCCATCCCAACGCAACTTCTCTTTGCGGTGAGCTGCGAGACGTGCACGGAGCATGAGCACGACGAACGCCGCTGCGGGCAACGCAAACACCGCCACTTCGCACATCACAGACCGCCACGGCCGCCCCCGTGCCTGCCGGAGTCCGCCACCCGGCCGGAGTGCGGCTGGCCGACGATGCGCGCGGGTAGGCGGTACTTGCGTACGGTGCGCTCCGCGCTGGGCAGGAGCGAACGGTCGGGGTCTTGAGAAGGCCATAGCGGGCCAGTCAGCCCCTCCACCGGGGCGCGATAGACGGTCGCGCGAACTGCGATCGGTGTCACGTGGCTACCCACCCCACCCGGCCGATTCCGAACGCGAGAGGGCCGTTCTCAGCGCCTCGGCCAGGGCGCTCGCGCAGGCCGGATGCCAATCGGACACGCGCGGCGGCACCAGCCATGAAACGCCGCCCACCATGGTGCGCGTGGGTGGGGCAACGATCCACATCCCCGCGTCGACCGGCTCGACGACCGTCGGCCGCGCGCCCTCGGGCGGCAACACCGATTCGCTCAGTCCCACGAGGAAGTAGGCGCGGCCCTGATCGGGCCGCATTATCACCGGCCCCGGTGCATCGCGGAACGCCGTCGACTGCACGGCCTGGATCGCCAGTTCACGCGACACCGACACGGCGTCAAACGCCTTTCCGGTGCGCAGCATCACGGACGGCACGAGCGGCGTGTTCACCCGCCACCATTGCGCGACCGTGCGCATGTCCGTGCTGGCTGCCTCGCGCGGCAGCACGGGCCGCAGACCGTCCGTCGCGCGGTAGGTGGCGGCCACCACGTAGCGGCGGCCGTCGAACGCCGACCCCGGCAGCACCGGCCAGCCCTTCTCTGCGAACCGGATCGCGGCGTGCACGAGCGCGCCGCCGCGCTCCACCTGCGCGTCACCGGCCGGACGCCCCAGCTGTGTAGTGATCATCGCCCTGCGTTCCTCCAGTTCCCATCTGCCCGTGTCGTCCGGCTGGTGACCAGTCCTCGAGGGACGGCACGGGCGTGCCAGGACTGGTCACCAGCCCGGCCAGACCCCAAGCACGGGGCGCATCAAGATCCGGCCCGTAGCAACTCGCATGTGCTACGCCACAGCAGCTTCGATCGAGCGGACGGCTGGCGGAACTCCGCCGAGGTATAACCAGCGGCCTGGGGATATACCGAGGAGGTATATCCCCAGCACAGAACGCGATTGATCGCATACACTGCGAGTTGATCGAGCGAGGGGAACACCGTGGATTCGCGGGAACAACGGACATGCGTGCGGTGCAACGCGCGGCTGGCGCGCGACCAGCCCGGCCCGCGATGCAGCCCGTGCGAGCACGCCCTGTCGCAACCCGAGGCCCACGACAGAACGAGCAGATCGCGGCCGAGTTGCAGTCTCGCCACTTCGGGCGCGTGATGGCCGCGTACCGGTTAGCGCACGACCCGCCGATCAGCCAACGGACGCTCGGCGGCTGGCTGGGGATGACCCAAGCCCAGGTGAGTCGCCTGGAGAACGCCCGCGTGGCACCCGCCAACCTGGTGAAGCTGCAACGGTGGGCCGCCGCGCTTAACGTACCGCCCGCACTGCTCTGGTTCGCGGCCGCGCATACACGCGAGGAATCCACACCATCATTGATCGCGGATATCGTGGACGACGTGCACCGACGAGACATGCTCAAGCTCACCGGGGCCGCTGCTGTCGCAGGTTCCGGCATCCTCAACGACGCGCCGTGGCGCAAGCTGTCCGAAAGCCTCGCCGGACGGCGAGCCGCCGACGCGTCGACCGTCACCATGATCGAAGTCCGGACATCCGCGTTCTTCCGGACCGAAGAGACGCAGCCCGCCCGGCAGCTCATAACGTCTCTCAAGGCGCATCATCGCGCGCTTCGGGGCCTGATCGACGCCACCACCAACGAGTCGCTCCGACGCCGATTGATCACGGCCGCAGGTGAGACGGAGGCCCTGGCCGGTTGGACGCTGTTTGATCTCCAGCGACCACGCGACGCCGTTCGCCTGTACCGCAGCGCGCTCGAATCGGCTCGTGAGGCAGGCGACAACCCGCTCGCCGCCTGCGTCTTCGGGTTCTGGAGCTACTTGCACAGCGCGCAAGGCAACGCGCTGGAGGCTGCGAGAATGCTGGACAGCGCCTCGGACTACGTGAAGGGATCGGCCGCCGCAACCCACGCATGGGTCACCGCGCGGCGGGCCGAGGAGCAGGCGTCAGCCGGAGACGCCAACGGCGCTCTGCGATCCCTGGACAGCGCGGTCACGGTGTTCGACTACGCCAACCCGATGGCCGAGCGGCCGTGGACGTGCTTCTTCACACCCAGCCGCCTCGGCAGCCTCGCCGTGTCCACCTACGGCCGGATGGCGCACCCCGACACCGACCGCGCAGCCGCCGACTTGCTGGCGTCCCTGACGCCGACCGAGAACAAGGTCAAAGCCATCGTTCTCGCCGATCTCGCCACCACGGCCGCGCGTGCTGGCGACATCGACCGAATGCAGACGCTGACCGACGTGTCGGCCCCGCTCGCCGTCCGCACGGAGTCGAGCGTGGCGATGGACCGGCTATGGGATCTCGTGGAACTGATCCCGGAGCAGAACGGCACGGCTGGCCGGTCCCGCGCGCGGCTCACCGAACAACTGCTCAGCGGCCAGGCGCGCAGCTAGCGCGTCTCATCCACAATCCACGCCAGGTACTCGCTGCTGCCGCCCTGGATCGGCGTCGCAATGATCTCCGGAACGTCGTAGGTGTGGTTGGTCTTGATGTGATCCGTCAGCGCCGCGACCCGGTCCGCAGCGGTCTTGATCTCCACACGCCACTCCGGCTCGGTCTGAACTTGCTCCTCCCACCGGTAGACGCTCGTCACCGGCCCAACGATCTGCGCGCATGCGCCGAGCTTCTCATCAATCGCGCTCGAGGCGAGCTTCCGCGCCTTGTCCTCGCTGTCCGTGGTGGTGGAAACGATCACGTGATCCGGCATGCGCCCAAGCCTACAGACCGGCTGGCCGCGTCCCGGCTGGAGGCAAGTTGCATCACGTGCAGGGTTTGTCCGGCGGTGCAAGATTCCGGCCCGGAATCCGGTCTTCTTCAGTAGGGGCAGTGCGCGGTCGCCGCGCCCGTGGCGCGCGTTCGGGCCGCATGGCGGCTCGTGCGTCGAGACCGGAGGTTGTGATGCCGCCAAGGTTGCGCTGGCCCGTCGCGGCGGGTCGTGCTCGACCCGTTCTCCGGTGCGCGTTGGGGCCCCGTTCTTACCCGCCGTCGTGGTCGCCGTCGGGCCCTCGTCCTCAGGACGTGGGGAGGACGGCGACCCTTGCACTTGGCAGACCAGCAGGTCAGCGAGGGTTTCGCCCCTGCTGGGGATGGCCAGACTGAGTCTGGGCACTTCCGCGATTTCTCGCGTGCCAGCGGTGCAGGTGGGTAACGATCGGCGTCCGCGTTGTCAATCTGGACGGCTCGCCGCGCTTTTGGAGGTAGGGCGGCCACGCGCCGACGGCGTTCGCTCGCGCGTGAGCAGGTCCCCCACGCGCGCCGGACGGGAAATCTCGGGTCGAGACGTCACAAAACCGGAGTCTCGCTTCCAGTTAAGGAGTGCGGGGGATCTTCACCTGCATCGCCGTTCGTCCCCGCCTGAGAGGTCCTGATGGGGTCCACACCTCGTGCTCACCGCCACGCCCGCGCATGCCGAGGTGGTGCTGGCGCAGGCGAAGGACGTCGAGGACGTGCTGGCAACATCCGCCGTTGGCTGGCCGGGATCCTGGCGCTGCTGGCGACCGTGTTCGAGCCTGTGTGGGTGAAACGTGCGCGGCTGGTGTCCGATCCGGGGCCGCTGAAACGCCATTTAGGGACAGCGACGGATCGCTGACCGGACGCCGGGAGCGGCGGGCTGGCCAGGCGGATGTCACAAACGGCGGCCGGATCCGGCAATTAAGTATCGGTGACGTGTGAACGACGTTGGAGAGGCGAGCGGGATGCGTGACGTGACGGCGACGGATCGGCAGCGTTGGCAGCAGCCGAGCATCGCGGCGCTGCCGGTGCTGGCCGGGGTCGGCCGGGCCGAGGGGTTGGAGCCGCTGGCGTGGCGGGTGGGCGTCTCGGGCGGCGTGGTGGGCACGGTGGTGTCCGGGGACCGGCGCGCGGTGTTCGCCCACTGGGTGGCGG
>JBOHER010000495.1:0-8252 GCA_050701115.1 Haloechinothrix sp. | reverse complement strand
GACCCTCCGTACCGTTGGCACTCCAGAGCGCGGACACGAACTACCGGCGACGCTCGGCCGGTCGGAGTGCCCGCCGCGCACGCAGTGCGAGTTCGATGTCGAACCGGGCGTCGGGGTCGTCGAGTTGATCACCGAAGATCTGCTCCAGTTGCTTGAGCCGATACCGCACCGTTTGTGGATGAATCCCGAGCAGCCGCGCGATCTCCGGTGCGCTACGCCGGGTTTCCAGCCAGAGCAACAGGGTTTCGCTCAGCTTCGCGCGCTGTCCGTTGGTGAGCCGGGCCAGTGGGGCGAGCGTGCGCTCGGCGAGGTCGGTCATCAGGAACGGGTCATTGAGCAACCACAGCACGCAGAGGTGGTGGTCGAACCAGGTCACCCGGGCATTGGGCAGGATTCCGCACTGGACGAGTCGCACTGTGTGCCGCGCCCATCGCAGCGATTCGCGTGCGGCGTCCGGCACCACCGCCGGGCCGACGGCCATTCGCCATCCGGCCGGGCTGGTCGAGAGTCGGTTCAGCAGCACCAGGTCCTGCTCTGACAGCACCAGGAACGGTTCGCTTGCTTCTAGATCGACCAGCAAGCGAGGATCCCTGTCGGGTTCGGAGAGAGGCTCGTGATCGTCGCGAATCTCCAGTGCCACTGCCACCAGGCGCTCCGGCAGCCGCCACTGCGCGAGTTCGGCAAGGTGATGGAGGCTTCCTCGCGACTCCCCGCGTCCGTCGACGATGGCGGCAAGCAACTGCCTGCGGCATCGTTCGACTGTTCCTACCTGTCGTATCCGGGCGGAGGCGTGGCCCGCGACGGACATCGCGGAAAGCTCATCGATGTAGGCGAACACCGCTTCGCCGAGCAGACACAAGGTGGCAGTGGACACGCCCGCGCGATCACCGACCTGCGCCATGCGTCGCCACGCCACCCGAGCACCGACGCGGTAGGCCATCTGGAGCGCATCGACTATCGGCTCGTCGTACAGTTCCTGCAGACCCAGATCGCGGAAGTGCTGAGCTCCTTGCGAGTTGGGCGTCGACGGGTCGGCCAGCTTGTCGATGAAATGCAGAACCGCCTGCTGCACGCTCTGCGAGATGGTTTCGGCAAGTCTCAGGTCGGCGAACGCGGGGATCGACCACTGGACCTCACGCACTATCTCCTTGGTGAGATCGGTGACATTGGGGCCAAACAGTGTCGCGAGATCGCGCGGGAGCATCGACCACAGATCACGACGACCGCCAGCCGAACCTGCCGGAGTCGACGTGGTAGTCAGCAAGGAATTGTAGGCGATCCCGGGCAGTCCCGCGGGAATCCGCCCCGCAGAAATCTGTGCTGTGCTCTCGTATGGCTTGTCCATTGTGCCCCTCTCGCTGAACTTACCGCGCTAGGACAAATAAATCGAACAGATCCGTCCGAGTAAAGAATGGTAGTGGAAAACAGTGGCAATCTGTGTGATCAGTACAAGTTCGCCAGCTCGTTTCTGTAGTCGGACCGCATCGTCTGGCGGGCCCGCAGCGCGATCTCGAGATCAAGACGTTGATCGGGATCGGCGAGTTGGCAGCTGAACAGCTCATCGATCTGCCGCATGCGATATCTAACCGTTTGCGGATGGATGCCCAGCCGCTCCGCCACCTCCGACACGGTGCCGCGGGTCTCCATCCACGCGAGTAACGTCTCCGCGGTTCGCTCGCGTTGTTTCGGCGTCATCGCGCTCAGCGGACGCAGGGTTTGCTTGAGTAGTTCAGCCATGAGGAATTCGTCGCTGAGCACACAGAGCGTGGACAAATGATCTCGGCACCAGATGACCGGCCCACCGGCGATGATTCCGCGGCGGAGCAGTTCCAGCCCCCTGCGGGCGAGGCGTAACGAGGTGCGAGCCTCGGCCAGCGCCACGGTTGGCCCTACGCAGGCATGGCGGCTGTGCAGTTCACCCGGCAGGTTCGCCAACTGGCGATCGGGGTCGGCGGTGATCAAGCATGGCGGGTCCCTATCGAGGTCGATCAGGACGTCGTCCGGAAGATCGGGTAGCGACAGGTCGGGCTGGGCATCGACCGGCTCAAGGGCGACAACCGCGACCCTCTCCGGAAGCCGCCAGTGGGCAGACGCGACGAGCGTGGCCAATGATTCGGATTGACCCGCGGAACCGGCCAGAATCAGCGCGATGAGCCGGCGTCTGTGCCGCTCGGTGAGTCGTACTGACTCCGACTGTGCTTCGGTGTAGCCCTGGATGGAGAGGGTGGAAATCTGGTCGAGATAGGCGAAGATGGCCTCGGCGATCAGGGTCAGCGTGGACATCGGCAGGCGCTGCTGAACGCCCCAGGCCGAGACGTGCCGCCAGGCGACCCTGCCACCGACCCGATAGGCGGTCTGCAGAAAGTCCAGGCTGCGTCCTTCGGTGAACTCGACCCTGCCGAGCTTGCGGAAGAGGTCGATCCAGCTGTCGTCCGGTGGCTTCCCGGTGCCGAGCGAATCGAGCGTCCTGCGCACCGCCTGCTCGACACCGGCCATCATGATGGCGCCGAAGTAGCCTTCGAGGGGCCGGGCGTAGGTGGGTACCGCGCGCTGGATTTCGCGAATCATGTCCCTGGTCAGCTGGCCCACTGTGGGCAGGAACGTCGGAAGGTGTCGACGCACCAGTTCGCGGGGGACCGAAGCCCACAGCGCGTCCACCTGCTGTCCGGAAGCGACCCGTGGTGATGCCGATACCAGATTGTCCAGTTCCGTCGACATCATCATCCCCTGGGAATGCGGTGCGAACACCTGCTTTTGGCCGACTGGCCTCATTGTGATTGTGCCGATAACCATAAGTTGGTGGGCTCGCGGTGTCAATTGAATCGATGGCAGAGCAGGGAGCAGCACCGGTCGGCGGAAGCTTTTCTGTAGTCTCTTGTCGATTACTGACAAGAGAGCCTGGTGTTGTTGTCGAAGCCGTACAAGCCGGCGGATGGAGAATAGGCGCTCCTTGCGGGGAAATTTCGCATGTCGTAGCGTCGCAAGCTCTGCCACTTCTCGCAAAGGATCTCAACACATGATTCGGCGTCTGATCACCGGAGTCGCGTTAACTTTCGCGGCAAGTCTCGCGGTAGCGGGGTGCGATTCCGCGACATCCGAAGAACCGCCGGATCGGCCCGCGGCGGCATCGGCCGAGCAGCCCACGGGTTCACCCGCGGTGGTCTGGGCCGAGCAGGTGTGCGCCTCCGTCGCGGCGGGCGCAGCCGAGTTGTCGAAGCTTCCCCAACTCGACCCCGCGAACCCGGAGGGGGTCAAGCAGAGCCTGATCGACTACATGAGCTCGTTGTCCTCTGCGCTGCAGTCGGTGGCGGACAGCATTGTCGAGGCAGGCGAACCGCCGGTGCGCGACGGACAAGCCGCTGTCGACAAAGCGATGAAGCGGCTGACTACCACGAAGGTGGCCGTCGATGAGGCCGCCACCCAGCTTCAGGAGGCGGAGGTCAGTGATCAGTCCTCGTTGGAGCGAGTGGTTGGCCGCGCTGGGCGGGGTTTGGAGAAGCTGCGCACCGAAGGGGGCCCCACTGCTGATCTGACTGAGAACCCCGCGCTGAAGGAGGCGTTCGCGCAAGCGCCCATCTGTCGAAAACTCGACAGTTAGCGGCTGAGCAGGAATCTCTCGGCGCAAGCCCCGTCTTCAGGCCGGGAGCACGCCAATCAGGCCGGGCGTCCGCCGGAACGGGCGCGCAGCAACTCGCCAAGTTCGTCGGTATCGCGCTTGGCGGGTTTGGTCTGGCTGATGAAGTCGATGAGTGCGGTGGTGAACTCCCGCGGCTGGGCAGAGTGCGGGAAGTGTCCCGCCCCGTCGATGACCTCAGGTCTTGCCGTGGTGGTTGGCGATCCTCATCGAGTTCCCTTCTCAGGTGGCGGTCTTGCGGACGTTGCGGGCCGCGGCGGCACCGCCGATCAGGGCGGCGCAGGTGACCAGCGCGACGGTGGCCGCAAGAGCGGAACCCACTGGTGTGCCGAGCGCGAGAGCACGGGCGCTGTCGATCGCGTAGGTGAGGGGATTGACCGTTGACACCACACGGATCCAGGTAGGCATCGAGTCGACCGGCATGTACGCGCTCGAACCGAACATCAGCGGAAACATGACGACGAAAGAAGCGGCCTGCATGAGCTCCGGCTTCGTTTGCCAGGTGGCGATCGCGACGAACACCCACGAAAGGCCCCAGCCGACGACCACCGAGACAGCAATGGCGCCGACCACTCCCGCGATGCCTGCCGGCTCAAAACCAAGGAAGAGCACAGCCGCGTCAACAGCGGTGATCAGTTGCAGGGTCAGGCGTACCGCGTCGGCGAGTGTGCGCGCGACAAGCACCGCCACCAGATTGATCGGCATGGTGCGCAGCCTGCCGATGAAGCCGGTGTAGATCTCCGCCAGGATCCCTGCGCCGGAGCTCATCGAAGTGATCACAGCGATCGTGATCAGGGTGGCGGGTGTCAGGTAATTGAGGTAGCCGCTGTATTCCGCGATTCCCGGCAGGGCGCCGATTCCGGCGAACACCTGGCTGAACAGGAGAAGGATCACGATCGGTTGCAGCAAACCGAAGAATACCAGGCGGTAGTCGCTGAACGCGATCCGCAGCGATCGCACGGTCAGCACTCCGACCTGCGTCCCGAAGCCACTCACCCGCCAGCGCGGGTCGTCGGAGACCAGGTTCAGGCGCGAGCGGTCGATGTCCAGATAGATCTGCACGGTGTCGTCCGCGCGAAGTCGACTGCTCAGTGCGTGCCTGCTCATGACGGCTGCCAGCCCGCGTTGTGCAGCGAGATGTACACGTCGTCCAGCGTCGGCTCGGTGATCGTGAGGTCCTGCACCGGGATTTCCATCCCGTCCAACGCGCGGATGACCTGGGGAATGTCGCCTGCGGCGGTGAACGGCACCGTGATCGCGCAGCGCTGATCGTCGCTGCGTGGGTTCAAGTGGGCCGCGCTGAGTACAGCCGACGCCAGCTGGGTGGTCGGGAGATCGGGGAAACGCACCGTGATGGTGCGCGGCCCGATACCGGCCTTGAGTTCGCCAGGAGTGCCGCGCGCGACCACGTTGCCCGCGGCGAGCACGGCCACATCGTCGGCGAGCCGGTCGGCTTCCTCGAGGTACTGGGTGGTGAGGATGACGGCCGTGCCGTTCGCCGCAAGGGCCGCAACCGCGCGCCACAACTCGGTGCGGCTCACCGGGTCGAGTCCGGTGGTCGGCTCATCGAGGAACAGCACCTCGGGTCGTCCGAGCAAGCTTGCCGCAAGGTCGAGTCGTCGGCGCATCCCGCCCGAGTAGGTGCTCGTCTTGCGGTGTGCCGCGTCCGTCAGGCCGAACGACTCGAGCAACTCGTCGGCTCGGGTTCTGGCTTGCCGCCTGCTCGCACCCAGCAGACGCGCGAGCAGGATGAGGTTGCCGCGACCCGGCATGGTGTCGTCGACCGCGGCGAACTGGCCGGTCATGCCGATGTGCCTGCGCACATGATGACCGAACCGGACAACGTCCCACCCGCAGACCGTGGCCGACCCCGTAGTGGGAAGGGTCCGCGTCGCGAGGATATCGATCAGCGTGGTCTTGCCCGCGCCGTTGTGTCCCAGCACCGCGAGAATAGTGCCCGCCCGCACCTTGAGATTGACGTCGACCAGTGCGGTGACCTCACCGTACGACTTGCCGAGGTCGACGACATCGATCTGCGACCCTTGCATGCGAAATGTGTAGCAGAGTCTGGTGCGGTGAACGCGGGGGATCGACGCAGGTGTAGTGGATTCGCGCTGGTCCACTCAAACTCCGGCTCCGGTTTCGTACCAGCGTGACAAGAATCGAGTTCGGCGAGTCGGCCCGACTGCTCGGCGTGTGTGCATGGGTTCGCAAAGCGGAAGGTTCCGGATTCGATTCCAGTCACCGGGGATATCCGCCTGTCCGCAAACGAGTTCGCGGCATTTGTAGACGAGGAGCGCTATTCAGAACCGACCCAGCGACGGTGTTCTCAAGGGCCCGCCGGGCCAGGGCGAGCGGTCGGTGCAGGTAGCAGCACCATTCGCGACCACCCACCGCGTGAATAGCGCGAGTTTTGATGAGACACGAGGTGTTCGGCCGCATCTTCCGTCTGGATGACTTCCAGCTCGGCGGCGCTCACTATGGCATCGCGGAGCGAGCGAGGGTCGACCACAGAGCACCACATGAGCATGAGCTAGGCGTGAACCCGGACTGGCCCGTTGTCACCGGCTTCGATGGTTTCCTCGTCCAGCTGGGTCTGATCACTACGCGGATCAGAGTCGTCGAGGCTATGAGCGCTCAGGCCTCCACCCGTCCCACCAATCCGGCTCGGCCGCGGCCTTGTTGGCGCCGTCGCGCGCGCCACCGAGGGCGCCGCCCGCGACCGCCCCGGCTGTCCCACCCCCTGTCTTACCCGCGTCATGGCCGAGGTCCTCGGCGAACGGTGCCGCGGGTGGAAGTATCAGGCCGACCGCCGTCCCGGCCGCGGCGCCACCCGCGGCGCCACCGATGTCACCGAAAGTGTTCCTGCCGTCCTCAGCGCCCGGCTTGGCTGATCCGCTGGGGTCGCCGGTCGCGGCGCCGACCGCACCGTCCACGGCTCCGCCCGCGGTACCACCGGCGACCGCGCCTGGCTTGAGCGCGATCTTGCCAACCGCGATACCAGGGTCGGTAAACGGCGTGCTTTCCTCCGCGGCGGGAGAGTGGTGGTCCGGCGGGGGCTCCATCGCCGATGCGGCCGAACTGAGCGGGAGGAGCAATGCGCCCGCGGCGAGGATTCCCGGAAGCACGATCCTGTTCCCGGTGCGCTCGACATCGGCCGAGTGCCGGACCGGCCTCGAGGGAAGACGGTGACGACCCATTGATTCTCTCCTCAGATGACGGGGTGGATAATGATCTTCGGTCTCGAAGATTGCATCGTGTCGATTTTTTACCAGGTTTCCGATCGGGTGATGAACGATTGTGACCCGTCTCAAGGCAGGATCGTGAACAGATTTCATCATTGGTCAGAATCTATCGCCAACGGCTAATCTGCGGTATGCATTATTGAGGGAATCGGCTCATCCATCAACGAGAGGACCCCCGTATCAGTCGAACCGCGATGCGTCCAGTGAGCCAGGCTGACCGGCTGACCCGCCAGGTGGACCAAGCTCCAGCACCCTCGAGCGTGGACTCGGACCGGAGAAACCTCCGCGACCGCGCGCACGACATCATCCCCGCCCGAGCTCCATAGGGGCTCCGCCGCTGCGGAATTGTCGGTTCACCGCAATATGTGCTTCCGGAGTGCTATGCGGACTGACAAATAATGAACGACAATTCCGTGGAAATGATGTCATCGTCGGATGTCGTTGACCGGAGACCGGCGCGGCAAATACGGTGAGCCGAGTGACCTGTCCCACACTGTCGTTTGATGTCATTTCGCGGCTATGTTGAGGAACCGCGCATGAGCGCTGTCGTTGATTCACCCAGCACGTCGTCGTTGTCGGCCACTGTCGAGTATCGTTCGCTGCCCGACCTGTTGGAGCAGCGGACCTTCGCCACCGGGGCTGAGGCCGCGATCAGTTACCTCACTTACGACAGCGGGACCGGGTGTGCCGAATCGACCTGGACCTGGCGGCAACTGGCTCTGCGCGCCGCGGCGGTGGCCGCCTGGGTGCAACGGCGCGTGGCGCCAGGGCAACCGGTAGCGATCCTCGCCGACCAGGGGCCGGAATACATCGCGGCGGTGCTTGGTGTCATGCGGGCCGGATCGCCCGCGGTGCCGTTGTTCCCGGCCAGTTTCCGTGGCCGAACCGATCATCTCGCGGGCATTCTCCGGGACTGCCGACCCGCGATGGTGCTCACCACCAAGCGGTGCCTTGACGAGACGGTCGAGTTCATGGACACGCGGGATCTTCAGGTGCCACAGTTCGCGGCGAGCGATCTGTTACCGACGGCGATGGCCGACTACTACGATCCCGTGTCGGTGCGCCCTGGCGACATCGCGTATCTGAAGTACCCGTCCCGCCCAGTGCCGTCCTCGCCGAGAGGGATCATGGTGACCCACGCCAACGTCGTGGCGAACGCCCGCCAAGCTATGCGCGCGTTCGATGTGGAACCTGGCAGATCTGTCACGGTGAGCTGGCTTCCGCTATTCCAGAGCATGGGTCTGTTGGTAAACATTCAGCTGTTTCGTGGGGGTAGCGGGGCCGCTTTGGCTGCCGCGTCGAGTTGATTGGAGGCTGGGAGTCGTCGCGGTCTGGGTCGGGCCGCACCAACCAGGGGTGTGGCGAGTTGGATG
>JBOHER010000494.1:0-25693 GCA_050701115.1 Haloechinothrix sp. | reverse complement strand
AAGCCAGGACTGGCCTGCTGATCGGTGTAGGTCTCCAAGGTCGAGCACAACCTCGTAGGGGGCGTTGTCCAGGGCGCCGAACCGGACGCGGGTGTCGATGGAGAACTCCCGGCGGGCGATCTTGGCAAGCAGGAACGCCGCGGTCTGGACCAGGTTCGTGCCCAGGTACGAGGCGCCGTTGATCTGGGCACCGACCACGAACTCGATCCGCGATGGCCGGGTCGCCAGCACGCGTGGGCGCAGGATGTCGATCGAGCGCATCAGGCATTGGCCAGGATGCTGTTGATTCCGCGTCATCGTTTCGCGCTACCGCGGCCTTAATATTATGGTATTAATGTTATTATGACGGAGTCGGAGTCGCAGTTGTCCGCACGGACTTCGGTGTTCGCGCCGCTCGGTGCCGGCGGCCGCTCCGAGGCCGTCGTCCAGCGTCTCACCGAAGCGATCAACCTCGGGCTGATCGCCAGCGGCGAGCGGCTACCGGTTGAGTCCGAGCTTGCCGCACAGTTCCGGGTGTCCAGCGCGACCCTCCGCGAAGCGCTTGCGATTCTGCGCGAGCAAGGGCTGGTGGCGACCCGGCGTGGACGCAACGGTGGCACCTTCACCCTCGGGACGGCCCGGCCGCCGGTCGAGCGACTGCGCAAACGCCTTCTCGCCTTGACCACAACGGAACTCAGGGATCTGGGCGACGAGCACTTCGCGATCGCGGGAGCCGCGGCGAAGCTCGCAGCGATGCGGGTAGGCCAGGATGACGTGGAACGGCTCGAGCGCACCGCCGACCAGATGGCAGCGGCAACCACGTTCGCAGGCAAGAGCAGGGCCGACAGTCGCTTCCACATCGAAATCGCGGTGGCATCGCAATCCGAGCGGCTCACCAGGGCCGAGGTCCGGCTGCAGGGCGAGGTCGCCGAACTGCTCTGGGGAGCACTCGGGAAGCCCCTGGACCGGATGGCGGCGCACGCCGAACACCGGGCGATCGTCGCCGCGATCGCAGGCGAGGACGAGGAGCAGGCGGAGCTTCTCGCCCGGACGCACGCGCAGAGCAATGTTCGACGCCTCATCGAGGCCCACATGACGCTGGCAGGTCGAAGCTGATGTCTGATTCCCCGAACCACACCGGCGGGCTCGAGGCCTGTGCCACACGACTGAGCGGCATCGTCGAGGACCTGTTCGCCGGTTTGCGGGTCATCGCCTCGGCCGCCGAGCGCGCCTGGCTCCCGCTCGCAGCCGAGGGGCGCACGCTGACCAGGCGAGATGTCATCGCGCTCAAGCCACTGGTGTCGGAATTCCTCGGCAGTCATCGCTTCGCCGACGGCGCGGGTCTGATCGTCACTCCTGGAGCGGTGTCCGATGCCGAGTGGTGCCTCGAGTGGTGGCAGTCCACTTCGAATGGAAAGGTGCGGCCCCTCGACCTGGACATCGATCCGGCCAGTAGCGGCTTCTATGACTACACCTCGTTCTCCTGGTTCCGGAGGCCACGGGATTCGGGTCGCCGCACGGTGTCCGGGCCCTACGTGGACTATCGCGGGGCGGACCAGTACATCCTGACCTTCACCACACCGGTACTGCTCGGCGAGCGGTTCCTCGGAGTGGCCGGAGCCGATGTCACGGTGGCGGGTTTCGAGGCCGAGGTATGGGCATGCCTTCGGGAAATGAGCGAGGGCGTCGCGCTGGTCAATGCCGAGCGCAGGGTGATCGTCTCGACCGTGCCGGAGTATGGCGCGGGCACCAGGGTCAAGGACATGCCCGCGGGCAGCCTCGCGACACCGCTGGCGCTGCCCGACCTGGCCTGGGAACTACTCCGGCTGAGCTGATCACGCCGTGGGAGACAGGGGCGCATCCCAACCTGGTAGCATTTTGGTATGAGCAGGCAGATCGCGGTTCGGCTTCCCGACGACATCGTCGAGTTCATCGACCAGCTCGTCGAGCACGGTGATGCCAGTAGCAGGGCGGCCGTGGTCGCGCGGGCGGTGGAGCGTGAGCGCAGGCGCGCGGTCGCGGCACGGGACGCTGCCATCCTGGCCCAGGCCGGCAGCGATGCAGACCTCGACGGTCTCGCCAAGTACGCAGCCGGTACTCCCTTGGATGACCTCGACTGATGCGACCGATCCATACCGCGCGGCTCGACAAGACCCGGCCCGTGCTGATCTTGACCCGGGAGTTGGTACGCCCCCATCTCGGCCGGGTGACCGTCGCACCGATCACCAGCACCATCCGGGGCCTGTCCACGGAGGTACCGGTCGGGCAGGCGAACGGACTCGAACACGACAGTGTGGTCAGCTGCGACAACATCGTCACCGTGCCTAACTCGACGCTCGGACGTCAGGTCGGTTACCTCCTCTCAGCGCAGGAGGCCGAACTCGCCGCCGCCATCCGCGCCGCGTTCGATCTCGACTGAGCAGCGCGACGGAGGATGCGTGGTCAGAGCTGGATCCAGGTGGTCTTAAGCTGGGTGTACTTGTCCAGCGCGTGCAGGGACTTGTCCCGCCCGAAACCGGATTCGCCGTAACCGCCGAAGGGCACGGTGTAGTCACTGGCATCGAAGCAGTTCACCCACACCGTGCCTGCCCTGATGGCCCGGGAAGTCAGGTGTGCGGTGGACAGGTCCCGCGTCCACACCGCGGCGGCGAGCCCGTAGGGCGTGCCGTTGGCGATCCGGATGGCTTCGTCGACATCGTCGAAGGTCAGCACCGAAAGTACGGGACCGAAGATCTCCTCCTGCGCGACGGTCATCTCCGGAGTCACCTCGTCGAAGATCGTCGGCTCCAGATAGCTGCCGCCGCTCTCCACGCGGGCCCGGCGACCGCCGACCACGGTACGCGCGCCCTCTTCCTCGGCCGAGCGCACGTAGCCAAGGACACGCTCGAGGTGCTGGTCATCGATCAGCGCGCCCATCGTCGTCACCGGATCAAGCGGGTCGCCCGGCCGGCGTTGGCCGGAGATCCGCACCAACTCGTCGAGTAACTCGTCCTTCCGGCTGCGATGTACCAGCAGCCGCGATCCCGCACTGCACATCTCACCCTGGTTGAAGTAGATCCCGGCGGCAACAGCATCGGCCACAATGGACACGTCGGGGGCGTCGGCCAGTACGATCTGCGGGCTCTTGCCACCCAACTCGAGCGAGACCTGCTTGAGGTTGGAGTCCGCGGCATAGCGCAGAAACAGACGGCCGACCTGTCCGGACCCGGTAAATGCCAGCGCGTCCACGTCCGGGTGGCGACCCAGCGCGGCGCCCGCGGTAGGTCCGTCTCCCGGCACGACGTTGAGAACTCCGGCGGGCAACCCGGCCTCAGCGGCCAACTCGGCGAGGCGCAACGCCGTCAGCGGGGATTGCTCCGCGGGTTTGAGCACCACCGAATTGCCCACGGCGAGGGCGGGGGCAAGTTTCCACGCGGCCATCATCAACGGGAAGTTCCACGGCACCACCGCACCGACGACACCGACCGGTTCGCGGGTGATCGTCGCCAGCGTGCGGTGATCGGTGGGGGCGACCTCGCCGTAGACTTTGTCGGCCGCTTCGGCATAGAAGTCGAAGGTCTGCACGGTCGCCCGGACGTCGACCGCCAGCGATTCGCTGATCGGTTTGCCCATATCGAGGGTTTCCAGCAACGCCAGCTCCTCGCGGTGCTCGTCAATGAGCCGCGCGAGCCGTCGCAGCACCTTCCTCCGGTGTTGCGGAGGCTGACGGGACCAGCGCCCGTCCACAAAGGAGGCGCGCGCCGCGCACACCGCCAGGTCCACATCGGCCTCGTCGCACTCGGTGATCTCCGCGATGGTCCGGCCGTCCCGCGGCGAAACGCACTCGAACGTCCCTCCCCGCTTGCCGGGGACGAACGCCCCATCGATGAATGCCTCAGTCCGGGGGCGCAGCGCATCGGCGGCGGCCAGATAGTGCTGATAGCTCTGCTTCGTCATGCGACGGCTCCCGTGGTCACGGTGCGGCTGCTGTTTCTGGCCTGCTCGACGACCCAGTCGAACAGCGCCTGCTCCGGCGGGGCCTCGGCGGCGTCGTCCTCGGGATGCCACTGCACCGCGAGCACGGGGGCGCCTGCGTGTTGCAGCGCTTCGACGCAACCATCGGATGCCCTTCCCACGACGGAAAGCCCGCGCCCAACCCGGCCGACCGCCTGGTGGTGGTAGGAGGACACGGACAGTGTCGTCGCACCCATCACGTGTGCGACAAGGGAGCCGGGCTCCAGCCGCACCTGGTGGAAACCGTTCACGTGGTCGACCGAGCTGGGTTCGAGATGCTGAACGAGGGTGCCGCCGAGCGCCACGTTGAGCACCTGCATCCCACGGCAGATGGCCAACATCGGCATGTCGGCCCGCAGACACCCCATTGCCACCGCGAGATCGGCCTCGTCCTGGGTGTCGTCGGTCGGCCCGGTGGCCGGGTGCCGTTCGGGTGCGCCGTAGCGCCGAGGGTCGAGGTCGTTGCCGCCCGGGAGCACGACCCCGTCGAGCACCACCAGCCGATCCCCCAGCTCGGCGGGATCTCCGTGGAACAGGGTCAGCGGTTCGCCACCCGCCCGGTACACGGCCTCGAGCACCCGCTCGGCGGCGACCGAACCGGACCGGCGCAGGCCTGATATCGATGCGGACCGCATGCCTGCCACGCCGATGAGCGGCCGGGTGTTCATCGTGTTGACTCCACAGGGAAATCCAGGGCAGGCATCCAGTTCCGCCACACCTTGGCCAGCCGGCCGTCGGCGATGATCGTGCCGAGCGCGGCATCGAGCTCGGCGCGGATAGCGGGCCGGTCCTTGGCGACGGCGATCGCCCAGCGGTTGCGGGTCGGCACGGTGAATGCGAGATCGAGGTCGGGGTCGTCACCGAGCGGAACGGTGACCACGTCGTCATCGACGACCGCGTCTACCTCGCCCGCACGCAGCGCGGCCACCATGTCGCCGAATACGTCGACGCTCGCGCCATCGAACGGGACGGTCGTGACACCAGGGAAGGTCCGCGCGAGCGCGAGATTGGTGCTGCCTGCGATGGCGGCGACCCGGTAGCCGCCGAGCCCTTCCGGCCCGCGCACCCCGGATCCGGCGCGAACGAGCACAGACTCGTCGAAGACCGCGTACGGCCGGGTGAAGTCAACCAGCTTCGACCGCTCCTTGGTCACCCCCTGGCCGCACCAGATCCCGTCTGCTTCCCCGGCGCGCAGCCTGGGGATCATCTCGGCCCATGGCGTGATCACCCAGCGCAGCTCGCGGCCGAGCACGTCGGCGACCAGCTGGGCCGCGTCGGGTTCGTAACCCGTGCGGCGCACACCGCCTTCGCTCTTGTCGAACAGCGGTGGCGCGTGCGAGTCCACACAGAGGAACCGGATCTCCTCGGTCACGGGGTGCCCTCCCAGTACATTTCGCGCTCCCAGTCGGTGACGGCACCGCAGTAGCGGGCCCACTCATCGGTCTTCAACGCCACGTACAGATCGAGGAGATCGGCGGGCAGTGACTCGGTGACGATCTTGTCCTGCGCCAGGGCGTCGAGTGCGTCCCCGAGCGTGAGCGGGATGGGGCCGAACTCGGCGCAGGCACCGTCGTAGCTGCTGCCGTGCTGACCGGGGCCGGGGTCGAGTTCGTTCGCGAGACCGTCGGAGATCGCCGCGATGAGCACGGCGTGCGACAGGTAGGGATTGACACTGGCGTCCGGCAGCTTGTACTCGAATCGGCCATTGGCGGGCATCCGGACGGTGCAGGTCTTGTTGTCCATGCCCCAGTCGATCTGGGACGGCGCGAACTGGCCCGCATCCCAGAATCGCTTGTAGGAGTTCACCGTCGATGCCACGATCGCCATCGACCCAGCCGCGTGGGTGAGCAACCCGCCGAGAATGTGCTTGCCCGGCTCGCTCAGGTGCATGTCGATCCTGCCCGGTTCGACGAGCACGTTCTCCTCGCCACGCCACACGCTGAGGTTGTGGTGGCAGCCGTTGCCCATCGACCCGGTGGTCGGCTTGGGCATGAAACTTGCCGTCACGCCGAGTTCACGCGCCACCTGGCGGCAGATCTGCCGGTAGGTGATCAGGCGGTCCGCGGTGCGATCGGCGTGGTCGAACATCCAGTTCAGCTCGAGTTGCCCGCCGTCCTCGTAGTCGCCTTCGATCATGTCCAGCCCCAACGCCTGGGCGTAGCTGATGACCTTCTGATAGATCGGGCGCATCCGCTCGAGGTTGTCGAACTGATAGGCGGGGCTGGCTCCAGGACGTGAGCTGACCTCGAGGCCGGGACCGGTCCAGGTCATCTCCGGCTCGCACCCTGACTTGACGTGCAGCCCGGTGCGCGCGGTGAAGTCGGCATGCACGCGCCGAAGGTGACCGCGCACGTCGGTGGGAAGTGGCCTGCCACCCACATCCGGACGCTGCTCGGGTTCGTATGCGGTGCACAGGAACCGTCCGACCGTCGTGTCCCACGGCAGCACAGCGAAGGTGTCGGCATCGGGCAACGCGGTGAACTCCGCCGCCGCTACACCACCGCCGAGCAGCGTGCCGTGCCGGTCACACTGGAGATCGGCCATCGCGGTGCGGTGGAAGTTGATCCCCTGCTCCAGGTTGCGCCGGAGGTGGTGCGCGGGCACCACTTTGGACACCACCCGGGAACCGACCGTCACCACCTGGTAGTAGACGTACTCGACGCCCGCTGCCTTGATCCGAGACTCGAGCTCGTCTGCGATGTCTGCTGTGGTATTGATGTCGCGGTGCCGCGCCAAGGCCCTGGTGTCAGCACACTCGATCAGTTCCATGTCGAAACCCTGTCTCTTCTTCTCAGGCCGCTTGCACAGCTCGGCTCAGCAGCTCGCGGTAGTGGGCATGGCGGTTGGCGGGCAGACCGACCAGGACGGCGCCGACGGGAGTGCCCGCGCGGTAGTAGCCGATGGCCACTCCCGCTTCGATCTGGTCGAGGTCGCCTTCGAGCACCCCGGCATCGTCGGCAAGGCCGGGCGCACCGAAGCCCTGGATCCGCAGATCGAACTGATCGCTCCAGAACGACGGTAGTGGGGCGAACCGGCCGGGCTCGGGTATTTCGCCGTTGAGATGAGCCACCAGCGTCGGCGCGGCCTGCTTTGCGGTCTCCGTGGGCACACACCAGTGCTCAACCCGACGCGAAACATCGTCGAAGAGGGGGTTGGGGAATCGGGCCACGTCCCCGACGGCGACAACGTCAGGCAGACCCTCCACCCGCATCGCGTTGTCGCACAGCACGCCGTCGGAAAGATCGAGCCCGTTGCCCGACAACCATTCCACGTTCGCATGCGACCCCACCGACTCGACGATGACCTCAGCTGACAACACCGCACCCGAACACAGTTCGACGGCGGCGCCACCATCGTGTCCACAGTGGATTCCAGCGACGCCGACTCCGGTGCGAAACTCCACACCGCGCGCCTCGTGGTGACGCTGTAACGCGCCGCCAAGCGCGTCCCCCACCGCTCGGCGCATCGGCACCGCGAACGGCTCGACCACGGTCACCCGGCAGCCGAGCAGCCGCGCGGTCGCGGCAACCTCGCATCCGATGAAACCGCCGCCGATCACCACGACGTGGCCGCCGGCGCGGAGTGTGGATCTCAGCGCGAGCGCGTCGCCGAGGGTGCGTAACGCCACCCTGCTGTGCGGTGCGCCATCGATGGGGAGTCTCCTTGGCCGCAGCCCGGTGGCCACGACGAGACCGTCGTAGGAGAGCGAACTGTCGTCGGCCAGCCGGATGGTCCGATCGCGCAACGATGCCGACCGCACCGGGTTGCCGAGGATCCACTCGGCGTCGTGGATGCTGCGGCGACGCCGAAACGCGACACTGTCGAACGCACTGCGCTCGTCGCCGTCAGCGGTGAGCAGGCCTTTGGACAGCGGCGGCCGGTTATAGGGGAGGTGCTCCTCGTCCCCGACGACGGTGATGGCACCGTCCCACCCCGCGGCCCGGAGCTGCTCGGCCGCGCGCAGGCCGCCCATTCCCGCCCCCGCGATCACGACCCGGCGGCTCATCGTCAGTCCCCAACCAGGATTGCCTGAACCGGGCAGACATCGGCGGCTTCTTCCACCTCGTCGCGCAGGGACTCCTCCGGTGATGGGTCGAAGTCGAGCTTGCCGTCGTCGTCGATCTGGAACACGACGGGCGCGGCGATCGCGCACTGGCCGTGGTCCTGGCACAGGGTCCGGTCAACGGTGATCTTCATGTCGTCTCCGTAGTAGTCAGCGCTCGGGAGTGAACGCGATGGGCAGTCGCACCGGCCCGGTGTTACCGCTCAACGGAAGCCAGTCGGCCTCGCCGTCGATTCGCGGTTCGCGCATTCGCTTGGCCAGCAGCGGCAGCGCTTCGCTCATGTCGCTGCGCGCGACGAAGTGGCCGAGGCAGTGGTGCGCACCACCGCCGAAACCGAAGTGCGGCTTGCGCGGGGCGGTGATGTCGAAGCTGTACTCGCCGAAAACCCGGGGATCGGTGCCTGCGGACTCGGAGAACAAGTGCACGGTCGTACCCGCGGCGATGTCGAGATCGGCGAAGGTGAAGTCCTCGACCGCCTCCCTGGTCACCCAGGTGACGGTCGGGTTGACCCGCATGATCTCTTCCACGGCTACCTTGCCGAGCTCGGGCCGCTCGGCGAGCAGCCGCCACTGGCCGGGATGGCGGATGAACGTTTGCATGGCCAGCCCGAGCTGGTTTCGCGTGGTGTCGTACCCGCCGAAGATCAGCAGCACGAGCCCGTCGCGCAGCTCCGATTCGCTCAAGGTGTCCGAGTCCCGCTCGGCCCGGACAAGCGCGGTCACGAAGTCCTCCCGAGGGGACTTCCGGCGATCGGCGATCAACGTGTCGGCGTAGTCGTGCAGGTTGGCCAATGCCGCCTCGATCTGGCGCAACTCCTGGCCGATTGTGACGCCCATCGCGAGTCCGAGAGTGCCGGACTCTCGGGCGATGACCGGCCATTCGCTCTCACGAATCCCGAGCATGATGGCGATCACCCGCGCCGCGTACGGTTCGGCGAACTCCGAGACGAACTCGCAGCGATCGGCCTCGGCGAATCCGTCGATGAGTTCGGTCGCCAGGGCCTGGAAGCGAGGAACCAGGCCACCAATGAGCTTCGGCGAGAACGCCGGGTTCATCAGGCGGCGCAACCGGTGATGCTCCTCGCCCTCCTTGTTCAGCACCCAACTGGCCCACCACTGCGCGAATGGGCCTTCGCTCACGCCGTTGTGCGCGGGCCAGGCCGCGCTGCCCTGGCGCAGCTTCGGATGCTTGAGCAGCCTGCTGACCTCGTCGTAACGCAAGACCGCCAGACCGTAGTTGGTACGCGCGTACCAGCTGCGCTCTCGGGCGCGACGGACCTCGTCCGACTGAACCGAGAAGGACGGATCCGAGATGTCGAAATACGTCGCGTCCGCGGTGACTGCTGCGTGCATGCTGACCTCCTGCCTAAAACATTAAACATCTGAGGTTTCTAAGTCAACTGTATTAAGGCGCTCCGCGTCGATGGCATCCCCGGCGGCCGCGTCACCGCGCAGGTGGGGCTGGCCGACCAGCAGATAACACAGGCCGACACCGATCACGACGAGTCCGGAGATCAGCACGAGGTAGTCGTCGTACCAGGGGGCATCCGGCGTGCGCGGCCAGCACATGTTGACGATGCCGACGACACCCCAGGTCAGGGCGCCGATATTGACCGGAAGCGCCCACCGGCCGAGGGTGAATTTGCCTGCGGGCCGCCAGCCCTTCAGCCGCGCGCGCAGGGCGGCGAGGACGACCATCTGGAAGCCGAGGTAGATGCCGAGCGCGGCGAACGAGATGATCTTCGTCAGTGCGTCCTCGGAGATCTTGGAACCGAGGATGACAAAGGCGGGGACGACCGCGGCGAGCCCGAGGGCATAGGGCGGCACGTGACGTTCCTGCCAGAACTTGGCCAGCGCCTGGTGCCCGGCGAGCATGCGGTCGCGAGCGTAGGAGAAGGTCAGCCTGCTCGCCGCGGCTTGCAGGCTCATCACGCACGACAGGAACGAGATCAACACGACCGCGAGCACGACCTTCATGCCGATTGGGCCGAAGGCACCGCCGAGCACGGTAGCCACCGGGTCGGCGTCCTCGCCTGCGATGACCGCACTGATGTCCGGCACGGCGAGCAGGAGCGCGAGGCAGACGAACGTTGCCGCTGCGCCGCCGATGTAGATCGTCATGCGCATCGCCCTGGGAATCCGCTTGCCGGGGTTGGGCACTTCCTCCGCCACATCGCCACACGCTTCGAATCCGTAGTACTGGTAGATCCCGATCAGGGCCGCGGCCGCGAAGGCCGTGAAGTAGCCCCCGCCGGAACCCGCGCCGAAGCTGTCGAACAGGACGCCCAGCCCGTGCTCACGGTGCGCGACCAGCAACCATGTTCCGACCACGATGGCCCCACCGAGTTCCGCGAAGAAGCCGATCACCGCGGCGATCGCGAGCACCCTGGTGCCACCAAGATTGATCACCGTCGCGATGGCGACGAGGATGAGCGCCGAGGCGATCGTGCTGCTCACGGCAGGCTCGAATCCGAGCAGGGCCGCAAGGTAGGGCCCCGCGCCGTAAGCCACGCTCGCGATCGTCACCAGCAGGGCGATCAGATAGACCCAGCCGGTCATCCACGCCCAACGCCTCCCCCACAACCGTCGCGCCCACGGGTACACACCGCCTGCCAGCGGGTACTGGGAGACGATCTCGCCAAAGACCAGCGCCACCAGGAACTGTCCGAACCCGACGATCAGGAAGGACCAGATCATCGGCGGGCCGCCGGTACCGAGCGCGAAGGCGAACAGTGCGTATACCCCGACCACCGGGGAAAGGTAGGTGAAGCCAAGGGAGACGTTGCTCCACAAGCTCATCTCACGCTTGAACTCGGAGGTGTAGCCAAGCTTCGCCAGTTGAGCGGCATCAGGATCATCGAACGCCTGGGCATCCAGTGTTCGTGCTTCGATCGCCATGAAGGCTCCTCGCAGACGGGGCCGCGAACACGGCCGGCCGACGGATGGAACGGCGTCGGCACTGTGTTGTCGGCACTGTGACCGGCACCTCATGGCTAAATAATGTAAACCTGAAGGATTAGTTTTACAAGCTTTCAGTCAGCGATCCAGAGCCGCATCCTCGATTTGGAGCACCGGGAAGCGACCGGTTGTCGGATCGATGTCGCCAGTCTCCTCAGCATTCGATGACGTTGACGGCGAGGCCGCCGCGGGCGGTCTCCTTGTACTTGACGCTCATGTCGGCGCCGGTCTCGCGCATCGTCTTGATCACTTTGTCCAGCGACACGATGTGCGTTCCGTTGCCACGCAACGCGATCCGGGCCGCGTTGATGGCCTGGGTGGCGGCGACGGCGTTGCGTTCGATACAGGGGATCTGCACCAGCCCACCGACCGGGTCGCAGGTGAGCCCGAGATGGTGCTCCAACCCGATCTCGGCGGCGTTCTCCACCTGCTCGGGCCGGCCGCCGAGCACTTCGGTGAGGCCTGCTGCGGCCATCGCGCAGGCCGAACCCACCTCGCCCTGGCACCCGACCTCGGCGCCGGAGATGGAGCCGGTCTCCTTGAGCACCACCCCGATCGCGCCCGCGGTCAGCAGGAAGCGCACCACGCCGTCGTCGTCGGCGCCGGGCACGAACTTCCGGTAGTAGTGCAGCACGGCCGGGATGATGCCTGCGGCGCCATTGGTGGGTGCGGTCACGACGCGCCCGCCCGAGGCGTTCTCCTCGTTGACCGCGAGTGCGTAGAGGCTGATCCAGTCCATCGCTGCCAGCGGGTCTGTCCCGGGCTCCTCGCCGACGAGCTCGTCGTACCAGGTTTTCGCGCGCCGCGGCACCTTCAGCCCGCCCGGCAGCACCCCGTCACGCGCACAGCCGCGCCGGACGCAGTCGGCCATGACCAGCCAGATGCGCAGCAGCCCGGCGTCGATCTCCGCATCCTCTCGCCAGGAGCACTCGTTGTGGCGCATCACCTCGCTGATGGCCAACCCCTGCTCGCGGCAGTGTGCCAAGAGCTCCGCACCGGTACGGAACGGGTAACGCACCGGGGTCCGGTCGGCGGTGATCGCCGGACCGTCCACAGCGGAGTCGTCGAGTACGAACCCGCCGCCGACGGAGTAGTAGCTGCGCTCGGCGAGAACACCACCCCCGGTGTCCGAGGCGCGGAACACCATGCCGTTGGGGTGTCCCGGCAGGGCCTTGCGCCGGTGAAGCACCAGATCGGTGTCCTCGTCGAAGGCGATCTGGTGTCCACCTGGCAGGTGGATGCGCCCCTGGGCACGGATTTCCGCAACGATGCCGGGTGCCGCGTCGGTGTCGACGGTCTCCGGCCGTGCACCGGACAGGCCCAGCAGCACCGCCTTGTCGCTGCCGTGCCCGTGCCCGGTGGCGCCCAGGGAGCCAAACAGTTCTGTGCGTATCCGCGCCGTGCGCGGCAGCAGGCCGTCCCGGGCCAGGCCCTGCACGAACAGCAGCGCGGCACGCATGGGTCCGACGGTGTGCGAGCTGGAAGGTCCGATGCCGACGCTGAACAGGTCGAAGGCGCTCAATGCCATGGCGTTTCCTCGGGTCGATGGGCAAGCAGGCTGACGGCCTCCTGGGCGGCGGGTCCGGTGTGACCGAGGTGGGCGAGGTGTTCGGGCAGTTCCTGGCCGCGGTGGGCGACGGCCTGGGCGTACAGCCGACCGGCGCGGTAGGAGGAGCGCACCAGCGGACCGGCCATCACGCCGGCGAAGCCGAGCCGCTCCGCGACCCGGGCGTGTTCGACGAACTCCGCCGGCTTGACCCAGCGGTCCACCGGATGATGCCGCACCGACGGGCGCAGGTACTGGGTGATCGTCATGACTGACCCGGATGCCCGTACAAGGGACGCGTCCGGGCCAGCGACTCCACCCGCGACCGCAGTGACTTCTCCGCGTACTCGTCGAAATCGGGCAGCAATGCGTTGGCGATGATGTCGGCGACCTCGGCGAAGTCGTCGGCGTCGAAGCCGCGGGTGGCCAGCGCGGGCGTGCCGATGCGCAGACCGGAGGTGACCATCGGGGGCCGGGGGTCGTTGGGCACCGCGTTGCGGTTGACCGTGATCCCCACCTCGTGCAGCCGATCCTCGGCCTGCTTGCCGTCCAATGTTGACCCGGTGAGGTCGACGAGCACCAGGTGCACGTCGGTACCACCGGTCAGCACCCGGACCCCTGCGGCGGCGCAGTCCCGCTCCGACAGCCGGGCCGCCAGGATGCCGGCACCCTCGAGCGTGCGGCGCTGCCGGTCCCGGAACTCCTCGCTCGCGGCGATCTTGAACGCCACCGCTTTCGCCGCGATCACGTGCTCGAGTGGACCGCCCTGCTGACCGGGGAACACCGCGGAGTTGATCTTCTTGGCGAGATCGGCGTCGTTGGTCATGATCACGCCGCCGCGCGGTCCGCCCAGCGTCTTGTGCGTGGTGGTGGTGACGATGTCGGCGTGGGGTACCGGGTTCGGGTGCAGCCGCGCCGCGACCAGGCCGGCGAAGTGCGCCATGTCCACCATCAGCATCGCGCCAACCGAGTCGGCGATCCGGCGGAACTGCGCGAAGTCGAGCTGCCGGGGATAGGCCGACCACCCCGCGATGATCAGCTTCGGCCGGTGTTCGCGCGCCAGCCGCTGCACCTCCGCCATGTCGACCTGACCGGTCGACGGGTCCACGTGGTAGGCGACCACGGAGTACAGCCGGCCGGAGAAGTTGATCCGCATCCCGTGCGTGAGATGCCCGCCGTGCGCGAGGTCCAGTCCCAGGATCGTGTCTCCCGGCTGGAGCACCGCGGACATGGCCGCGGCGTTCGCCTGGGCCCCGGAATGCGGCTGCACGTTGGCGTATCCGGCGCCGAACAGGTCCTTCACCCGCTCGATCGCAAGCCGCTCGATCACGTCCACGTGCTCGCAGCCGCCGTAGTAGCGACGGCCGGGGTAGCCCTCGGCGTACTTGTTGGTCAGCACCGAACCCTGTGCCCGCAGCACCGAGACCGGGGCGAAGTTCTCCGAGGCGATCATCTCCAGCGTGCTCTGCTGGCGGTCCAGCTCGGCGTCGATGGCGGCGGCCACATCGGGGTCGACCTCCGCCAGCTCACGGTCGAACGTGCTCATCTTTCAGGCCTCCTGTCCGGTCAGCGCGGCATAGGCGTCGGCGTCCAGCAGCTGCGGTGTCTCCTGGACCCGCAGCCGGAACAGCCAGCCCTTGCCGTAGGGGTCGGCATTGACGATCTCGGGCTCGTCCGCAGTGGACGTGTTGACCTCGACCACCTCGCCGGTGACCGGTGCGTAGAGGTCGCTGACAGACTTGGTGGACTCGATCTCGCCGCAGATCTCGCCGTGCGTGATGCGGTCGCCGACGGGGGGAAGCTGGATGAACACGATGTCACCGAGCGACTCGGCGGCGTAGGACGTGATGCCGACCGTCGCGATGCCGTCGGCGACGTCGAGCCACTCGTGTTCTTCGGTGTAGTGCAGATTCTGGGGAATGGTCATGACGGTTCGGTGCCTTTCAGGCGGAGCGGGAGTAGAAGGGGATCCGGGTGACCTCGACCGGTTCGCGGCGGCCGCGGATGTCGACGGTGAGCGCGGTGCCGATCTCGCTGAGCGCCTGCGGCACCGACGCCATCGCGATCGGCCTGCCCAGCGTCGGGGACAGCGCGCCGCTGGTGACCACGCCGACCTGGGTGTCGCCGTCGAGCACCGGGTATCCATGCCGGGCGGCCCGGCGACCGTTCCCGGCCAGGCCGACCAGGACCTGGCCGGATTCGGCGGCCTGCCGCGCGGCGAGCGCGGCCCTTCCGACGAAGGTGGCCGGCTTGTCGAACTTCACCACCCGCCCGAGGCCGACCTCGAACGGCGTCACCCCGATGTGCAGTTCGTTGCCGTACAACGGCATGCCTGCTTCCAGGCGCAACGTGTCCCGGCAGGCCAGACCTGCGGGCAGCAGCCCGTGCGGGCGGCCGACATCGGCGAGGATCCGCCACAGGTCGGCCGCCTGCGCTGCCGGGCAGTAGAGCTCGAAACCGTCCTCCCCGGTGTAGCCGGTGCGGGCCAGCAGCGCCTCCTGGCCCTGCACCGTGGCCGGCGTGCTCGCGTAGTACCTCAACGCGGCGAGATCGGCATCGGTCACCGCGCCGACAATGTCGGCCGAGCGCGGCCCTTGCACCGCGATCAACGCGTAGTCGGCGGAACGATCGGCGACCTCGGCGGAGAACCCATGAGCACGGTCGCGCAGCTCCACGGTGACCACCGCGGCATTCGCGGCGTTGGCCACCACCAGGAAGCGGTGCTCCGCAAGGCGATACACCACCAGGTCGTCCAGCACACCACCCGTGGAGTGGCACAGCATGGTGTAGCGGGCGCGGCCCACCGCGACCGCGGAGATGTTGCCGACCACCGCGAAGTCCAGCGCCCGGGCGGCTTCCGGCCCGGTCACCTCGATCTCGGCCATGTGCGACAGGTCGAAGATCCCGGCCGCTTCCCGGACCGCGTGGTGTTCGGCGCGCTCACTGGTGTAGCGGACCGGCATCCGCCAGCCCGCGAAGTCGGTGAACGAGGCACCGAGGTCGGTATGGATGTCGTGCAGGGGAGAAAGTGTGCTCATCGTCGTCACCCCTCAGTGCTGGAAGTCGGACAGCGGCGGGCACGAGCAGACCAGGTTGCGGTCGCCGTGCACCCCGTCGATGCGGCGCACCACCGGCCAGTACTTGTCCGTCGGCGACGCCCCGGGTGGATACGCGGCCAGCGTCCGGTCGTACGGCAGATCCCACTCGGCGGCGAGCATCGCCGCGGTGTGCGGAGCGTTGCGCAGGGGAGACTCGGCCACCTCCCACCGGCCTTCGGCCACCGCGTCGATCTCCCGCCGGATGGCGATCATCGCGTCGCAGAACCGGTCGAGCTCGGCGCGGTCCTCGCTCTCGGTGGGTTCGACCATGAGCGTGCCCGCCACCGGGAACGACATGGTCGGTGCGTGGAATCCGTAGTCCACAAGGCGTTTCGCCACATCGTCGACGGTCACGCCGGTGGCCTTGGTCAGCGGCCGCAGGTCGAGGATGCACTCGTGGGCAACAAGTCCCCCTGGTCCCGTGTAGAGGATCGGGTAGCGCGGGGCCAGCCGGGCGGCCAGGTAGTTCGCCGACAGCACAGCGACCTTGGTCGCCCTGGTCAGCCCTTCGGCACCCATCATCCGGATGTAGGCCCAGGAGATCGGCAGGATCGAGGCGGAACCGAACGGCGCACCCGCGATCGGCCCCACACCGCCCGCCGGCCCGGCCTCGGCATGCAGCGGATGGTTGGGCAGGTAGGGCGCGAGGTGCGAGCGCGCCGCCACCGGGCCGACTCCGGGCCCGCCGCCGCCGTGCGGGATGCAGAACGTCTTGTGCAGGTTCAGGTGCGACACGTCGCCACCGAACTCGCCGGGTTTGGCCAAGCCCAGCAACGCGTTGAGGTTCGCCCCGTCGACATACACCTGACCGCCCGCCGCATGCACGATCCGGGCGATCTCGGAGATGCCCTCCTCGTAGACCCCGTGCGTGGACGGATAGGTGACCATGATCGCCGCCAGGGTGCCCGCGTGTTGGTCCACTGTGGACCGCAGGCCGTCGAGGTCGATGTCTCCGTTGTCCTGACAGGCCACCACGACCACCCGCATCCCGGCCAGCACGGCCGACGCCGCGTTGGTGCCGTGCGCCGACGAGGGGATAAGGCAGACGTCCCGTTCCGCCTGTCCGCCTGCGTGGTGGTAGGCGCGGATCGCGAGCAACCCGGCCAGCTCGCCCTGGCTTCCGGCGTTGGGCTGCAGTGACACCGTGTCGTATCCGGTCAGCTCCGCCAGCCACCCGGACAGCTGATCGATCAGCGCCCGGTAGCCCTCGGCGTCCTCGGCGGGCGCGAACGGGTGGATGTCGGCGAACTCGGGCCAGCTGATCGGCTCCATCTCCGTGGTGGCGTTGAGCTTCATGGTGCAGGAGCCCAGTGGGATCATCCCGCGGTCCAGCGCGTAGTCCCGTCCGGCCAGCCGCCGCAGGTAGCGCAGCATCGCGGTCTCCGAGCGGTGCGCGCCGAACACCTCATGGCCGAGGTAGCCGCTGCTGCGCTGCAACCCACGGGGAAGGCTGTCGTCGCGGGCTTGAGCGTCGGAGAGGGTGCCGCCGAAGGCGTCGAGGACCCGCCGCAGCGTGCCCGGTGTGGTCAGTTCATCGCAGGCGAGGCGCAGGTGATCGGCGTCGACCCGCCCGAGGTTGATGCCGTGCTGCCGGGCCGCGGCCAGCACCCGCTCGGCCCGGCCGGGCACCCGCGCCAGCACCGTGTCGAAGAAGGCATCGTGCACCACCTCGATCCCGGCCGACCGCAATGCGGCGGCCAGCGTTGCCGCCATCGCGTTGACCCGCGACGCGATTAGCCGGATCCCTTCCGGACCGTGGTACACCGCGTACATCGCGGCCAGCACCGCAGGCAGCACCTGCGCGGTGCAGATGTTGGAGGTGGCCTTCTCGCGGCGGATGTGCTGCTCACGAGTCTGCAACGCCAGCCGGTACGCGGGCGCGCCGGCCACATCGCGGCTCACCCCGACCAGCCTGCCCGGCAGCGACCGCTCCAGCCCGCCGCGGACCGCGAGGAATCCGGCGTGCGGACCCCCATAGCCGAGCGGCACCCCGAACCGCTGCGTGCTACCGGCCGCGACATCCGCGCCGAACTCACCCGGCGGCGTGATCAAGGCCAGGGCCAGCAGGTCCGCCGCGAAGCACGACAGCGCCCCGGCGGCATGCGCGGCCGCGACGATCTCCCGATAGAAACCAGGATCCCGCAACACCCCGGACGCGCCCGGATACTGCACCACCACACCGAAAAACTCCGGCGGCAGGCCGTCAGCCAGATCCCGCACGTCAACGGTGATACCGATCGCGGCCGCACGGGTGCGTAACACCGCGATCGTCTGCGGCAGGCAGTCGGCGTCCACCACCACGGTCGTTGACTCCACCTTCGCCGCGCGCCGCATCAGCAGCACGGCCTCCGCGACCGCGGTCGACTCGTCCAGCATGGAGGCGTTCGCCGTGTCCAAGGCGGTGAGGTCGGAGACCACGGTCTGGAAGTTCAGCAGCGCTTCCAACCGGCCCTGCGAGATTTCCGGCTGATAAGGCGTGTAAGCGGTGTACCAGGCGGGGTCTTCAAGCACGTTGCGGCGGATCACCGGCGGTGTCACCGTGCTGTAGTAGCCCAGGCCGATCATCTGGGTCATCGGCCGGTTCCACGTGGCCAGGCCTCGTAGCTCGGCTACCGCCTCTTGCTCCGTCGCGGCCACGGGAAGATCTGACCCGCGCCGGGTCCGGATCGCGGGCGGCACGGCCGCATCGACCAGCGCGTCCACACTGCCATAGCCGCACTCGGCCAGCATCTTCGCCTGATCAGCCTCGGACGGACCGATGTGCCGACCCGCGAACGGGCGGGGTGCAACGTCGAATTCGACAGTCACGGGAGCTCCTCGACTCAAGCGGACAGGGATACCTGTCCGGCTGTGGGAACTCCCCCTCTGTCATGGAACCTGAGAGCTTCACTGCTCGACGACGAACATCGGCGAGCGGCTTGCACCGTGGGTGAGGCGCTCGGTGCGCCTACTTTCCAGAGTCGGCCTGGTCGAAGCGGTAGATGTACCTGAGAGATTCCGGGGAGTTTGCTCCTTCGGTGCCCCGCTGACGCGAGGACTCTCCCGCTCCGACTCATCACGGCCCGTTATTCGGTTGTGCGGCTCACACCGTACGTGCCGATGTAGCCGTTCGTCCAGTACTCCGCGATTCCGGTGTCCTCAAGGCGGCGCCGAGTTGGCCGCTGGCGGCGCCGGGTTGGCCCGCGGCGGCGCCGAGTTGGCCCCGCGGCGGCGCCGAGTTGGCCGCTGGCGACGCCAAGGGCACCGAACCAGCAAGGCATGACCAGGAGCGCCTTGAACGTGTCTTCCTCCTGGGTCAAGGCCCAGATCAGGAAGCCGAAGAAGGCGAGCACCACCCAACACATGGCGACTCCGCCGGGCATCTTGAACCTGGAGGCGGCGTGCAGGTGCGGCCGCCGTCGGCGATAGACGAGGTAGGAGACCAGGATGATGGTCCAGACGAACATGAACAGCAGGGCGGAAATGGTGGTGACCATGGTGAACGCCTCGATGATGGACTGCCCCGCGTAGAGCAGCACAACGCCGCCGAGCAGGAAGGAACACGAGAAGACCAGCGCGCGGGCAGGCACCCGACGGCGGGTCAGGCGACGGAATCGGGCCGGCGCGTCGCCCTCTTGCGCCAAGCCGTAGATCATGCGGGAGGTGGAGTAGATGCCGGAGTTGGCCGATGATGCCGCGGAGGTGAGGACAACGAAGTTGATCATCGCGGCCGCGATCGCCAAGCCGGCAAGAGTGAACATGGCCACGAACGGCGACCGGTCGGCGGTGAACTCCCGCCATGGCGTCACCGAGATGATGACGGCAAGGGCCACGACCTAGAAGAGCATCACCCGCACCGGGATGGCGTTGACTGCCTTCGGCAGAGTCGACTCGGGGGTCTTGGTCTCCGCGGCAGTGGTTCCGACCAACTCGATGCCGACGAACGCGAAAACGGCGATCTGGAACCCCGCGATGAATCCCATCGGCCCGGTGGGGAACATGCCGCCGTCGTTCCACAGGTTGGCGAATGTGGCCTGGGAACCGTCAGGCGCGGTGAAAGCGCTCAGGACCATGACGATGCCCACCACGATCAGGGTGACGATGGCAATGATCTTGACCAGTGCGAACCAGAATTCGGTTTCGCCGAAGGCTTTCACGCTGGGTAGGTTGAGGCCCAGCAGGAGAAGGATGGCGGCAATGCCCGGAATCCACAGCGGCAGGTCGGGCCACCAGAACGTGACGTATCCGGCGATAGCCACGATGTCCGCCATCCCCGTCACGATCCAGCAGAACCAGTAGGTCCATCCGGTGAAGAATCCGGCCCACGGCCCCAACAGGTCCGCCGCGAAATCGGTGAACGATGTGTAACTGAGGTTGGAGAGCAGGATCTCGCCCATCGCACGCATGACGAAGAAGAGCATGAACCCGATGATCATGTAAACGAAGATGACGGATGGACCGGCCAAAGAGATCGTCTTACCCGAGCCCATGAACAGCCCGGTCCCAATCGCACCACCGATCGCGATCAGTTGGATATGGCGGTTCGACAGTGAACGGGACAGGTGCGCGGCGCCTTCGGACGACGCGACGCTGCCTTCGGCAGGCAACCCCGCATCGACCTCCACTGCGACGCTGGTAGCGAGATCAGACATGACAGCCCTTCGGTTTGTGCCGCGAAGGTCCCGCCATACTCCGACGGATGAAGCCGTTGAGCCGCGTGATGCCCCTGCCCGGCACTCGTGTTGAGGCAGGGGTGACCAAACGTGGCTGTACACGAACGGCGACGGACCGAATCGAGATGGGGGAACTCCTGATGGCTGGTGGCGTGGGAAACGCCAACGCGGATCGGGTTCCTCCCCGCTCTGTCATCGGCACCTGAGAGATTTCGCGAAGCTCGGCTCGCTTGCACCGTCGGTGAGTCAGAGCTGCTGCCGCAGCCCCGACTGCTTTCCAGAGTTGCCTAGCCATGGCGGTACAGGGGCCTGAGAGATTCCTGGGGAGGAGTTGCTCCTACGGCGCCCGCTGATCCTGAGGATGGAACGGCGGAACTCTCCCGCTGTGTGAACCTCAGCCGAGCGAGCCGAAGCCGGTCCCGAGGTCTGCCATGGCGGTGTCCAGAACATCGCACAGTTCGCGAGCAGGGTTGGCCAGCCAGTGCTCGTAACCGGCGAGCGCGACGCCGAGCGCTGCGTGGGCAATCGCCTGCGGAACCAGGCCTGCCTTGTCCACGCCGAGCCGAAGTGCGGCGAATTCGGCGACCACCTCGCGCCACTCGGCATAGCGCAAAGTGGAGTGCGCCTGGAGCGCGGGCGTACGCAGGATCAGTTCCATCCGCCTGCGGTGCCATGGCACTTCGGCGGGCTGCACCCGGTTGAACTCGACCACCACGACGCGCAAGGCCTGCATCAGGGGCTGATCCGGCGGGCGGTGGGCGAACTGCTGCCGCATGGTGGCCAACTGCTCGGAGAAGTTCCCCCACACCACGTCGTTCTTGGAGTCGAAGTAGCGGAAGAACGTCCGGCGTCCGATCCCCGCCTCCTTGGCGATCTCGTCGACCGTGGTCGCATCGAAGCCGGCGCGCCCGAAGAGCTCGAAGGCGACCTTCTCCAGTTCGTGCCGGCTTGTCGACCTGCGCCTACCTGGCCGAACGGACGGTTCGGATGCGCGATCGGATGGTTCTCCTGCCATGACCCTTCCATTTGGCACTCGGTGCCATTATTCTAGTGCGCACGCTCACACCAGCCAACTCAACGAGGAGTGAACCATGAGTGAGTCCGAGAGCACCGCGACCGACACCGCTACGGCTACTGCCGAAACCACCGGCGTCGAAGACGATCTGCTCGTCGAGGAAGTGTCGATCGATGGCATGTGCGGCGTCTACTGAGCCCGGCGGACCGGCGAGCGGCTTCGACCCGAGCCGGGCCTATCGGCTCAATCCCACCGTCTCTCTACGGCCCGAGCCCTTCGGCGCATTGGCCTACGACTTCGGCACCAGGCGGCTGTCCTTCCTGAAGACCCTCGCCCTGGTGCGCGTGGTGCGCGAACTGGAACACCACCAGGACGTACACGGCGCACTGGCGGCGGCCGAGGTGCCTGCCGACGAACAAGGCCGATACCGCGAGGCGCTGGCCGGGCTGCTGTCCGCAGGAACCATCCAGGCCAGGTAGGCCGACGCCCCGAACTACCCGAGCAAACAAGGACTCTGCATGAAACTCGTCGAGCACTTCCAGCACGGGCTGGACGCTCCTATCTGCCTGACCTGGGAGCTGACCTATGCCTGCAACCTCGCGTGCGAGCACTGCCTTTCCTCATCGGGCAGGCGTGATCCGCGCGAACTGTCCACCGCAGAATGCAAAGCGGTGATCGACGAATTGCGTCGCATGCAGGTTTTCTACGTCAACATCGGCGGCGGGGAGCCCACCGTGCGGCCGGATTTCTGGGAACTGCTCGATTACGCGATCTCGCACCAGGTCGGCGTGAAGTTCTCCACCAACGGCGTCCGGTTGACCCGCAGCCGCGCCGAGCAGCTCGCGAAGACCGATTACGTAGACGTTCAGATCTCCCTGGATGGCGCGACCGCGGAGGTCAACGACGCGGTGCGCGGCCCTGGTTCCTTTGCGATGGCGTGGAAAGCCATGGAGAACCTCGCCGCGGCCGGGTTCCGCGGTTTCAAGATCTCCGTCGTGATGACCCGGCACAATGTGTGCCAGCTCGACGAGTTCAAGGCGATCGCCGACCGATTCGGGGCGCAACTGCGGATCACCCGCCTCCGCCCGTCCGGCCGGGGCGCCGATGTGTGGGACGACCTGCACCCCACCGCCGAACAGCAACTCGAGATCTACAACTGGCTGCTCGCACACAGCGAGCAGGTCCTGACCGGCGACTCCTTCTTCCACCTCAACGCGCTCGGTTCCACTCCCCTGCCGGGCCTCAACCTGTGCGGGGCCGGGCGGGTGGTCTGCCTGATCGACCCGATCGGCGACGTCTACGCCTGCCCGTTCGCCATCCACTCCGATTTCCTGGCGGGCAACGTGCGCGATGAGGGCGGGTTCGAGGCCGTCTGGCGGACCTCCGAGTTGTTCTCCCGGCTGCGGCGACCGCAAACCGGCGGTGCCTGCGCGTCCTGTTCGGCGTATGACTCCTGCCAGGCCGGCTGCATGGCGGCCAAGTTCTTCACCGGCCTTCCGTTGGACGGCCCCGATCCGGAGTGCGTGAAAGGCAACGGGGAGCGGGCGCTGGCCATGGTCGGCGGCGACAAACCCAAGCCGGACAAGAACCATTCCCGCACGACCAAACCGCGCCGTCAGGTGGTGTCGGTGGGCATCGGCTGGGGACCGCCGGAACCGGAACGCACCCCCGATCGGGCGTGCGATACCAGCCCACTGGCCGGCTTCCGCCCTCCCGTCGCCCTAGCTAACTTCCGCTGATCGCGAAAGGACACCCATGGCAAGCACCCGAGAGTGGTTCGAGACCGTCGCCGAGGCACAGCGGATGGCCAAGAAGCGAGTGCCGAAATCGGTCTACCTCGCCCTGCTGGCCGGATCGGAGCGGGGCCTCACCCTGGACGACAACGTCGCGGCGTTCGGCCAACTGGGTTTCCGGCCACATATCGCCGATCTTCCCCAGACGCGCAACCAGGCGACCACCGTGCTCGGGCAGGAGATCTCTCTCCCGGTGATCCTCTCCCCCACCGGAGTACAGGCGGTGCACCCGGACGGCGAGGTCGCGGTCGCGCGGGCCGCCGCGGCGTCGGGTACCGCGATGGGGCTGAGTTCGTTCGCCAGCAAGCCGATCGAGGAGGTTGTGGCGGCCAATCCGAAGGTCTTCTTCCAGGCGTATTGGCTGGGCAGCGAGGACGCCATGCTGCGGCGGCTGGACCGCGCCAAGCGAGCGGGTGCGAAAGCCTTGATCCTCACGCTCGACTGGTCGTTCGTCACCGCGCGCGACTGGGGCAGCCCGCCGCTGCCGGAACGAGTCGACGTCAAGACCATGCTGAAGTTCGCCCCGCAAGTCATGGTCCGCCCCCGGTGGCTGTTCGATTTCCTGCTCGCGGGCAAGCTTCCCGACCTCACCACCCCCAATCTCGCGGCAGCCGGTGCGAAGGGCCCGACGTTCTTCGGCGCATACGGCGAATGGATGGGGACACCGCCACCGACCTGGGAGAACCTGGCGTGGCTGCGCCAGCAGTGGGACGGCCCATTCCTGATCAAGGGGATCATGCATCCGGACGATGCCCGCCGCGCGGTGGACATCGGAGCCAGCGCCATCTCGGTGTCCAACCACGGTGGCAACAACCTGGACAGCACACCCGCCTCGATCCGGGCGCTGCCCAGCATCGTCGACGCTGTCGGCGACCAGATCGAGGTGGTGCTCGACGGCGGCATCCGCCGCGGCAGTGACGTGGTGAAGGCCGTAGCGCTCGGCGCTCGCGCTGTCCTTATTGGACGCCCCTATCTGTGGGGTATGGCCGCCAACGGAGAAAAGGGCGTGCACAACGTGCTGGAAATCCTCCGCAACGGAATCGACTCGGCCCTGCTCGGGCTCGGACGCGCGTCGATCCACGACCTCGTCCCCGATGACATCCTCGTCCCTGAGGGCTTCACCAGAGGGATGTAACTGATGTGAACGCACCCAGGGTCGCCATTGTCACCGGTGCGGCGCGCGGCATCGGCGCCGCCACCGTCCGCCGCCTCGCGTCCTCCGGCTGGCGGGTGGTCGCGGTCGATCGCTGCGCCGATGATCCACGCGTTCCCTACCCGATGGCGACCCGGGATGACCTCGCCGCCCTGGCAGCCGACTATCCCGGTTCGGTCGTGGACGTGGCCGCCGACGTCCAGGATGCCCAGGCCCTCCGCGACGCCGTAGCACTCGCCGAAGATCGCTTCGGCGGCCTGGACGCGGCGGTGGCCGCGGCGGCGGTGATGGCGGGCGGCCGGGCGCTGTGGCAGAGCACCGACGAGGAGTGGGCCGCGGTGTTCTCGGTCGGCGTCGAGGGTGTGGCCAACCTCGCCCGCGCGGCGATTCCGGTGCTGCTGCGCCGAGGAGAGCCACGGTCCGGCCGATTCGTCGCGCTGGCCTCGGCTGCGGCCCATCGCGGCATGTGGCATCTCGCCGGGTACTCCGCTGCCAAACATGCCGTGGTGGGCTTGATCAAAGGCTTGGCGCATGACTTGAAGGGCACCGGCATTTGCGCCACCGCGGTGTCGCCCGGATCCACTCGCACGGACATGCTCGAGGCCTCGGCACGGCTGTACCACCTCGAATCAGTCGAGTTGTTCGCTGAGCATCAGCTAGTGGGGCGCATCCTGGAGCCGGACGAGATCGCGGCCACTGTGTGCTGGCTGTGCTCCGCGGAATCCTCGGCGATCACCGGCACGGTGGTCCACGCGGACGGCGGGTTCACGGCATGAGGGCCCCGCAGGGAAGACGGACGGAAAGTCGCCGCCGACTTTCCCGTACCGAGGGCGTTTCGGGCGGAAAGTCGCCTGCGACTTGCCCCGTTCCGGCGGGGACGCGGGTCGTGTTGGACGAGTCGGTGCGCAGGTTTGACGGCGGCCGGCTGCTCGTCGGCGGCTCTCCGCTGCGCGTGCTGCGACTGAGCCCAGCAGGGGCGCGGCTGCTCGACTCGTGGGTGGGCGGCCAGCCCGTGGGCGACAGCGGGGGCGACGGCTCCCTCTCCCGGCACCTGCTCGACGCCGGCGTGCTGCATCCGCGACCTGGTCCGTGCACGCTGAGCACCGACGACGTCACCCTCGTTGTCCCGGTCAAGGACAACGCGGCCGAGGTGGGCCGAGTACTCGAAGCGACCGGTGACCTCGCCGACCGGATCGTGGTGGACGACGGATCGGCCGCTCCGTTGTTGCATGCCACCGTGCGTCACCCCCGCCCCGTGGGACCCGCGGCTGCCCGAAACACCGGGTGGCGGCTGGCACAAACCGAGCTGGTCGCGTTTCTCGACTCGGACACCGTGCCCGAACCCGGCTGGCTGGACACCATCCTGCCGCTGTTCGCCGACCCGCAGGTAGCGGCGGTGGCACCAAGGATCAGTAGCGCGCTATCGCTCGTGAGTGATTGTGG
>JBOHER010000493.1:0-10203 GCA_050701115.1 Haloechinothrix sp. | reverse complement strand
CCACCGCCGCCACGGAAACCGCCGCCGCCGCCGCGAGGGCCACCGGGGCCACCACGGCCACCCGGACCACCCGGACCACCACGGCCACCCTGACCACCGGGGCCACCACGCCCACCCGGACCGCCTGGACCACCGCCAGGCCTGGCCGGCCGGGTCGGCATCATGCCGGGATTCGGTCGCGGCGGCATGTTGCCGGGGCTGGGTCGCGGACCGCCGGACGCACCGCCGCGGGGACCGGCGGCCGGACGCTCGACACCCGGCCGCGGACCGCGTTCAGCACCGGGCCGCCCGCCCGGACGATCACCGGATTGACCCGCACCTGGGCGCGGACCAGCGGGCCGCGACGGTGACGAACCGGCACCGACGCTGAACGGGTTGTTGCCGACCCGCGGGGTACGCGGACCGGGCTTCGGGCCTGCTGGTTTGGGTCCCTGCGGCTTCGGCGGCACCACAGAGCCACCTGAGGCCGCGGCGGGCTTCGGCGCAGGCTCCGGAGCCTGCGCGGCCGGCACCTGCGGCTGCTCGAGGGGCTTTGTCGTTTTCGGGCCAGGCTTGGGGCCCGGCTTGGCCGCCGGCCTGCTCGGCGCAACGCCGGGAACCGCTGCGGCGTCCGCAGGCTTGGCCTTCTGGGTTGACTTGGGACCGGACTTGACACCCTTGGACTTGTCGCTACTGGGTGCCGCGAATGCGTCGCGAAGACGTCGGGCGACTGGCGCCTCAACCGTCGACGACGCCGACTTCACGAACTCGCCCTGCTCTTTCAGCTTGGCGAGAACATCTTTACTCGTGACTCCGAGCTCTTTCGCGAGCTCGTGCACGCGGGCCTTGCCTGCCACTGCTCTCCTCAACTGGTGAGGTCGGCGGCTAGACCCGCAGACCTCGTCCTATCGTCGCGCGTTCATGGCTTCAGCTTCACGGCTGACTCATGACGGGTCGACCTGCTTTCTTTCATTCCGTCCAGACACGGGGATTCCCGTATCCGTCCAACTATTCGCTCGTTCGTATGAGACGGCCTCTTAGATACTCATCGAGCCCGTCGACGTCGAGCGGCCCAGAAACCCGTAACGCCCTGGGAAACGCTCGCCGCCTCTGCGCGGCGGCAAGGCACTCGAGGTCGGGATGCAGCCATGCTCCCCGACCACCAAGCCGTCCACGTGTGTCGACGACAAGGCGCCCGTCCGCCGCGACAACTCGCAGCAACTCGCTGTTCAACGCCCGGCGACGGCACCCGACACACGTCCGAACCGGGTGTTCGCGTGGTTCTGGGTGAGCGGGGACCGATGTCGAGCCTTGAATCACACCCGAGTCTATCCCCCGCCCGCTTCTCGACCACCACCGCCCAGCCAGGCAGCCACGTTTTCGCCGAAGCGACCGCGGGGTTACTCGGGCGAGCCGGTTGTCGCCGCTCGCTGCGGCTCCCCTGCGGAGGGATGTTCCGATTCATCGGCACCCGCCGCGTCACTGCGGATGTCGATCCGCCAGCCGGTCAGCCGGGCGGCCAGCCGGGCGTTCTGCCCTTCCTTACCGATCGCCAGCGAAAGCTGAAAGTCCGGTACGACCACGCGCGCGGTCTTCGTCCGCTCATCGACGACCCGCACGGATACAACCTTCGCCGGTGACAGCGCATTCCCGACGAACGTCGCGGGGTCATCGGAATGATCGATGATGTCGATCTTCTCGCCGGCCAGCTCGCTCATCACGTGGCGCACCCGGGCACCCATCGGGCCGATGCATGCACCCTTGGCGTTGACGCCGGACACCGTCGAGTGCACGGCGATCTTGGAGCGGTGACCGGCCTCGCGCGCGACTGCGGTGATCTCCACAGTGCCGTCGGCTATCTCGGGCACCTCGAGCGCGAACAGCTTGCGCACCAGATTCGGGTGGGTACGAGATAACGTGATCTGCGGGCCGCGCGCGGTACGGGACACCCCGACCACGTAGGCCTTGATCCGTTTGCCGTGCTCGTAGGTCTCGCCCGGTACCTGCTCGGCTGACGGCAGCACGCCCTCGGTGTCTCCGAACGCGACGATCACCATGCCGCGCGCGTTGGCCCGCGCGTCCCGCTGGATGACCCCGGCGATGATCTCGCCTTCCTTCGCGGAGAACTCACCGAAGGTGCGTTCGTGCTCGGCGTCGCGCAACCGCTGCACGATCACCTGACGGGCGGTCGTGGCTGCGATGCGCCCGAAGCCCTCCGGAGTGTCGTCCCACTCCTCATCCACCTCGCCGTGCTCGTTGAGGGTGTAGGCGAGTACGCGCACGTAGCCGGACTTGCGATCGACGTCGATCCTGGCGTGCGGCTGGTGGCCTTCGGTGTGCTTGTACGCGGTGAGCAGCGCCGACTCGATCGCCTCGAGCACCGTTTCGAAGGGGATGTCCTTGTCCCGTTCGATCGCGCGCAGCGCCGCGATATCGACGTTCACTTCGACTCCTCCTTCGTTGTTTTCGGTTGTGTTCCGCTGCCTGCGTGGTCAGCGGCAGAATTACCCTCGTCGGTGTCGAGTTGCTTGAGCTCCTCGACCGGCGGCTGGCGGAACTCGATCTCGATGACCGCCTTCGCCACCCCGGCGTAGCTGACGTCCCTGATGCTGCCCTCGACCAGGACCCGAGCAGATTTCTCGCCCGCGTGACCGACCCTGCCCACGAACTCCGCGCCTTCGGCCGGGGTGATCCGCACCAAGCGGTATCTCGCGCGCCGCCAATGCCGCGACTTGGTCAGCGGCCTGCCCAGCCCCGGCGAGGTGACCTCGAGCGTGTAGGCACCGACCAGAACGTGATCGTGGGCGTCCAATGCGGCGGATACCGCGCGGCTGACCTTGGCGACCTCATCGAGGTCGACCCCGTCGTCCGAATCGACGACAACCTTGACCTGCTTGCGTCGTCCCGCCTGCTGCACCTCGAGCGAATCCAGCTCGAAACCCACGCCACTGACCGCCTCGGCCACCACGGGCTCCAGCCGCTTGGCGAGATCACTCGGCACCTTGACTCTCCCCTATTCGGCTGCATTACGTGACCGGCTGGACCTGACGGCTTCGCCAGCGCTGTTGGTCAATCCAGCTTAGAGCAAGCCGGCCGTGCGCGAATCTTCACGCCACCGACCTGGGCGGGGTAACTCTCGCGGCGTCAGATCCATATGGCTCGCGCTGTTCGACAGCACGCGCGGGCACCGGATCGGGTGCGGGCACCGCCCTGGCAGGATGGGCGGACGTGAGATCTGGATCGAATCGGTTCCCCGCCGCGCTGAGTCGTCGCGACATGCTGCGATACGGGGCGCTGGCCGCCCTGACGGTCCCGCTCGCCGCCTGCGGCACCGGGTACGACGACACCCCTGATCCGCTGGATGATCTTGCGCGAACCGCCCGTGCCGACGCGGAAGCCGCGCGCACCCTGGCCACCGCGGGCGGTGGCGCCCCGGCCGCTGGGGAGGTCGCCAACGCGGTGGCCAGGGTGCGTTTCGCCCATGCCGATGCCCTCGAGGAGGAAGTGCGCAGGGCCAACCGGCCCGCGTCGTCGGCCAGGCCACCCAATGAGCGGGTGGCCGATCTCGCCGCGCTGGGCAAGCTGCTGGCCGCTGCGGGCACGCGGTGCCGCACCTTGGCGAGCAGCGCCCCGCGCTATCGAGCAGGCCTGCTCGGTTCGGTCGCCGCCGGGTGCGCTGCCGCCGGGGCGCTCAGTCCCGAACTCGGCACCGAGCCGGAATTCGAGTTCGAACCGCCCCGGGTCGGCGGCGACCTCGACGAAGACGCCGTCGCCGGGCTGCAACGTGCGTTGGACACCGAACACGCCGCGGTCTGGACGTACGGGCTGGTCACCGCCTTCCTGCCGGCGGAATTCGACAGGAGTGTCGAAGACGCCGCGGGCGAACATCGCGAGCGCAGGCACGCGAGCCAGAGCGTGCTCGAGTCCGCGGGCGCGCTCCCGAATGCCGCCGAGCCGGCATACCTGCCGCCGCGGCCGGTTGATGACATCCCGTCGGCTATGACTGTGGTGATCACCGCGGAGTCCGGCACCGCACGCGCCTGGCGTGGCGTGCTGGAACGCACCGACGACCGGGCACTGCGCGGCTTCGCGCTCGACGCGCTGGCCAGCTCCGCGATCCGAGTCACCCGGTGGCGGGCGGAGTCGGGCGAGCCCTACGCCGCGGTGGCCCTGCCCGGCGTTGCTTGAGGGAATGCGCTGGCACGCCGAGGAGGGTTCAGCGCAGCTGGGTGGCGGCCCGCAGCGCCTCGGCGCTGATCTCGGCGAGCAGCGCACGGTGGTGATAGCCGTCGAAGAAGGATGCCTCGATGATCGTGACGTGCTGGCCGGTGGAGTTGGCGGCGTAGCTGCCCCCCGCGACGTCCGGTGCGCCCGGAAGCGTCGCCGAGCCGTCCCGCAGCAGGTCGGAGACGTTGCCGGTTCCGCTGGTGTCGACGATGGCCTTGAGCTGCTCGGCCCGCTCGGCGCTCGGCATGGTCACCACGATGATCGACACCACGGCGCGGGCGTCCTTCTTGCGCGTCGTGTACAGCCCGCGCACCACGCGTTCGCAGGGGTGATCGCGAAACCAGGTCTTGACCTCGCCGTAGGAGACCCGCACGCAGTCCGCGCCCGAGTCGGGCGGGACCACGGAGTCAAAGGCGAACTGGCCGGAGCTCACGGTGGTCGGCGTCGTCGTGGGCTCCTCCTCGGGCGCGTCGGGGGTAGCGGACGTCGCGGGTGGAGCGGTGACCAGCGCGGGTTCTGGCGTCGGCTCGTGGCGGACCAGCCACCAGAGGAAGCCGGAGACAACCGCGACCGCTACCAGACCGACGACGGCGAGCGCGCGCCGCTGGGTTGTGCCCGGCGCACTCGATGGTGCCCCACCGACAGGCCGCGGGTGCGCCGTGTCGGGTGCGCCGCGTTGGCTCAGGGTGTCCGACATCACGGCAACACCGTAACCGGTGGTCGGGCCGGACCGCAGTTCAGCGATCAGCGAGCGCGTTCAGCACGGCATCGACGTCGGCCTCGGTGTTGTACAGGTGGAAGCCAACTCGGGCCTTCCCGGCGCGAGCGCTGGCCACGATCCCCGCCCGGGCAAGGCGCCGGTCAGCATCGGGGGCCTGCACCGCCACGATCGCGCTGCCGCGCGGCGGCAGGTCCAGGCGTGCTCGCAGTCGATCGGCAAGACCGACGCAGTGCGCATGCACGGCACCGGAGTCCAGCGAGGCCAGCAAGGGGAGCGCGACGGCAGCGCCGACTTGCGCGAGCCACACCGGCGACAGGTCGAGCGCCCTGGCCCCCTGCGCGAGCCGCAGCGGCAGGCCGTAGATCGACTGCCAGGGATCGGCTCCCGCATACCAGTTCGCGCTGATCGGCCTGGTCAGCCGCATCGCCCGGGGATGCACAGCCAGCCAGGACGCGCCGCGCGGGGACAGCAGCCATTTATACCCGCCTGCGACCACCCAGTCCGCCCAGTCCAACTCGAGCGGCAGCCACCCGGCGGCCTGCGTCGCATCCAGCAATACCGGCACGCCCGCGGCCCGGGCGTTCCTGCGCAGCGCGGCGAGGTCCACCCGCGACCCGTCGGCGCTCTGCACCACGCTCACCGCGACCACATCCGCGGAGTCCACCGCGGCGGGCAGTTGGTCGAGGTCTGCCTCGATCACCTTGATGCCACGGTGTTCTTGAGCGGCGAAGGGAAACGTCACGCTGGTGAACTCGCCTACCGCGGTGAGCACCCTGCTGCCATCGGGGATTCCCGCCGCGACGCAGGACACCAACTGGGACACCGTCGACCCGATCGCCACCCGGTCGGCGGGGACTCCGACCAGGCGTCCAAAGGCCTGTCGCGCGGTCGCCACCGCGTGGTCGAAGTCCGCAGGCTGATCGACCCCGGTGCGCCATCGGCGAACCGCACCCTCGACCGCCTGCCCCGCCCGCACCGGCGGAATTCCGATGCTGGGGGTGTTCAGATAACCATCCGGGACCTCGAAGTCCACACCGAATGCCCGCCGCACCTGATCAGGCTACCCGTGCAGGCGGGCGCGCCTCGTGAGTGAAAGTTGTTCCTCTGGCGACCTTCAGCACTCACGACCACCCGGGCGGCCATCGTGAGTGCTGAGGGTTGCCCATGCAACAACTTTCACTCACGAGAGTGCTGGGACGCCAGGAATGGGGTGAGCAAACCGGGAACGGCGTCATCTGCGAACATCAGGCCGTCGGACACCCCGACATCGGGCACCTGGTAGCCGCCGTTCCCTGCTGCCGTAGTGGCGATGAGCGTGATCAGGTCGGCCCGACGCTGGAAGATCGACTGCCGCACGGTCCAGCCGATGACGCCGGAACGTTGCAGCGCGACGGTGCTCCGCCGCAACGCTCCCCGCCGCACCAGCAGATAGTCCCCCGAGATGCCGTGGCCCAGGTTTCGATAGGCATCCCACCCGAGCGCGATCGCGATCGGCACGGCCACCGCGGCGAAGATCCACGGCAGCGCACCCACCATGCCGCCCAGCGCATCGTCCAGGAATCCGTCAACCACCGACCCGACCACGACGGAGAGCACCAGCAGCATGGCGAACACCGCGATCACCGGCGCCATCGCCCACCGCATCCGCCGACCGAGGGCAGCCCTGGGATGCGGGCGCAATCGTCCCCTGGTGGGGGAGGTAGCCACGCGCAGCACGGAGGCCGCAACCCGGTCGACTACCCGAAGCGGGGCCGCGGGCAGCAAGGTCTTGTGGTCGGTGCGTTGCCCCTTGGTGTCCTGCCGCATGCCGGTGGCCACCGCGTCCACCCGAGCCGCGCGCACCAACCGGATCCCGAACGGCTCGACCACCTCGACCCCACGCAACCGACGTTCTTCGATCGAGATCGACCTGGTGGTGAGCAGCCCCCGAGTGACGCGCACGGTGCCGCCGGGCTCCCGCTGCAGGCGATACCCCCACCACATCTCCACGAACAGCAACAGCGCGCCGACCGCACCGACCGCTATCACACCGAAAGCGACCACCAGGGTGCCGTACACCGCAGCGGTGCGCACGAAGTCACCCAGGAGGGCGGCCGCATCGCCCTCGTCCCAGCCGAACCAGCCGGACACATTGAACACCGCGCCGATCGCCGCGGCACCCAACGCCGGGGTGAGAAAGGAAAGCGGCGCATACGCCGCCCACCGCCAGTCCACAGTGGCCAATGGCCCGTCGTGCTCGGATGGACCGGTCACCTCGCGCTCGCGGCGCAGCAACAGCACGCGCAGCTCGTCCGCGCGTTGCCGCGACACCGGATCCAGCTTGATGTCCGGGTCTCCGGTATCGGTGTGCTGACCAGTTCCGATCACCACTGCCGCAAGACCGAACAGCCGTTGCACCGGGTTGGCGGTGACATCTACGGTGCGGATTCGTTCCCGGGCAAGCGATCGGCGCTTGGTGACGACCAACTCGAAGGTCAACTCGAACCGATCGGCGGTGACCCGAAACCGGGTTGCTCGCCAGCGTAGGTATTCACCGATTGAAGTCAGGGCGACCAGTAGGAGCGATCCGACCAGCACGACGAGCAAGGACAGCAGCAAGGAGATTCCGCCGCTGTACAACGCGAACGCGGTGGGCACGCTCGTCATGACAGCGATGCCGCCGACGATCGCCGCGGCGACCATGACCAGCCGCCGGTCCAGTCGCTCGAAGCCGACCCGGGGTTCGCTCACGTGGCGTCACCCGGAGTCGCCTGGGTGGTCTCGGTCAGTTCATCGGCGAGCGTGGCGGCCAGCTCGGCATCCAAGCCCTTGATCTGCACCGCGCCCTTCGCCGACGCCGTGGTCACGGTGACCGTGGCCAGCCGGAATACCTGCTGCAGCGGACCCCGCACGGTGTCCACCGTCTGAATCCGGGACATCGGCGCGATCCGCCACTCCTGCCAGAAATAACCGGAGCGGGTGTAGACGGCGGTGTCGGTGACCTCCCAGCGATGCACGCGGTACCACCAAGCAGGCAGGATGACCGCGACCGCGGTACCGATCACCGCGAACACGCCGGCGAGCACGAAGAATCCCGGGGCGGCCAGCGCACCCAAGGCCGCCGCCGCCAGCATGGGCACGACCGTGATGAGCCCGATCTGCGTCCGCCACCAGGCGACTGATCGACGGTTCAGCTGATTCCTCGGCGGCCGGAGCCGCACCGACTGGATCACGGAATCCAGGGTAGTGGCGCGTCCCTGCTCGACGTGTCCCCCGGCATGCTCAGGGCGCGATCACCCGGGTAGCGCCGCGTTGTCCGGGACCAGAGGTGCGAGCGCCGGTCCGCGGCCACCTCTGGAACGGCCGGATTCAACATGAATATGAGTCATGTTCGTACTAGCTGTACACTCTGGCTCATGGCTGCCACCAGCACAGGTACGGCCGTGGAGGCTGGTCCAAAACGGAGATCCCCGTCACAACGGCGGAGCCGGGAGCGGGTCGAACGAATACTGGACACCGCATCCGAGCTGATCGTCGAGGACGGCGTACCAGGGCAGGGCACCCGCAAGATCGCGGCTAGGGCTGGGGTTCCGGTCGCCTCGATCTACCAGTACTTCGCCGACGTCGACGAGATAATTCTCGAGTTGGTCAAACGCGACACCGCCGAGATGGACAAGCGGCTCGCGCACGCACTCGGCGAGTTGGAGATCGTGAGCCTTCGCGGCATCGTCACCGCGACCCAGGAAGCCTTCTTCGAGGTCTACGAACGTAGGCCCGCGTTCGTGGTGATCTGGTTTCGAGGTCGAACAAACGCCGCCGTGATGAGCTTCTGCCGCGCTCACAACGAGCAGATCGCCACCACCCTGTACGACTTCGCGCTGCACGCGGGACTACTCAAGCCCGGTACCGACAGCCTGGTCGCCGAACTGGCGGTCGAGGTCGGCGATCGCGCCTTGGAGCTGGCTTTCTCCCGGGATCCTCAAGGTGATCAGCGAGTCATCGACGACGGCCGGGAGATGATCATTGGCTACCTCGAACGCTTCGCCACCCAGGCCGGCCTCACAGGGGTGCGTCCCCCTGCACACTGACCGCACCCTCTCACCCCGCACCCTCCCCTCGTGAGTGAATGTTGTTCCTCCGACGACCCTCATCACTCACGACCCCTGATGGACGCCAGGTGTCTTATTCATAAGTCGGGCTATTCACCACGGCCCGCTCACCTCAATCACGCCCCTCACCTGCAGTCAGTCGTCGCGAGCCACCCTCCGGGCGGCCCCCGCCAACTGACTTGTGAATAACCCTCCAGCGTCGACACAGCCAGGAGAGGATCACCCGGTCACTCCGCACAGCTCCCGTCCTGGCATCCAGGTTCTTCGTGCAGAAGATGTGTTGCCGAGCGGTAACCAGCGGCAGCGGGAAAGACATCAGAATGTAGTAAGCCTACTCGTACATTTGTTCGAGCCTTTGTGCTAGACTAGTAGTGTGATAGCGGAACTCGACATCATCGACCCGAAGTGGAATACCACCGCCGCGGCCGTGGAGGTGTCGGGTGTGCTGTCGATGATGTGGTCGGCGGATGCGGAGTCCGATTGGCGGCCCGAGGGCATTCTCGGTCTGGAGGGGCTGGATTGGGCGCATTTCGGTGCGGATCACGTGGTCGAGTTGATCTCCGCGTCGCAGGCGCTGGTCGCCCGGGTGCAGGCGGTGCAACTGCGGGCGGTCGAGGAGCTGCGGGTCCGGCGCGGGGACGACCGGGACACCGGGGACGAGGTCGCGTTCGCCCTGTCGGTGTCCAAGCACACCGGAGACAAGCAGGTGCACCTCGCCAAGGATCTGACCTCACGGTTTCCGAAGGTGCTTGCGGCGATGGGGCGCGGCGAACTGGACGCCTACAAGGCGTCCCGGATTTGTGACACCGCGCTGCCGCTGCCGGATGAGCAGGCCCGCGAGTTGGATTCCCATTTGGAATCCCGGCTGGCCGGGCGGGACGCCACCGCGATCCAGCAGTCCGCGCGGCACAAGGTCGACGCCCTCGACCCGGACGGCGCGGCCCGCCGCGCCGAGCGGCGCCGCAAAGACCGCAAGGTCGAGCTGATCCCGGCCGAGGACTCCATGGCGTACCTGTCCGCCTACCTGCCGGCGGAGGTGGCCTGCTCCATCTATGCCCGGATCGACGCGATCGCCAAATCCATCAAGACCCGCCGCGACGACCGGTCCATGGACGCCATCCGCGCCGACGTGTTCGCCGACCTGCTGCTCGGGAAGAATCACAGCAAGGCCTCGGTGCAGGTCAACGT
>JBOHER010000492.1:0-13558 GCA_050701115.1 Haloechinothrix sp. | reverse complement strand
GGGCGGGCGCAGGCGCGATTTCGCTCGGGTCGCTGGCCGACGAGCCGTGGATCGCACCGCACAGCGACGCCGCGCTGCGCGCCGTCCTCGAACAGGTCTGCGGCATTGCCGGCTTCGAGCCGAGGCTGGACTACACCAGCGACGAGCTCCGCCCGATCGTGGGGACACGCCCGTCGCGCCACCGTGTCGGCCGCCGTGCGCGCGGGCGGCGGGCAGAACCCTCCGGTGGCCTCGGCGGTGGCTGCGCTGCGCGCGGTCGCCGATGAGCTCACCGCGGGATCACCACCGACCGCCGTAGGATGTGCTCCGTGATTTGTCCTCAGTGTCAGAACCTGATGAAGACCGTCGACAAGAACGGCGTCCACATCGACCAGTGCGAGGGCTGCAAGGGCATCTTCCTGGATCGCGGCGAGATGGAGCAGATCGCCGGCGCCGAGTCCGCCTACTACGCGCAGGCTGCCCCACCGCCGTATCGGCCGGTAGGGCCGCCTGCGGGGCATCAAGGCGGCCACGCCCAGCCGCACTACGGGCGTCCCGACTCGCCTCGGCCGTACCGGGGTGGGTACGCCGACTCGCCGCGGCCCCACCGCGGGGGCTACTCGGATTCACCCCGCCCGTACCGGGGTGGGTACTCCGACTCGCCGCGGCACTACGGGCACGGCGGCAGGCGCAGGCGCGGCTTCCTCGAGAACCTGTTCGACTGACGCGTTGCTCGATCTGAAGATCTGCCCGGGCTGTGGCGATCGTGCGGAGGTCCCGATCGTCGAGGCCGAGCGGTTGGCGTGCGCCCGATGCGGGCACCGCTGGTCGTTTCGCCGGCTGCCGCTGTTCGCCCTCACCGGCCCCAGCGGCGGCGGCAAATCCACGGTCGGTCCTGCCTTGGCTGGGCGCCTCGCTGATCGTGCGGTGGTACTGGAGCAGGACGTGTTGTGGACCGGCGGGCTGCGCGACGACGTCGACGGCCACCCGTCATTCCGGTCCACCTGGCTCCGGATGGCGGCGATGATCCAGCAGAACGGCAGGCCCGTGGTGCTGTGCGGAACGGTGGTGCCTGCCGAGTTCGAGTCGCTGCCGGAGCGGGTCTTCTTCTCCGACATCCACTACCTCGCACTGGTCGCCGAATCAGCCGTGCTGGCCCGGCGACTGCGCGCGCGTCCGCAGTGGCGGGAATGGGACGAGGCGCGGATCGAGGAGACGGTGGAGTTCAACGAGTGGCTGCAGCAGTCAGCAGCCGCCATGACTCCGCCGGTGCAATTGTTCGACACCACCGATGCACCGTTGGAGGCCGCCGTGGATGCGGGAGTCCAGTGGGTGCAGGTGAGGTGGGCTCGTGAGCGCGCACGCCGCTCCTGACCGGAGCCCGCGCTCATGAGCCCAGCGGCCACCGGTGCTCGCTGTCGGGTACGTCCAGCCAGAGATGCTGGCCGTCGGTGTCCACCGTGATTCCGAATCGGCTGCGCGTCGGCTTGCCCAGGTCCTGCCAGCGGGCGTAACCGGCTTCCAGGTCGTCCCACAGCCTGCGCGGGCCGCCCTGGTCCACCACATACCCACCGCGCCACGGGTAGTGGCAGACCCAGGATCCGTCGCCGTGCACCAGGTAGGTGTCCGGCTCGTCGTCGAGGGTCTGCACGGCCAGCACCCCAGGCAAGGCCAGCCCGGCGAAGAACTCGAACGGACTCGTCGGCCGCAGCACCGCTCCGATCGGAATCGCGGTCGGCGCCGCAGCCTCGGGGTCCGCGGGCGGGAGCCGGTCGAGCAGGCGGCGGGCGTCGGCGAGACGGTGGGCGCGTAATGGCATGAACCGGCCGTCCCCAGGCAGTACCCGGCCGTGTGCGTGCTCGCCGTTGTCCACGGTGAGCCGGACCAGGCCTGCCCCGATCGGGCGATTCAGTGTGGTCACGATGATGCCGCCGGGCCGGGTCTGGCGCAGCAGTGTGGGTGGTATCCGGGAGACCGAGCAGGTGAGCAACACCCGGTCGAACGGTGCCCTTGACGGCAGGCCCTCCGCGCCGTCGGCCACCTCGCACACCGGGTGATAGCCGCACCGGTCCAGCGCCTCGCGGGCAGGCCACACCAGCTCGGCATCGATGTCCACTGTGGACACACGCGAGTCACCGAGGCGCTGGCACAGCAGCGCGGCGTTGTAGCCGGTGCCGGTTCCGATCTCCAGCACCGACATACCAGGAACGACCAGCAACTCTTCTAACATGATCGCCATAATCGACGGCATGCTGGACGAACTGGTCGGAATGCCGTCAATGGGACCGTGTTCGCGGGCTGTTTTCCACCGCGTTGCATCACCGTCAAGTTGCGTTACCAGCACTTCGTTGGCATAGACCAGGTCAAGCCACCCGTGATCGCCGCGCATGAGCGCAATCCAGCCGGCCTCGTCCGGTACGAAAAATGTGCTGAGGAAGCTGTGTCGGGGCACCGATCCGAACGCGTCGATCCAGGGTGGATCGGTCAGCGTGCCTTCCCGGCGAAGGGTTCGTACCAGCCCCCTCCGCCGGGCGCGGGCGCCGATTCCCAGTGCGGCACCGGCCGTCATGCGCTAAGCATAGGCCGGGTGTGCGAGCTAACACCCAATAGTTGCAAGCATGGTGCTTGCAATTGCTAGCAGTCCAGCATAGGATGGGGTTTATCGCAAGGAGGTGGGCTAAATGCCCGATTTGAGCACGAGTCAGGACTCGGGCGCGCCCGCCGTTGGCACAGGTGTAGAAACCGCGGCCACCGGCAACCCATCAGGCAAGCCGATCGGCAAGGTCGCCGACATCGGTCGCGATATCGGGGAGTACATCCGGCAGCAGCGGGCAAACGCCAAGATCTCGTTGCGCCAGCTTTCCAAACTGGCCGGAGTGTCCAACCCGTACTTGAGTCAAATCGAGCGGGGTGTGCGTAAGCCGAGTGCGGAGATCTTGCAGCAGATAGCCAAGGGTTTGCGCATCTCAGCCGAAGCGCTCTATATCCAGGCAGGAATCTTGGATCTGCCAACCGGAGGGCCGGTTTCCGACTCTGTTCGAGCGGACACCGAACTCACCGAGCGGCAGAAGCAGGTTCTGCTCGATGTGTACGAGTCGTTTCGCCGGGAGAACTCGGCGAAGCAGTCGCCGCAGGAGCAGTCCTCATCGGCATCCCCCTCACCCGAGGGATCCGGTGCGGAGCTGAACAACGCAGGAACATTCACAACAACTGCAGAGCCCGCTGGGGCCGCAGCCAACGAGGAGTGATCTCAATATGACCCGTCCCACCAAGGAAGACTTGAACAAGGTTCGCGAGCAGGTCAACACCGCCATCGACCAGGTCCGCACGCCGCTGCTCGCGGCGCTGGGCGCGGGCAACCTGGCCAGCCAGGCGGTCGTCGACGCGGTGAACAAGACCAGGGAGCGCGTGACCGAGACCAGCGAGACCGCCAAGAAGAACTTCGACGAGCTGCCCAAGGACGTCGAGCAGTTGCGTGAGAAGCTTGACCCGGCCGAGCTGCGCAAGGTCGTCGAGGACTACACCGAGGCGGCTCGGAAGCTGTACGAGAAGCTGACCGAGTCCGGCGAGGAGGCGCTCGACCAGATCCTGGCGCAGCCGCAGATCAAGAAGGCGCTCGAGCAGCTGCAGGAGGCCCTCGAGACCGCGCAGGAGCGCGTCGAGGACGCCACCGGCGACGCTCGTGAGCGCGTCGAGGACGTGCTGGCCAAGATCACCAAGCGCACCCGCTCGACCGGTGAGAAGGCTGCCGTCCGGGTGAAGAAGGCCGCCGACGCCGCCGCGGAGAAGGTTTCCGAGGCCGGCGCCGAGCTCGCTTCCGAGACTCGCAGCGTGAGCCGCAAGGCCGCGAACGCGACCAGCCCGCGGACCGCGAGCAGCACTCGTCGCACCGCCACCGCGAAGGCCCCCGCCAAGACGGCCCCCGCGAAGAAGGCCCCGAAGACCACCAAGTGAGTCTGCGGTAACCACCGGTTGAGCCCCGGCACCTTCCCCCGACAGGTGCCGGGGCTCAGCTGTGTAGAGGGCAGCTTTTCGCGGCGGTTGTCCGCCACGCTTGGCACGGCCGTACGCTAGATGTGTGTCGTACGCAGCTTGGCTGATCCTCACTACCATCAAATGGGTCGCGTTGCCCGTCGGCGTGTACGCGTTCGTGCACGCCCTCATCCAGCGTTCCGACGCCTACGCCGCAGCCGATCGGCTGAGCAAACCGGCGTGGGCGGGCATCACCGGTGCCGGGACGCTCGCGTTGCTCGTCTTCGGCCCCGCCGACTTCGGAATGCTGTTCTGGATCGCGGGCTTGGTCGCGGTGTTGGTCTACCTCGTCGACGTCCGCCCGAAGCTCATCGAAGTGCAGCGCGGCGGCCGCAACTGGTAGCGCGCATGACGACGTGGAGTGTGGCAGGGACCTTGCGCGTGGTTCCGGTTGCCGACCGTCCCGATCTGCTCGCGGATGTGGTCGCGCAGGCGCTGAAAGAACACGACCCGGACGCAACCGTTGGCGTCGCCGAGATCGACCCCGAGCTGGCCGACACCGCAGCGTTCTGTGCGGCTTACTCTGCGCCGCTGGCGGCCTCGGCCAACTGTGTTGTCGTCGCGGGCAAACGGGCGGGCGAAGTCCGCTATGCGGCTGCCCTGGTACTGGCCACCACCCGCGCCGACGTCAACGGGGTGATCAAGCGCAGGCTTGATGTGCGCAAGGCGTCCTTCGCCGCGGTGGACGATGCGGTGCAGCGCACCGGCATGGCCTTCGGCGGAATCACGCCGATCGGATTGCCCACCGGGTGGCCGATCCTGATCGACGCCGCGGTTGCCGCGGCACCCGAACTGGTCATCGGTAGCGGTGTGCGCGGCAGCAAGCTCCTGGTCAGCGGAAGCTTCCTGACCCGGTTACCCGGCGCGGAGGTCATCGACCGGCTGGCTCAGCAGGACTAACCCGACGTTCGCACAAGACATGGGAATGGACACAGGAGGATCCGCATGGGACAGGTCACTGCCAGCGCTGAGCGCACGATCGCCGCACCCGCCGACAAGGTCGGTACGCTCGTCGCCGACTACGCGAGCACCCGGCCGAAGATCTTGACCGACCACTACCGCGAGTACCAGGTCCTCGCGGGTGGCTCCGGCGCGGGCACCAAGGCCAGCTGGACGCTGCAGGCGACCTCGAAGCGCTCGCGGGACGTGGTCGCCACGATCACCGAGCCCGCCAAGGGCACCGTGGTGGAGACCGATGGGAACTCAAGCATGGTGACCACGTGGACGGTGCGTCCCGACGGTGAGTCCAGCGTCGTGCGGGTGGAAACGACCTGGCAGGGCGCGGGTGGCATCGGCGGCTTCTTCGAGGGCATCTTCGCGCCCGCAGGCCTCAAGCGAATCTATGACGGCATGCTGGGCAAGCTCGACGAGCTCGCCGCGCAGGGCTGAGCCTTTTAGAACACCACGGTGCGGCCCGCGTGCACGAGGACGCGGTTCTCCAGGTGCCAGCGCAGCCCGCGGGCCAGCACCACCTTCTCGATGTCGCGACCCTTGCGCACCATGTCGGCGATCGTGTCGCCGTGGCCGACCCTGATCACGTCCTGCTCGACGATCGGCCCCTCGTCGAGCTCAGCCGTCACGTAGTGGCAGGTCGCGCCGATCAGCTTCACGCCCCGCGTGTGGGCCTGGTGGTACGGGCGTGCACCGACGAACGAGGGCAGGAAGCTGTGGTGGATGTTCAACGCTCGTCCCGCCCACGCCGCGCAGAGTTCGAGCGGCAGGATCTGCATGAACCGGGCGAGCACGATGGCGTGCGGATCGTGCGCGTCGACGATCTCGGCCAGCTGCTTGAACGCGGTCGCCTTGCCGCCGGGATCGCTCGGGAACGGGATGTGGTGGAACGGGATGCCGTGCGCGCGGGTGATATCGCCCAGCTCTGCGTGGTTGCCGACCACGGCGCACAGCTCGACGTCGAGTTCACCGGCGGCGACCCGGCCGAGCAGGTCGTAGAGACAGTGGCCTTCCTTGGACACCAGGAGCACGACCCGGCGGCGTACCCCGGTGTCGGCGATCCGCCAGTGCGACCCGTTGTCCTGATCGGCGTCGGCACCCAGTGCGGCGGCCACCGGACCGAACCGCTCCCGCAGTTCATCGACGCCGAACGGCAGTGAGTCCGCACGCACCTCCTGGCGGGTGAAGAACCAGCCGGTGTCCGGATCGGTGTGGTAGGCCGCTTCGACGATCCAGCCGCCGTTCTCGGCGAGGAAGGTCGCGATCCGCGCGACGATACCGGTCCGGTCCGGGCAGCCGAAGGTGATCACGTACCGGCGCTCTGAGGTCTCCACGACCGGTGATTGTCTCAAATGGCCTGCTGGCGCCCGGTCCGCGTGCGGGGTCAGCGCTGCGCGAGCCGCTCGGCGATGAACCGGCCTTCGCGCACCATCAGCCTGGTCACCTGCTCGGAGATGGTGCGCTCGAGTTTGCCGCCGAGCAGCGGGATGCGCACCTTCACCTCGCCGGTGACGCGCCATTCGGTCCGGTCGTCGTTGCCGATCAGTTCCGTGTCGGCGCGGATGTCGCCGGGGATACCCGAAACGTGCGCGTGTGCGGTTCCCCTCGCCCGGTCGGCCTCGACGCGCTCCCAGGTTTGCTCACGCCGCACCATCAGGTCGCCGGGGTGCAGGCCGCGGACGGCTCCAGGCAGCTTGTCGGCGGGCACACCCTGGCGCAGGGTGTAGCTGACTCCGGTCGCCGAGGTGCTGTGGTCGAGCAGTGCGGCGTTGTGGCCGCCGATCTCCGCGAGCTGCTCGGTGAGGGCGTCCTTCGAGGACATCGCGGAAAGCACCTGGTCAAGGGGGTGCTTGAACTCGGCACGGTGCTCGATACGGGAAGCCATAGCGGGCACATTACCGTTGCGAGTCATGAACAGCCCCGCGGTCACGACCGGAATCACGCTCGGCGACTACACCACCCTGCGGCTCGGTGGACCGGCCGCGAGGATGATCGCCTGCCGGACCTCCGACGAGCTGATCGAGGCCGTCCGCGCCTGTGATGACGCGGGCGAGCCGGTGCTGCTGCTTGGGGGCGGCTCGAACCTGGTCATCGGTGATGCCGGGTTCGAGGGCACCGTGGTGCGGATCGCCACCCGCGGCGAGCGGACTCAGCGCGGCGACGCGGAAGTGCGCGTCGACGTCGCCGCGGGGGAGGACTGGGACAGGTTCGTCGCGCGCACCGTTGACGCCGGATTCGGTGGCCTCGAGTGCCTGTCCGGCATCCCCGGTCAGGTGGGTGCGACGCCGATCCAGAATGTCGGCGCGTACGGCTGGGAGACCGCCCAGTTCCTGCGCGCGGTCGAGGTCTGCGACCGTACGACGGGGAAGGTGTCCACGCTGCGGCCCGCCGAACTGGGCCTGGCCTATCGCACCAGCAGGTTCAAGGGCACCAACACCGCGATCGTGCTCACCGTCAGCTTCGGGCTGCACCACGACGGGCTGAGCCAGCCCGTCCGGTACGCCGAACTGGCCCGCACGCTCGGCGTGCGGCTGGGTACCAGGCTGCCTGCCGGCGAGGTGCGCGCCGCGGTGCTGGGATTACGGCGGGGTAAGGGAATGGTGCTCGACTCCGACGACCATGACACCTGGAGTGCGGGTTCGTTCTTCACCAACCCGATCATCGGTGACGACCGGATCGGCGAGGTGCTCGAGCGCATCGCCGCTCAGGTGGGGCCGGACGTTGCCGCGCCGCCGCAGTATCCGGCAGAGGGCGGCGTGAAGCTCTCCGCGGCGTGGCTGATCGAACGTGCAGGGTTCAGTAAGGGCCACCGCGGCCCAGGTGGCCGGGTGGCATTGTCCGGCAAGCACACGCTCGCGCTGACCAACCGGGGTGCGGCCAGCACTGCCGACCTGCTCGCGTTGGCCCGCGAGGTGCGTGCTGGCGTCGTCACTCGGTTCGGCATCACCCTGCACCCGGAACCGCTGTTGATCAACTGCACCCTCTAGGCGCCGGCGCTCACGCCCTATGTGCACGGGTGCCGCTGTACGCTCGAGCCCGCAGGCGCCGACACAGAGCACGACGCGGAAGGGGAGCCCGGTGATCGGAAAGCGCCCAGTGATCGGAAGGCGCCCGGTGTTCCAGGCCGCACTGGCCGCGGGAGCGTCCGGCCTGATCGCGGCCTGCACCGGCGGAGGACGCAGCGGGCAGGCCGCCCCCGAGCCGCCCCCGGTTGCCACGGTGAGTGCGGAACCGGCCGACGGAGCCACCGATGTGGGGGTCACTGACAAGGTCACCGTCCGGGTCGAGCGGGGACGACTCACCGAGGTGAGCTTGATCAACGCGGCAGGCAAGGATGTGTCCGGCAAGCTGACCGACGACGAGCTCAGTTGGACCTCCACCGAGCCGCTGGGCTTCGACAAGACCTACACGTATTCCGCCAAGGCGATCGGTACCGACAGCAAGCCGGTCGAGTTCTCCGGCAGCTTCGACACCGTCGCTCCGGCCAACCAGGTACGCGCCACCCTCAATCCGGTGGACGACGCCGTGGTGGGCGTGGCGATGCCGATCAGTGTCAAGTTCAGCGTGCCGGTCGCCGACCGGGCAGTGGCCGAGAAGGCGCTCAAGGTCACCACCTTGCCGGAGGTGGAGGGCTCCTGGGCCTGGCTGCACGACCGGCAGGTCGACTGGCGGCCACGGGAGTACTGGCCTGCAGGGACCGAGGTCAAGGTCGCGGCCACGCTCTACGGCGTGCACTACGGCGGCGGCAACTACGGCAGGGCCGACGTGACCACCGCCTTCACCATCGGCCGCAACCAGGTGGTCAAGGTGCACACGCCGGATCATCGGATGCGGGTGTACCGGGACGGTGGGCGCTTCGCCGACTATCCGTGCAGCAATGGCAAGGACGCCGACCCGAACCTGAACACCCCGAACGGCACGATGATCGTGATGGCGAAGTCGCCGACCGCGATCTTCAACAACGAGCGCTACGGATACACCGACATCAAGAAGAAATGGGCGGTCCGCTTCTCCAACCACGGTGAGTTCATTCACGAGAACGAGGAGAACCGCGCCAACATCGGCAAGCGCAACACCTCGCACGGCTGCGTCAACCTTTTCGAGTCAGACGCCAAGGAGTACTACGACTCGTGCATGATCGGCGACCCGGTCGAGGTCACCGGCGCCAAGGCGGACATGCCGACCAGCTCGGACGTGATGGACTGGCTCATCGACTGGAAGCAGTGGCAGTCGATGTCCGCGCTCACGTGAGGCTGTCGAGCAGTACGCCGTGCGCAGCCGGGACGGCCGCCCAATAGGCTGCCGGGAAGATCTCACGGGGTCGGCTGCGTTGCATGAACGGTGGGGCGCGTATGCGCGCCGGACCCGATGGGAATAGCTCGAGGAGTCGTGAAGATGGCATTGCGCAGGGACGCGCGGCTGGGGCAACTGCACACGTTGCCCTCGCCGTGGGGCAGGACTCCGCGCAGGGTCGCCGTGCTGTCGGTGCACACCTCCCCGCTCGAGCAACCGGGCACCGGTGACGCGGGCGGCATGAACGTCTACATCACCCAGTGCGCCCGCGCGATGGCGCGCAGGGGGATCAGCGTGGAGATCTTCACCAGGGCGACCGCATCCGATCAGCCGCCGGTGGTCGAACTGGACCCCGGGGTGCTCGTCCGGCACATCCCGGCAGGCCCGTTCGAACCTCTTGACCGCGCCGAACTGCCGTCCCAGTTGTGCGCGTTCACCGCAGGAGTGCTGCGCGCCGAAGCGTTCCACCCGCCCGGCTACTACGACCTGCTGCACTCGCACTACTGGCTGTCCGGGCAGGTGGGCTGGCTGGCCGGTCAGCGGTGGGGGGTGCCCCTCGTGCATACCGCGCACACGCTGGCCAAGGTGAAGAACGCCGCGCTCGCCGATGGCGACAGTCCGGAACCGCGCACCAGGGTGATCGGTGAGCAGCAGGTGGTCGACGAGGCCGACCGGTTGATCGCCAACACCCCGGTCGAGGCGGGTGAGCTGATCGAGCTCTACGACGCGCATCCGGACTCGGTCAGCACCGTCGCGCCGGGGGTGGATCTGCGCACCTTCGCGCCCGGCTCGAGGGCCAAGGCCCGGGCCGAGCTCGGACTTCCGCAGGAGGCCGTTGTGCTCGCCTTCGCGGGCCGGATCCAGCCGTTGAAGGCACCCGATGTGCTGCTGCACGCGGCCGCCGAGCTCGTCCGGCGGCAGCCCGCCCTGCGGGACCGGCTGGTCGTGCTCATCGTGGGCGGGCCATCGGGTAGCGGTCTCGAGCAGCCTGAGGCCTTGCGGGATCTCGCCCGGTCACTGGGTATCGCCGAGCAGACGCACTTCCTGCCGCCGCAGGCAGGCGAGCAACTTGTCGAGGTGTTCCGGGCCGCGGACGTGGTCGCGGTACCGAGCTACAACGAGTCCTTCGGGTTGGTCGCGTTGGAAGCGCAGGCCTGCGGAACCCCTGTGGTGGCCGCGCGCGTCGGCGGGCTGCCGGTCGCGGTGGCGCACGGCTCGTCCGGGCTGCTCGTGCCCTCCCATCGGGCGGGCGACTGGGCGGATGCCCTCGCTGCGGTAGCCCTCGATCCGGGTTACCGTGCCGAGCTGTCCAGGGGCGCGCTCGAGCATGCCGCAGCGTTCTCCTGGCAGCGCACCACCGACGCGCTGTTGTCGGTGTACGCCTCGGCCGCCGACGAGTTCAATCGGCAACGAGCCGACACGGAGGTGGCGGTATGACAGCGGGCCTTGACGCCCTCGTGAGGTCCACTTTGGACTCCATGGAGCTGGAATACACCGAGCATGGTGCCGGCAAGTACTTCGTCAACCTGCCCGGGGTGAAGAAGCTGCAGACCAGCTGCTGGCTGATCGCCGGGGACAACTCGTTCAGCGTCGAGGCGTTCGTATGCAGGCGACCCGACGAGGCGCACGAGGAGGTCTACCGCTACCTGCTGCGCCGCAACACCAAGCTGTACGGGGTGCACTACGCCATCGACAAGGTCGGTGACATCTATCTGGTGGGCAGGGTCGCGCTGGATTCGGTGACCGAGGCCGAGCTTGACAAGCTGCTCGGTCAGGTCCTGCAGGCCGCCGACGGCGACTTCAACACTTTGCTCGAGATCGGTTTCGCCAGTTCCATCAAGCGTGAGTGGGATTGGCGGGTCTCCCGTGGCGAATCCCTTGCCAACCTGCAGGCCTTCAAACATCTCGTCGAGCCCGCTGACGGTCACCTGCCGGGCTCGGTCAGCGAGTCTGACTCGTGACATATCCGGTGCAACGCCGCTGATCGCCCCCTCCGTCCTCTGCGCGACGGAGAGAGGTGAGCGGCGATGGGTGCGGCTACCCGGACGTTCGCGGGGATCGCGCTCGCGGCAGGGATCGCGGCGGTGCTGTTGGCGGGGTGCTCGGCGGACACCGGCGCCGCGGACGGGGCCGGTCGGGCGGCGGACTTCCCGCGCCCGGACAGTCTTGCCGCGCCCGAGAAGCACGCCACCCGCCAGGAATCGGCAGCGGGCACGAACGGCCCTGGCGCAGGCGTGCGGGACTCCGGCACCGCCGACCGAGGCCGTCCGGCGGGGCCACTCACCCAGTTGGCCACCACCGACCGCAAGCTGGCGCGCAGCGCCAGCCTCACCCTGCGCGCCGATGATGTCGCGGGTGCGTCGGCGAAGGCACGCGCCATTGCCGCCCGAGCGGGCGGATACACCGGCTCAGAGGTCGCGGATGAGGACTCGGCGACGTTGAGCGTGAGCGTGCCCAGCGACAGGCTCGATGCGGTGCTCGAACAGCTGGCCGGAATCGGCGAGGTCACCAAGCGGGAAACACAGGTGGCCGACGTCACCGAGCAGATCGTGGATGTGGACAGCAGGGTCGCATCGCAGCGGGCCAGCGTGGCCAGGGTGCGCGCGCTGTTGGACAAGGCCGAGTCGATCAGTGAGATCGTCGCGGTCGAAGCCGAGCTGACGGTGCGCGAATCGGAACTCGAATCGCTGCGCGCGCGCCAGGAAGCGCTGCAGGGCATGGTTGCCATGTCGACCGTGCAGCTATCCATCACGCAGGGCGACGCGGTCGATCCGGACGACGATCGCGGCGGATTTCTCGGCGGCCTGATCGGCGGGTGGCACGCCTTCCTTACCATGAGCGGTGTCGTGCTCACCGGTATCGGCGCCGCGTTGCCGTTCCTGATCGCGTTCGGCATCCCGGCGGCGGCACTCGTCTGGTGGTTACGCAGGCGCGGCCGCGGTGCCACCAAGACGCCATCCGGACCTGAGCCAGCTGCCCAGGGGTGAGGCAGCCCGGGAGAGCGGGGCGGCTCGAGGGAGGGGGAGTCGCGAAACTCGAGCCGCCCCGCGTGAGTCCCGCCGGTCGACCCGGTGGCGAGGGGGTGCCATCGGGGTGGGGCGGGCGCAGCCCGGCAGGGGGTGACGAGCTGCGTCGAACCCGCCGCTCATCGGGGAGTGCGTGGAGACCGACCGGGCGACGGTTGTTGCCAACTTGGCAGAAGTGCGCGCGGTTAACAAGACCCGATGGTGATCCGATCGTGTGTAAAGACGGCATTTGGTCAACTCAGAGCAGCTCGCGAGCGCTCATTAGGCCCATATAACCGGCCATTGGGTGGGTGTTGTTCCAATCAGGTGACATTGTTGCCTCGTGCGTGACACCCTCGGTAGAACGCGACCTCCACACCGAGCCGCCTGACCTCCGCCGGGTTCGTTCTGGCACGCTTATCGCCATGGGCGATGTAGGGACGCTGGTGCTGCTGCGCCACGGTGAGAGCACATGGAACGCGGAAAACCTGTTCACCGGCTGGGTTGACGTTCCGCTGTCCGAACAGGGAGAGGCCGAGGCGCGACGCGGTGGCGAACTGCTCGCCGAGAGCGGCCTGCTGCCGGACGTGGTGCACACTTCCCTGCTGCGCAGGGCGATCTCCACGGCGAACATCGCGCTGGACACGGCGGACCGGCATTGGATCGATGTCCGGCGTGACTGGCGGCTCAACGAGCGGCATTACGGCGCGCTGCAGGGCAAGAACAAGAAGCAGACCCTGAACGAGTTCGGCGAGGATCAGTTCATGCTCTGGCGCCGCTCGTACGACACCCCGCCCCCGCCGATCGAGAAGGGCAGCGAGTTCAGCCAGGATGCCGACCCCCGGTACGCGGCCATCGGTGGCGAGGCCCCGCTGACCGAATGCCTCAAGGACGTGGTGATCCGGTTGCTGCCGTACTGGGAGTCGACGATCGTGCCCGACCTGCGCGCGGGCAAGACGGTGCTGATCGCCGCGCACGGCAACTCGTTGCGTGCGCTGGTCAAGCACCTGGACGGCATCTCCGACGCCGACATCGCCGGGCTGAACATCCCGACCGGCATCCCGCTGCGCTACGACCTCGACGCGCAGCTCGCGCCGGTCAAGTCCGGCGGCACCTACCTGGACCCCGACGCAGCGGCCGAAGCCGCCGCAGCTGTGGCCAACCAGGGCCGTTGACGTCCTCCCCGCCGTGAACGGCGGGGATTCCGGTCTGTGCGGCTTAGGCCGCGCTCCCGGCGGGTTCCTGCTTCACAGCCGACCGCTCGGGCGGACCCGAGACCGACACCAGCTCCACAGGCG
>JBOHER010000491.1:0-22853 GCA_050701115.1 Haloechinothrix sp. | reverse complement strand
GTGCAGAAGGCTGGTGTAGCAAACGATGACCTTGATTCACTTGTCGGCCCCGGCGATAGCCATTGCGTGGGCGGACGCGGTTATGGACCGAGGAGCGCGAGTGGGACGACTGCGACTCCGTCCTTGCGGCGATAGGCGAACTCTCCGGTCGTGACGACGACGCGGTCGGCGAGCCGGTTGCCGAGGAGTTCGTGTAGCCAGTTCAGGTGTCGCACGTCCTTGTCGTCGATGGTGGCTGCCAGCTTGACCTCGATCGCGACCACTTGGCGGTCGTCACCTTCGATGATGAGATCGATCTCGTGCTCGGTGTTCTTCGTGCGCAGATGGCCGATCTGGGCGTTGGCCGCGTCGGCGTAGACGCGCACGCTTTGGGTGGAAAGCGATTCGAACAGTGCGCCGAGCCAGGTCCCCGTCGCGGGGACTCGCGTCCCGTCGCCGCGGAGCAGGCCGGCTGTTCCGACGCCGACGAGACGCGCCGCGATCGCAGGGTCGACCAGGTGGTGTTTGGGAGTGTGGGTGAGGCGCTTGAGCGGGGTGAGCGTCGGCGTCCACGCTGGCACGGGATCGAGGATGAAGATCCGTTGCAGGTGATCACGGTAGGCGTCGACGGTCTGTCGTGCCGGCTTGTCCGCGTCGCCAGCTGTCGCCGCATCGAGAATCGTCGTGTAGGCGGCATCGGTCGCGGTCGCTGCGCCATAGGCCGCCAGCCAGGCCCGCAGGGTGTTCGGGCGGCGGACCCGGACGCCGCTCTCGGGCAGTTCACGGTCGACGATGCGGGCGACGTAGCTGTCGAGCTGAACTTGGCGGGGCCGTTCGGGGAGGTCGCGGATGCCCGGTAATCCTGAGCGCAGGATCTCGTCGACGTAGGCGGGAACGTCGATGGCGGACCGTCCGCCGACGTCGGGCCGACGACCCTGCAGCAGTTCTCGCAGCGAAACGGTGGGTTGGGCCAATCCTCGTTCGCTGAATGCCAGCGGTCGCATGGGAAGGCTGACGATCCGGCCTGCCCCAGAGTGGATGCGGACACCAGGCGCGACGCCGGCCGAGCCCGCCAGCAGGAAGCGTCCGCCGGTGTTGTCGTCGTCGACAGCGCGACGGACCCGGTCCCACACGGGCGGTTCGACTTGCCATTCGTCGATCAGAACCGGTGTCGGAACCTGGGTGACATAGTCAAGATTCGCGGCGATCACCTCGCGTTGTCTCGGTTCGTTGAGCGCGAGGATCGTCTTGGCCCGCTGGCTGGCGGTCGCGGTCTTCCCGACGCCTTTGGCTCCCTCCAACGCGATGGCTGCCAGGTGGGGGAAGGTGTCGTCGAGGAAGTCGTCGATAATGCGACGCCGGTACTTCATGGCGCGATACTAACAGATGGACGGACATCTATCTAACAACTCGACGGAATTCTGTCAGGCTCTTCGATGAGATTCTATCTGGCATATGGACGGCACGTGCCGTGACCCGCCACGCGTTCAACACTCCCGGACAAGACTCCGCTGGTCTCCATCGTGAGCGTGCCGGCGAGAACGACCTGGTCGCGGCCTGTTCCCATCCTTGTGGCATCCCATCGGGGGTACGTAAAGAAAGGCTCCCATTCGCATTGATGCGAATGGGAGCCTTTCATTTCTCCTCGAGTTACGGCGTGTACTGGAACACATAGAGGCCGAAGTCACGGTCGCTGGCGAGGATGTACTTCTCGCCGTCCCGCTGGTAGACCTCGACACCCCAGAAGTTGTTCCCGCCCTCGTCGATGAAGACGCCAACCTCTTCCAGGCCGTCCGCCCCGTACGAGACGACCCGCAGGCCGCCGGAGTAGTAGGACAGGTAGGCCACCCGGTCATCCGGATCGATCGCCACCTCGTGCACCGAGAGGTCACCGAAGCCGACCGCGAACTCCTCGCTCTGGGACTCCTCGATCGCGTAGGTGTCGATCTGCTCGATCGAGCCGGGACCGCCGGTCTTCGGGATGTCGGTGCGGAACAGCCGCACGTAACCCCACCCGTCGAAGACCGCCTTGATGGTGGTTTCGGCGACCGGCGTACCCGGAGCGGGCGTCGCCGACGCGCAGTCCAGGTTCTCCTGGCCCAGCAGCTGCAGCCCGGCGGTCCGGGTGGTGAACACGAACGGGATGTCGCCCTCGGCGAGCATCGTCACCAGGGCATCGCAGCCGACCGAGTTGTTGAACACGATGCCTGCGTCATATCCGGCGGCCGTGATGTTGTCCAGCTTCGTCTGGAAGGTGCAGGTACCGCGTTCGACAAGCGCGACACCGGTACCGGCAGGCAACGAAGCGCAGGCGAGGCCGACGAACGTGGGTGTACCGCTGATCGTGGTGTCCGCGTCGACCGGCGGGGTGCCGCTGGCCGAGGTCGCGGTGTACTCGCTTCCCGCGTACGGGCCCGAGTCGATGGTGGCGATGACGCGATACGGGTTGAAGTCCTCATCGGTGGCGATCATGAACTTCTTGTTCGGCGAGAGCTCGTTCTGGTGGGCGTTGCCCTCCGGGGAGATCTCGTGGCCGCGCTTGAGGCGCTCCTCGTCGAGCAGGGCGTAGTCGTGATCGGCGATCAGGCTCACGTTGCCCGGCGTCGGGTCGGTGACGTCCAGCAGGACATAGCCTCCGTCCCAGTAGCTCATCGTCATCACGTACCGCTTGCCGACCTTGTACACCATCATGTCGTGGCTGAACACCGACTGCAGGTTCGCGGGTTCGTCCTGATCGACGCCGAACAACTCGACCAGGTCGAGGGTGTCGTTGACCATCACCGGATTCGTCGGGTCGGTGATGTCCATGATGTCGGTGTCGGTGAACTCCTCGTTGTCCACCAGCACCACGTAGGTGCGCTTGTCGAAGACATTGCGCCAGGCGTACATCGAGTGCACGGTGTTGGCCAGCGGGCCGCCGTCGTAGTCGCCGGCGTGCAGCGCCAGCGGCTGCGGGTCTTCCGGCTCGCTGACATCCCAGAGCGAGATACCCCCGGCCTTGCCCGGCGTGACCAAGCTCGGGTCACACGTCTCGTTCTGGTGGATCAGCACGTCCAGGTCACCGATCCGGATGACCTGAATGCCTTCACCTGCGTAGGAGCCTGGGCTGGTGGGGATGAACGCGTCGGTCACCTCGGTCGGCGCCGACAGATCGCTGATGTCCATCACGTGCACGCCGCCCGCCTCACACGTCGGCTCCCGGAAGGCGGTGAGGTAGGCGTAGTCGCCGTGGGCGAATACGTCGGCGACACGCCCGGTGTTGCCCGCCCCGCTGGGGTTGGTCACCTCGCCCTTGCCGACCAGCGACACGTTCTCCTGCCGGGCGGGCAGGTGGCCGTCCTCGCCTTCGTGCTGCTTGTCGTAGGCGACGCCTTCGCCGGGGAACTGCTCTTTGTAGCTGCCTCCTCGGTCGTGGTCCGGGTGGGCGGCAGCGGCTCCGGGTACCACGAGAGCCAGTACCGCTGTGACCAGCACGGCTCTCCGGACGGTCTTGCGTTTTCGCATGACAAGCTCCCTTTGTGTGGGTTGAGCCGGCCCCTGCAGGGGTGGGCTGCGGAAGCCGAAGCCGCCTCGCGGATCACCGGCTGCCGAGGTGGCAGATTAGCCCCAAATCGGTGATTCCGGAATCGGCTATACGTGTGCTACAGAACGGACGCGGTCGCTGCGTGCACAGATGTCGAACACCCGTGCCTGGGCGGCGGACACGGGTGCTCAGAACGCGGACACGGCGGCCCGGCGCGCTAGAGGCGCTCGGTCAGGGCGTCGGCGGCGGCCAGCAGGTCGGCGGCCCAGCGCACGCCCGGCTTGCGGCCGATCCGCTCGATGGGTCCTGACACGGAGACCGCGGCGACCACCGCTCCCGACGAGTCGCGCACCGGAGCCGACACACTGGCGACCCCCGGCTCGCGCTCGGCGACGCTCTGCGCCCAGCCGCGCCGTCGGACCTCGAGCAGTGTGCGCTCGCCGTAAACCGCGTCCAGCAGGATGGTGCGCTGCGTCTGCGGATCCGACCATGCGGCAAGGACCTTCGCGCCCGAGCCGGCTGTCATGGGCAGGCGCGCGCCCACCGGCACGGTGTCGCGCAGCCCGCTCGGTGGCTCGGCGGTGGACACGCACACCCGTTGCATCCCGTCGCGCCGGTAAAGCTGCACGCTCTCTCCGGTGATGTCCCGCAGTTTGGGCAGCACCGAGCTCGCGGCGTCGAGCAACGGGTCGGTCACACCGCCCGCGAGTTCCGCCAGTGCGGTCCCGGGGCGCCAGCGGCCGTCCGGAGCCCGCCGGAGCAGCCGGTGCACTTCGAGCCCGACGGCCAGCCGGTGCGCGGTGGCACGTGGCAGCCCGGTCCTGGCGCAGAGCTCGGCAAGCCCGCATGGCTCCTCGGCGATCGCTTGCAGCACGGCGACCGCCTTGTCCAGGACTCCGATTCCGCTGGACTGCGCGGTAGCGGCAGGACTAGCCACGAGACCTCCCACACTCACCGATTACGCAGGCTGATAAAGACACGCTATGCTGTCCCACAAAGCGATACTACAATCCCGAATTGTGGGAAGTCCATATCTTGGGAACTTCGATGATCCCGATCGCCGAGGCTTCCCCCGTGGTCCGGGAAACCCGACAGTACAACCACCACAATGGGAGGAGCCCGCGCCGTGGCAACCCCAACGACACCGGCACAACAGGGTCGGACGCTGGCAGAGAAAGTATGGGACGCGCATGTCGTGCGCCGTGGAAAGGGCGCCGAGCCCGACCTGCTCTACATCGACCTGCACCTGGTGCACGAGGTCACCAGCCCGCAGGCCTTCGACGGTCTCCGGCTCGCGGGCAGGCCGGTTCGTCGTCCCGACCTGACCATTGCCACCGAGGACCACAACGTCCCCACGGTGGACATCGAACTTCCGATCGCCGACCCGGTTTCGCGGACGCAGGTCGACACCCTGCGTGCCAACTGCAAGGAGTTCGGCGTCCGGCTGCACCCGATGGGCGACGCCGAGCAGGGCATCGTGCATGTCATCGGCCCACAGCTCGGGCTGACTCAACCCGGCATGACCGTGGTGTGCGGCGACAGCCACACCTCGACCCACGGTGCTTTCGGTGCGATGGCATTAGGCATCGGCACCTCCGAGGTCGAGCACGTACTCGCCACCCAAACGCTCCCGCTTCGTCCGTTCAAGACGATGGCGGTCAACGTCTCCGGCAACCTGCGGCCCGGGGTCACCGCGAAAGACATCATCCTCGCGGTGATCGCCAAGATCGGCACCGGCGGCGGCCAGGGCTACGTTCTGGAGTACCGGGGCACCGCGATCGAGGCGCTGTCCATGGAAGCCCGCATGACCATCTGCAACATGTCGATCGAGGCGGGCGCTCGCGCGGGGATGATCGCGCCGGACGAGACCACCTTCGACTACCTGCGGGGCCGCCCGCACGCGCCGCAGGGGGCCGACTGGGACGCGGCGGTGGCCAACTGGCGCGAGCTGCGCACCGACGAAGGGGCCACCTTCGACGCGGAGGTCGAGCTCGATGCCGATGAGCTGACGCCGTTCGTGACCTGGGGTACCAACCCGGGGCAGGGCTTGCCGTTGTCGGAGTCGGTTCCCGACCCCGAGCAGATCGCCGACGAGAATGAGCGCTTCGCCGCGGAGAAGGCGCTGGCCTACATGGGGCTCGAGCCGGGCACCGTGCTGCGCGACATCGCGGTGGACACTGTGTTCCTCGGCTCCTGCACCAACGGCCGCATCGAGGACCTCAGGGCCGCTGCCGAGGTGCTGCGGGGGCACAGGGTCGCAGACGGCGTACGCATGCTGGTGGTGCCCGGTTCGATGCGGGTGCGCAAGGCCGCCGAGGCGGAGGGCCTGGACAAGGTCTTCCTAGACGCGGGCGCCCAATGGCGTCAGGCCGGTTGTTCGATGTGCCTTGGGATGAACCCCGACCAGCTCAAGCCGGGGGAGCGCAGCGCATCCACGTCCAACCGCAACTTCGAGGGCAGGCAAGGCAAGGGCGGGCGCACGCACCTGGTCTCGCCGCTGGTCGCCGCGGCCACCGCGGTGCGCGGCACCCTGTCCAGTCCAGAGGACCTCTGAGAAAGGAACCCGACATGGAGCCGTTCCGCACGCACACCGGCGTTGGTGTTCCACTACGCCGATCCAATGTAGACACCGACCAGATCATCCCCGCCGTCTACCTCAAGCGCGTCACGCGCACCGGGTTCGAGGACGGGTTGTTCGCCGCATGGCGCAACGACGAGACCTTCGTGCTCAACTCCGACGCGTTCCGGTCCGGCAGCGTGCTGGTGGCCGGTCCCGACTTCGGTACCGGATCGTCTCGCGAGCATGCCGTGTGGGCCCTGATGAACTATGGGTTCCGCGTCGTCATCTCCTCCCGGTTCGCCGACATCTTCCGTGGCAACTCCGGCAAGCAGGGCCTGCTCGCTGCGGAATGCGAGCAGACCGACGTCGAGCAGCTGTGGAAGATCCTCGAGAACGAGCCGGGTACCGAGGTCACCGTCGACCTCACGGACAAGACGGTACGAGCCAAGGACTTCGTCACAGGATTTTCGATCGACGACTACACCCGCTGGCGGTTGCTCGAAGGGCTGGACGACATCGCGCTGACGCTGCGACACGCCGCGGACATCGATGAGTTCGAAAGTGCCCGTCCGCCCTGGAAGCCGGTGACCACGCCCATCACGACTGCCTGATTCTCCGGTCTCGTTGCAACGGGGATTCCTTGCCTGGCAGGGAATCCCCGTTGCCATTTCGATCACTATCGCGCCGCTTCCGGGCCGACCCATGAACTCGGCGATCATTCCCCCGGAGGGCTTGAACTTCTCCCTGCGCAAGCACAAAACGCCGTGTCGTTTGGAAATTCGGCCACGAAGGTAATACCGTTACCTTTCAAGTCGGCCGGTTTGGCCGTAGACAACGAAGTTCTCCGGAGGACTGGTATGGCCAACAAGGCGCAGTTGATTGAAGCGCTCTCCCAACGCTTGGGTGACAAGAAGGTCGCGAGTGCGGCCGTCGATGGCCTGGTAGACATCATCATCCGTGCGGTCAACAAGGGCGAGAAGGTGAACATCACCGGGTTCGGTGTGTTCGAGAAGCGTGCTCGGGCCGCGCGGACCGCGCGTAACCCTCGGACCGGCGAGTCCGTTCGCGTGAAGAAGACCAATGTGCCCGCCTTCCGGGCAGGCACGACGTTCCGGGAAGTCGTCGGTGGCTCGCGGAAGTTGCCCAAGGTCGCCGCCCCCCGCGCGACGTCCACGGCATCCGCCGGGACCACCCCGACCCGCGGCACCACGGCCCGCGCCACCGGAACCAGGACGGCCGCGACCAGGACGAGTTCCACGCGCACGACGGCAAGCAAGGCACCTGCTTCCCGTTCGACCACGCGCAGCACGTCCACCCGCGCCACGGCGCAGGCGCCTGCGAAGCGGGCGGCCACGGCTGCCAAGTCCACCGCGGCCAAGGCGGCGCCGAAGAAGGCGGCGGCCAAGACCACGGCGGCCAAGGCAGCGCCGAAGAAGACCGCGGCGAAGTCGACCGCGACCAAGGCGGCGGCCACCAGGACCGTGGCGACCAAGGCGACCGCGACCAAGGCGGCGCCGAAGAAGGCGACGGCCAAGACCACCGCGGCCAAGGCGGCGCCGAAGAAGGCGGCCGCGAAGAAGAAGTAGTGGGCCTGCCTCCCGCAGCGCCTGGGCCGGTTCCGCGCACACGGGCCCGGTCCAGCCGCTGCGTCATTCCACCGGGATTCCCGGAATGGGCGCGGGAAGTGGACTGGGCAGGTAGCTCGCCGCCCGCAGGCCGGGGCCGGTTCCTTCGACGTCGGGCGCGAAGGACAGCAGCCAGAGGGAGCCTTTCTTGCTCCTGATGTCGCCAAGCGGCACCCGGTCCCGTTTGGCCAGGGTGCCGATCACGTCGGGAATGACTTTGCCCTGGCTGGCGATCAACGGTGTTCCTCCGTCGGCGACGATCGAGAGCAGTCGCGCCATACCCACGGCGGGATCCCGCCAGTACTCCTCCTCGGACAGCAACGGTTCGTGCTCGATCTCGGTACCGAGATTCTCCGCGATCGCGCGCACGGTCTGCACACAGCGCAGCCGGGGGGCCGACAGCACGCGGTCGGCGCCGAACAACGGCACCAGCCTGCGCAACGCCTCGGCCTGCCGGAGACCGGACTCGGAGAGCGGCCGGAGATCGTCGTCGCCGGTCCAGTACTCCCGCTTGCCTGCCTTCGCATGGCGCACCAGCAGCACGGTGGTGAGCCGGTTGTCCAATGCGGTGAATTCGTCGATCACGCCGACCTCCACCGGATAGCTCAGCACGTCGCGTGCAGCGTCCGGGGGAAGCCAACGAAGGTCATCGACTTCGTTGCTGGGCCGGAATTCGCCTGCGCCCGCTCGGGCCGAGAAGTACTCAACGGTCTTGGGTACCGCTCCGTTGCCGGTTGGCGAAGGAACGGCGTAGTCGACGTCGGTCAGGAAACGCCCAAGGACGCAGGTGAATCCGGTTTCCTCACCGACCTCGCGCACGGCTGCGGCAGGCACCGTCTCACCAGCGTCGAGTTTGCCTTTGGGCAGCGACCAGTCGTCGTACCTAGGTCGGTGCACGACGGCGACTTCGACGCGGCCCTTCGTCCCGGTGCGCCACAGCACGGCGCCTGCCGCACGGATCGACAGCCGATCCTCGGCGGTGTCCACCATCGGTATTACTCCAGTGCTTCAGCCGGCGGCTTGGTGCTTGGTGATCAACTCGACCTGGTGATCGCGAACCTGTGAGCCGTCGGCAGGCGACGGCGTCCATTCGCCGGTCGAACTGAGTACCCAGCAACGGGTGACCGGGTCGAGTGCGGAGTGGAGTATCGCATCCATCTGTGTGGTCAGCTTGGGGTCGTCGGCCCGGACGAGCACCTCGATGCGGCGGTCGAGGTTGCGGTGCATCATGTCCGCGCTGCCGATCCAGTACTCCTCGCTACCGGCGAAGTGGAAGATGCGGGAGTGCTCGAGGAACCGACCGAGAATGGATCGCACCTGGATGTTCTCGCTGAGCTCCGGCACACCTGGCTTGAGCGCACAAATGCCCCGCACCACCACGTCGACCGGGATACCGGCCTGGGACGCCCGATACAGCCCGTCGATGATTTGTTCGTCTACCAATGAGTTGACCTTGATCCGCACTCCGGCCTGCTTGCCCTGCTTGGCCAGCTCGATCTCGTCGCCGATGCGGGCCAGAATGCCACGCCGGATCCCGTTCGGCGCGGTCAGGATATTGCGGTAGGTGTCCTGCCGGGAGTACCCGGTCAGCACGTTGAACAGGTCGGTGAAGTCGGCGCCGATCTCGGCGTCCGCGGTGAGTAAACCGATGTCCTCGTAGAGCCGGGCGGTCTTCGGGTTGTAGTTGCCGGTACCGACGTGGCAGTAGCGCCGCAGCCGGGAACCCTCCTGCCGCACCACGAGCGAGGTCTTGCAGTGCGTCTTGAGGCCGACGAGTCCGTAGACCACGTGCACGCCCGCCCGCTCGAGTGTCCTCGCCCAGGTGATGTTGGCCTGTTCATCGAAGCGAGCCTTGATCTCGACCAGCGCGACCACCTGCTTGCCCGCGTGCGCGGCGTCGATGAGTGCGTCCACGATCGGTGAGTCACCGGAAGTATCACCGGAGGTCCGGTACAGCGTCTGCTTGATGGCCAGCACGTAGGGATCGGACGCGGCCTGCTCGATGAACCGTTGCACGCTGGTGGAAAACGAGTCATACGGGTGGTGGACCAGTACGTCACCTTCGCGCAAGGTCGCGAAGACGCTCTTCGGTGTCTCGCGTTCGGCGAACGCGGGATGCGTCGCCGGGACGAAAGGGGCGAACTTCAGTTCCTTGCGGTCCACAGTGGAGAGCTGATTCAGGCAGGTCATGTCGATGAGACCGGGCACCGTCACGACGTCGTGCGGGTCGACTTCCAGCTCGCGTAGCAGCAACTCCAGCATGTGCTCGCTTATTGCCTGCTCGACCTCGAGCCGTACCGGCGGCCCGAATCGGCGTTGCGCGAGTTCCCGTTCCAGCGCTTGCAGGAGGTCTTCGTCCCGGTCCTCCTCGACCTCGAAGTCGGCGTTGCGGGTGACCCGGAAGACGTGATGCTCGATGACCTCCATGCCGGTGAACAGCTCGCCGAGGTGCGCGGAGATGAGTTCCTCGAGCAGGAGGAAGGTCGCTGTCGACGCCTCGCGCCTTTCCTCGAGCCGGATCAGCCGAGGCACGTTGTTGGGCACCTTGACCCTGGCGAAGCGTTCGGCGGCACCTTCGGGATCACGTACGGTCACCGCGAGATTGAGCGAGAGACCGGAGATGTAGGGGAACGGGTGCGCGGGGTCGACCGCGAGCGGGGTGAGCACCGGGAAGATGTGATCACTGAAGTAGTTGGACAGTCGCTGCTGGTCTTCCGCGGCCAGATCGGACCACTGCACGATCCGGATGCCCTCCGCTTCGAGGGCTGGTCGCACCGTGGCTTCGAAGACCTCGGTTTGCCGCGACACCAGATCCTGATTTCGCTTGGCGATGTAGGCCAGTTGCTCCAGGGGCGACAGACCATCGGCACTGCGGACCGAGAGCCCGGTCTCATGGCGGCGTTTCAACCCGGCGACCCGCACCATGTAGAACTCGTCCAGGTTGGACGCGAAGATGGCCAGGAACTTCGCCCGTTCCAGCAGTGGCAGGGATGCGTCCTCGGCCAGTGCGAGCACCCTGGCGTTGAAGTCCTGCCAGGACAGCTCACGATTGAGGTAGCGGTCGTCGGGCAGCGTGTCGGCGAACTCAGCGGGAGAGGCCCTAGTGACGGCGGGCGGAGCCGACGGCACGCTGTGCGAGCCGGATGCGAGCCCGTTGTCCGAGGTGACCGGAGGCGGGCTCATCGGAGCGTCGAGGGTTGTCGCGGCACCGTTGCCGGACGTGCGCATGGCATCGGCTCTGGTCCACCTGCCGCGTGCGTCCCGTTGGGGGGTGGCCTTTGCCGTCGCTCGGGTTCCCTGCTCGCTCGTACTCTCGCTGCCACTCACACCCTGTATTGTTCCGTACTTTTCGCTGGTCTGGTCAGCGTCCTGACGACTTATCGATGAACAGATGAGCTGGAAGGGCAACCCGTCAACTCGCCCTGCGTAGCTCGCACAGGACGGCGCGCGTCCTGGGGCCCAGTCCGAGTCCGCAGGCATGCGCGAGATCGGCGGCCGTGTCGACGTCGGCGCGCAGGGACGGCGCGGCCAGTTGAAGCGGGCGTGCCCCGGAGGATGCGTGCGCGGCGGCCGAACCCGGTCCGAACCGTGGATCGAGAGCGGCCCCCGCAGCTGACAGCAGCAAGGTGGTGCCGGTGCCATGCCGGTCGGCGCAGAACGCTCGGCTCCCCGCTGCCTCCCGGACGGCTCCGGCCAGTTCGGCCGGCGACAGTGCGGGCAGATCGGCGTGCAGTGCGCCGACCACGCAGCCGGGATCAGCCGACCGGAGGAGGGAGTCGCCGTGCCGGAGGGCCGAGTTGAGGCCGGTGAACCCCGATTCGCCGACGACCTCAGCACCCAGGTCGGCCAACTCGGATACCTCGTCCGGTTCGGCTGCGACAATCAGCACCCTGCGCACTCCGGGGGTGGCCAGCGCCGCCGCAACCGTGTCATAGGCGAGCGCGCGTACGAGATCGCCATGGCTGACCGTGCTCCGTGGATCGAGGGCGCCCGCCAGCCGCGTCTTGGCATGCGCCATCCGCTTGAGCGGAACGACCAGATTCACGTCGGGAGCCACGACGCCATCTAACCTGCTCACGGCAAAGCACTTCAAACAGTGAGCCGCGTCGCAGCGCATGTGTACTGGACCAGGCAGAATGGCCCTCGGGAGTCTGCACCCCAAAATGCAGCTCCGCGAGCGAATCGAGCAGAAGTGAGGCGAAGAGTTGGCGGGTCGGGAAAAGGGCGGGTTCTGGGTTGCGGTCGCTGCGGTGATGTTCTACCCGCTGACCTGGATAGCGCGGCAGATTTACCGGTCCGCTGAGCGGGTTCCCCGCGAGGGCGGCGCGTTGCTGGCGTTCAACCACGTATCCCACCTGGATCCGGTCACCGATGCGGTGTTCGTGCACCGGCAGAAGCGGGTGCCGCGCTTCATGGCCAAGGACTCCCTGATCAAAGTCCCGCTGCTCGGCAGGGCCCTGGTCGGGTCAGGGGGTATCCCGGTGTATCGCGGCACGAACAGCGCGGGCGATTCGCTCAAGGACGCGCATAAGGCGCTGCGCGAGGGCAAGGTGGTCGTCATCTACCCGGAGGGAACCATCACCCGGGATCCGGATGGCTGGTTGAAGAACTCCTATACCGGTGTGGCCCGCCTCGCGCTGGAAGACGATGTCCCGGTGATCCCGATCGCCCGATGGGGAACCAACTACATCCTCGACGGGTACCGCAAGAAGTTCCGCCCGCTTCCGCGCAAGAGCGTGACGTTCCTGGTGGGCGACCCGGTCGATCTTTCGGCCTACCGGGACTTGCCGCAGACCTCCGCGGTGCTGCGCGAGGTTACCGATCTGATCATGGCGGATGTGCTCGCGCTGCTCGCCGAGATCCGTGGTGAGCAACCCCCCGCCAAGGAGCGCGCAGGCAAGGAGAACGGTGCCTGAGATGACGGTGCAGCGGATCGCCGTGCTCGGCTCCGGTTCCTGGGGAACCACGTTCGCCAAGGTGCTCGCCGATGCGGGCCGGGACGTCACGATGTGGGCGCGGCGGGCGGAAATCGCGGCGGAGATCGCCGAGCAGCGGACGAACGCAGGCTACCTCCCCGGGGTGCTGCTGCCGGAACGGTTGACCGCGACCGCCGATCCGGCCGAGGCGATGCGGAACGTGGACGCGGTCGTGTTCGCCGTGCCGAGCCAGACGCTGCGGTCCAACCTCACCTCGTGGTTGCCGCTGTTGCCCGCCGATGTGCCACTGGTGAGCCTGGCCAAGGGCGTCGAGCTGGGCACGCTCAAGCGCATGAGCGAGGTCATCGCCGACGTATCGGGTGCCGATCGCGGTCGAGTGGTCGTGGTGTCCGGGCCGAATCTGGCCAGGGAGATCGCGCAGGAGCAGCCCGCCGCCGCGGTGGTCGCGTGCACCGATCATGAGGGTGCCGCGGCGATTCAGCGCGCCTGCTTCAACCGCTACTTCCGGCCCTACACCAACACCGACGTGATCGGCTGCGAGCTCGGCGGGGCGTGCAAGAACGTCATCGCGTTGAGCTGCGGCATGGCGGCCGGGCTCGATTACGGCAACAACACGATCGCGTCCCTGATCACAAGGGGGCTGGCCGAGATGGCGCGGCTGGGCATCAAGCTCGGTGCCGACCCGCTGACCTTCGCCGGACTGGCCGGGGTGGGCGACCTGGTGGCGACCTGTTCCTCGCCCCTGTCGCGGAACCGCAGCTTCGGGGTTCGGCTGGGCAAGGGGGACACGCTCGCCGAGGCTCAGGCCGCGACCGGCGGTCAGGTCGCCGAGGGGGTGAAGTCCTGCTCCTCGATCCGGGAGCTCGCACTCTCGCACGGAGTGGAGATGCCGTTGACGGATGCGATGCACCGGGTGTGTCACGAAGGGCTGGATCCGCGCAAACTCGTCACCGAACTGCTCGGCAGGGCGAAGAAGCCGGAGTGGGGCTGAGCGTGCTGCGCCCGCGCCGTTCTGAGCTTTTCACCCAGTGGGATTGGCCACGGATTCCCACCCGATCTGGGTCTGCCGCTTGACCTGGGCGGACAGGCCTGCTGTGCTATACGGCGTGAGCATTAGCGTGCCGGTATCGCAGGATCGGGGCTACCGTGCCCTGCGCCGCGAGCTCAGCGCGCTGTGTCCTTGTTGTTGTCGGTGATCACTTCCCCCGCCCGTCCGGGCCGCCCATCACCCGCTTCCACACGCAAGGACTCCCGTCTCTCATGTTCGCCGTTCCTGACAACACCGTCGCTCCTGCCGAGAACTCCACCCTGCGCCACCCGGTCCGGGTCGCCCTGAGCTACGCGGCCAACCGCGAAAGCTGGCGCCACCTGCTCAGCTACACCCCGGACGAACGATTCGCCACGCTGATCGAGGGCACCGAGGACCACGAGGTGTGGCTGATGAGCTGGCTGCCGGGCCAGCACACCGACCTGCACGATCACGGCGACACCAGCGGTGCGTTCACCGTGGTGAGCGGGCGCCTCACCGAGGTCGTCGCACGGCCGAACGCCGTCGAGCGGCCCGGTGCGACCGGGGTTGACGTGCACGAGTTGCACGTCGGCCAATCCCGCGTGTTCGGTCCCGGGTACCTACACCAGGTGCACAACCCGGGACCCGATCCGGCGATCAGCATTCACGTGTACCGGTTCGGTCCAAGGACGATGCGCTCCTACCGGCTGGATCCGGAAAGCGGTGCCATCAGGGCCTGACCGCACCACCGGATGTTCCCAATGCCGCATTGGTGGCACCGGTGCGCTGTGCGATATGGGCGGGTACCGGAATCGCCGCGGCCAGGTCGCTGGCGGCCACCGGCTCGCCGAGCTCCTGCCGCAGGGGCAGCACTCCGGCCCATGCCGCGTTCGCGTCGATGTCCTCCTGGTCGTCCACCGGGTCGCCGGCACGGATCTTCACCGAGGCCTCGGACAGGTCGAGGGCGAGCACCGCGACGGCCGCGAACTCTCTCGCGTTGACCTCGCGGGCGTACCGCCACGAACCGGGGGCCAGGTGCTCGGTGATCACCTCCAGCGCGTGCAGCTTCGCTACCCGCTCGGTGACCGGCCGCGCCGCGCCGTGGACGACCACGCTCCGGTAGTTCATCGAGTGGTGCATCAGGCTGCGCGCGTACACGATCCCGTCGAGCAGGGTGACCGTCGCGCACACCTCGACCCCGCTCGCGGCCGTCCGCAGGCTGCGCGCTCCGGTCGAACCGTGCAGGTACAGCGTGTCCCCGTCGCGCCCGTATCCGGTCGGCAGCACGACCGGCGCACCATCGACCACAATGCCCAGGTGGCAGATCAATCCCACATCGAGCACGTCATAGAGGGCGGACCGCTCGGTCACGGTGCGGTGTTTCGTCCGGTTCGGCGTGCTCCGAGCGGTGGGGGACAGCGGCGTCGATGCGGTCATGCAGACAGCCTGCCCGGAGTAATGGCATCATTGAACGTCCATTTCTGATAAGTTTGAGAAGTCCACTTTTGCTGGTGCGGGGAGGAGGACCGTGACCGCTGCCGACACCGCACTCCCGGTGAGCCTTGATCGGGAGTCGGCCGTTCCGCTTGCCGTGCAGCTAGCCGATGCGCTGCGTGCCGCCGCGGCGAGCGGGCACCTGCGGGGCGGTGACCGGCTGCCGTCCACCAGGGCACTCGCCGGGCGGCTTGCCGTGAGCAGGACCGTGACCGCCGCGGCCTACGAACAGCTGCACGCCGAGGGCTGGATCGCGGGCAGGCATGGTTCGGGTACCTATGTGACGACCTCGCCGCCGGAGGATCGGCCCGCGCGACCTACCGAATTCGCCGCACCCGAGGTCGGCGGCGAGTTGCTCGAGTTGGTCCCCGGCGTCCCGTGGGCCGACGGCATCGACCGCGCGGCCTGGCGGCGGGCGTGGCGTGCGGCGGGGGACACCCCGCCCTCGCAGCGGACACACCGGGAGGGGCTCACCGAGTACCGCGCGGTCATCGGTGAGCATCTGCTGCGGCACCGCGGGCTCAACGCCGACCCGGCCATCGTGCTGGCCACCGGGGGCACCACCAGTGCCGTCGCCGAGCTTGCCTCGGCGTCGTTCGCGCCGGGTGACGTGGTCGCCGTCGAGGAGCCCGGTTACCAGCGCGCGGTGCAAGCCCTGCTCGCCGCGGGCATGCGGGTCGTCGGAGTTCCGGTCGATGCCGAGGGGATCCGGGTGGACGAGGTGCCCCGCAGGGCCAAGGCGGTGTACTGCTCGCCCGCGCATCAGTACCCGATGGGCAGCCGGATGGGCGCACGGCGCAGAGTCGCGCTGGTCGAGCGCGCGCGCGCCGAGGGCTTTCTGGTGATCGAGGACGACTACGACGGTGAACTGCGTTTCGACGTCGCTCCGCTGCCGTTGCTCGCCGCCCTCGCACCGGATGTCGTTGTGCACCTGGGCACCACCAGCAAGATACTCACGCCCACCTTGGGGGCAGGCTGGATGGTCGCTCCGCCGAGCGTGGCTGCCGAGGTCTTGCGCTATCGCGAACGCACCGGAACCCGTCCCTCGCCCGCGGGTCAGCGGGTGTTCACCGAGTTCGCGCGCAGCGGCGACCTCGGTCGTCATCTGCGCAGGGTGCGCAAGGAGCTGTCCGAGCGAAGGCAACTGCTCACGGCGGCCTTGAGCGCCGCCGGGATTCCGGTGCTCGGTGACGATGCGGGCGCGCATCTGGTTGTGCCGTTGAGCTCGGCCGAGCGGGAGACGGCCCTGCTGGAATCGGCCTTGGCACGCGGAATCCTGCTGGACGGTCTGGCCCGCCACTTCGCGGGCACGCCGACGGCGCACGGCGTGGCCATCGGTTACGCGGGGTGCTCCCGGGCCGATTTGACCGAGGCGCTGGGTGCGCTCGCCGAGTTGCTCCGTACCGCCGGGTAGGGTCGGCTTCCATGGGTAAGACTCGAGTCGCGGTGGTCTTCGGTGGCCGTAGCAGCGAACACACGATCTCCTGCGTTTCGGCCGGCAGCATTCTGGCGAATCTGGACCGCGACCGCTTTGAGATCGTGCCCATCGGCATCACCCGGGACGGCGGCTGGGTGCTCGGTACCGGCGATCCCGAAGCGCTCCGCATCCGCGGCCGTGAGCTGCCGTCGGTGGAGTCGGGCACCGGACTGGTGCTGGCCGGAGATCCGACCCGCCGGGAGTTGGTCAGCCTCCGGCCAGGCGCGGAAGTGGAGACGCTGGCGGGCCTCGACGTGGTGTTTCCGGTGCTGCACGGCGCGTTCGGGGAGGACGGCACCATCCAGGGACTGCTTGAGCTGGCCGAAATCCCGTACGTCGGAGCGGGAGTGCTGGCCAGCGCGGCCGCGATGGACAAGGTGTTCGCGAAGAAGCTGCTCGCGGCGGAGGCGCTACCGGTCGGCAATTACGTCACGTTGACCCGGTCGGAGACGACCGTGCGCCCGGAGGACCGGGAGCGTCTAGGCTTGCCGGTGTTCGTCAAGCCCGCTCGGGCGGGCTCCTCCATCGGGATCAGCAAGGTCACCGACTGGGCGGAGGTCGAGGCCGCCATCGCGCTGGCCCGGGAAACCGACCCCAAGGTGCTCGTGGAGGCGGCGGCGGTCGGCAGGGAGATCGAGTGCGGCGTGCTCGAGTTTCCCGACGGACGCGTCGAGGCGTCCCTGCCTGCCGAGATCCGGGTGCTCGGCGAGGACGACGCGGCCTGGTACGACTTCGAGACCAAGTACCTCGGCGAGGCCGCCGAGCTGGACATTCCCGCCAAGGTGGACGACGACGTCACCGAGCGGCTGCGCGCCATGGCCGTCCGCGCCTTCCGAGCCCTCGACTGCCAGGGGCTGGCCCGGGTCGACTTCTTCGTCGGTGCCGACGGAGAGCTGACCATCAACGAGGTCAACACGATGCCCGGCTTCACCACCACCTCGGCGTACCCGAAGATGTGGGCCGTCACCGGTGTGGACTACCCGACGTTGCTGACCACTTTGGTGGACACCGCGCTGGCCCGGGGCACCGGGCTGCGCTAGCCACCACGCCACGGACGCCGAAGTCGCCTGCGACTTTCCGGCTAGGAGCGTGGGGGGACGGGGCGCAGCGCAGACGACACGGCGTCCGAAACGGCCTGCAGCGGGCCCGTACCCGATGCTTCGGTGATGGTCAGCGCGACGAAGACGTCCCGATCGACGGTGAACCAGGTGGCCACCCCTTGTCCGGCGACGGTGAGCCACTGCACACCGTTGATCACCTGCAGCCGGGAGTCCGCCTCGAGCTCGGGTGGGCGGCCAAGGCCGCAGCGCAACACAACCGGATCCGATGTGCCCCATGCCGCCGACGCCTCCGGTGCGGGCTCGGCGAGTCTCCGCCGAGCGAGGCTGTCTCCGCGCGACGGCAGTTCATCCGGCAACGCGTCGATCAGCGCGGCGCACTCCGGCGATCCGGACTCGGGTGCGTCCACCGGCACCAGTGGCAGCGGCCCAACCGGGGCGGGAGCCGAGGCGTCGTCAGTGCGCGAGAGCCCGAGAACCGCGACCGATGCCGCGAGCGCGACGCCGAGCAGTACCGCGATGATGATCAGCGCGCGGGGCGGCGCGCCTGATGGGGACTGTTCGTGCACTCGCCAACTAGAACACGGGTTACAGGTGCACGACCGGGCAGGTCAGCGTGCGAGTGATGCCGGGGACATTCTGCACCTTGGCGACCACGAGCTGACCGAGGCTGTCCACGCTGTCCGCTTCGGCACGCACGATCACGTCGTAGGGGCCAGTGACATCCTCCGAGCTGGTAACCCCTGGGATCGAGGCGATATCGGCCGCCACCGTCGCGGCCTTGCCCACTTCGGTCTGAATCAGGATGTATGCGTTGACCACGGCGCGCCCCTTCGGCTGGTTCGGTCAGCTCAGTGTATGTATGAGGCAGGAATCACCTGTCCACGCAGCAGAAGCTACCGCAGACTTCACCTCAGAGCACGATCAAATTGATCGGAGGTCCAAGTTTCCTACCGACGGCGACCGGGAGAGGAGGAGACCAGCGTGCCATTTGGTAACGGACCTGACGGGACCGTCGCCGATACCGGCGAATTCGGCCTTATCGACGCGGTGACCAGGAACCGCACCCAACCCGCACACACGCTGCTCGGCCCGGGCGACGACGCGGCGGTGGTCGTGGCCGCGGACGGCAAAGTCGTGGTGACCACCGATGTTCTGGTACAGGGAGTGCATTTTCGCTTCGACTGGTCCGATCCGGAACGGGTTGGCCGAAAGGCGGTCGCGGTGAACCTCGCCGACATCGCGGCTATGGGCGCTGTGCCGACCGCGGTGGTGGTCGGGCTCGCTTGTCCCGGCGGTACCAAGTCGGACATCGTCGCCAAGCTCGCGGACGGAATGTGGGCCGAGGCCACCCGCGCCGGGATCGGGCTGGTGGGTGGTGACATGGTGGCCGCGGATCAGATCGTGATCAGCGTGACCGCGCTGGGTGATCTGCAGGGCCGGGAGCCGGTGAAGCGTTCAGGGGCCCGGCCGGGTGACGTGGTCGCGGTGTGCGGACGGCTCGGCTGGGCGGCGGCCGGGCTCGCCGTGCTGGGCAGGGGGTTCCGTTCGCCGGTTACCGTTGTCAACGCGCAGCGCTATCCGGAACCGCCCTACGCGGAAGGACCCGCTGCCGCCAAGGCAGGCGCGACGTCGATGATCGATGTTTCGGACGGCCTGCTCGCCGACCTCGGTCACGTCGCGAAGGCCTCCGGCGTCGTTATCGACGTGCGCACCGACGGGCTGCGCGTCGACCAACGGCTCACCGAGGTCGCGTCCGCCCTTGGCACGGACCCCCTGCGCTGGGTGCTGACCGGCGGCGAGGATCACGCCCTTGCCGCGACGTTCCCCTCCGCCGCGCAGGTCCCACCGGGCTGGCTGCGGATAGGAACCACCCGTGCGGCGGGCGAGGGTGGGGGCGGCGTGACCGTCGACGGTGATCCCTACCAGGAGGAGGAGACGGGCTGGCAGCATTGGCGCGGTCGATGACCACTGTGTCTCATTCAAAACTGATCACGGCACGAGGCGCGGTCGTCCGCTCGATATCCTGATCCGGTGGAAATCAGTACCGTGTCGTTCGACCACCCGGATGCGATGAAGCTGATCGCCGATGTGCAACAGGTGTACGTGCTGCGCTACGGCGATCCCGACATCACTCCGGTGGACCCGAGCGAGTTCTCGCCGCCACAGGGCCTGTTCCTCGTCGGCTATCTCGACGGCGTGCCGGTGGCCTGCGGTGGATGGCGCGCACACGACGGCCCCACACCGGAGTTCTGCCGCGGCGATGCCGAGATGAAGCGGTTGTATGTGACCCAGGACGCGCGCGGCAACGGGTATGCGCGGGAGATGCTCGCCGCGGTCGAGCGCACCGCCCGAGAAGCGGGTCGCCTGCGCATGGTGCTGGAAACGGGCACGCGCCAACCGGAAGCGATCGCGCTGTACCGGTCGGCGGGTTATGCCACGATTCCCAACTTCGGCGTCTACCGTTGCAGCCCGCTCAGCGTGTGCTTCGCCAAGTCCCTGTGTCTTATGCGAAAGTCGGGTTATGCACGGTAGTCGGTGCGTCCGCCGTGCGTGTCTCACCTGCATCCAGCCGCCACGAGCGGGCCTCCGCGAGCTCCGGCCCGCCCCTGTCGACTCCGATTGTGCATAACCCTCCCTGACCGACACCTCCAACCTCAACGGATAGAGTCACCGACCGTGACCGCACGACCGCTGAACCAGATCATTGATGCAGGCTGGGCCGCCGCGCTGGAGCCGGTCGCCGAACGGATCGCGGCGATGGGCGACTTTCTGCGCGCCGAGATCGCAGCGGGACGCAGTTACCTGCCCGCTGGGGAGAATGTCCTGCGCGCTTTCAAGCAACCGTTTTCCGACGTGCGGGTGCTGATCGTCGGGCAGGATCCCTATCCGACTCCTGGGCATCCGATCGGGTTGTGCTTCTCGGTCGCACCGGATGTCCGGCCGCTGCCGAAGAGCCTGGTGAACATCTTCAAGGAGTACGCAGACGACCTCGGTCACCCGCTGCCCGCTTGCGGCGATCTCTCGCCGTGGGCGGAGCGCGGTGTGCTGTTGCTCAACCGAGCTCTGACAGTGCAGCCGGGAAGGCCGAATTCACACCAGGGCAAAGGCTGGGAAGAGGTCACCGAGCAGGCCATCCGCGCGCTTGCCGCTCGCGAGGCGCCGCTGGTGGCGATCCTGTGGGGCCGTAACGCGCGCGATTTGCGGCCGTTGCTGGAACGTCAGGGCACCGCCGTGCGCTGTATCGAGTCCGCGCACCCCAGCCCGTTGTCGGCGCACAACGGATTCTTCGGTTCGCGGCCGTTCAGCCGGGCCAACCAGGTGCTGGTGGCCCAGGGGGCCCACCCGATCGACTGGAAGCTGCCCTGAAGCGCGGACACGTGTACCTGAAGCGCGGACACGTGTACCAGAAGCGCGGACACGTGTACCTGAAGCGCGGACTCAGCCGCGGACGACCTTGCCCGCCTTCAGGCACGAAGTGCACACATTCAGCCGCTTCTTGTTGGAAGGGCCGACCTTGGCGTGCACGGTCTGGATGTTCGGGTTCCACCGGCGGCTGGTGCGCCGGTGGGAGTGCGAGACCGACTTGCCGAAGCCCGGCCCCTTGCCACAGACGTCGCACACGGCAGCCACGTCGAACACTCCTTTGATTCAGGGAAGAAGAACTCGCCCGAACGCTCTACGGGCAACTCGATTAGGGTAGCCGGTGCGCTGCCGGCAGGTGTAACCGGGTCGATAGGCTCGCAGAGCAGGCTGTCGAACTCCAGGCTGTCGAACCCAGGTTGTCGAACCCAGTACGACTCGAGGATACGCATGCGGGCATTGGACGCGGCCGCGGTTGCGGCGTGGGCGGAAGCGTGCCTGCGCGGGCTCACCGCGTTGCGCTCCGACATCGACAGCATCAATGTCTATCCGGTGCCCGATTCCGATACCGGATCGAACCTGTTGCACACGATCACCGGCGCGCACGCCGCGCTCGATCGGGACACCGTGGCAGGGGCGGGCCCCGCGTTCGCGCAGCTGGCCAGGGGCGCGGTCGGGTCAGCCCGCGGCAACTCCGGGGTGATCCTGTCCCAGCTGCTCCGCGGGCTTGCCGAGTCGGTCGGCGATGCCGAAACAGTCGATGGTGCCGCATTGGCGCTGGCATTGGCCCGCGCCGACCGGAGGGCGACCGAGGCGGTGGCGCGGCCGGTGGACGGCACGATGCTGACCGTGCTGCGGGAATCCGCGCACGCCGCGGCCCGGGTCAGCGCGGAAGCGGGCGACCTGGCCGTGGTGGTGGCGGCAGCGGCGACCTCGGCGGCCACGGCGCTCGCCCGCACCCCCCAGCAGCTGGCCGTGCTCGCCGATGCCGGGGTTGTCGATGCGGGTGGCAGGGGGGTGCTGGCCATCCTGGACGAACTGGTCGCGGTGATCACCGCACGCCCTGCCGTCCAGCGCGCCGAATTCGTCGTTCCGCAGGGCAGGGCGGCCCGCCGGGCGGGAAGCCCCCTGCAGACGAACTCCCAGCCCTGGGAGGTGATGTACCTGCTCGATGGGGTCAACGAGGCCGCGCTGCCTGCCCTGCGGGACGCGCTCAGCGCGCTCGGGGACTGCGTCACCATCGCCGGTGATGGTGCGGGCAGCTACGCGGTGCACGTGCACTGCGGCGATATCGGTCCCGCTATCGAGGCCGGGCTGGTCGCGGGCAGGCCGCGCGAGGTACGGGTGGAGTCGTTGCCGATCACCGGCCCGGTCGGGCGGGTCGGCGGGCGCGCCGTGGTCGCAGTGGTTCCGGGCGCCGACCTCGCCGAGCTGTGCCGCGAGGAAGGCGTCACCGTGCTCGGCCTGCCGAATGGTCAGCCGCCCAGCGTGGACCAGGTCGAGCAGGTCATCCTGGATGCCGCAGCCGACCACGTGACCGTGTTGCCGGGTGGCATCGAGCTCACCGGCGTCGCGGACGAAGCCGCGGAGCGCGTCGTCGCCGCCGGCCGGGACGTGGTCGTGATCCCGTGCGCGTCGTCGGTGCAAGTGCTGGCCGCGCTCGCCGTGCACGATGCCGACCGCCGGGTGGGCGACGACGTCGTGGCGATGGCGGAGGCGGCCGCCGCCACCCGCCGGGGTGAGCTCGTCATCGCGGCCGAAGACGCCATCACCTGGATCGGCCGCGCCGCCGCGGGCGATCTGGTGGGCTTCGTCGACGACGAGGTGG
>JBOHER010000490.1:0-16089 GCA_050701115.1 Haloechinothrix sp. | reverse complement strand
TCGGCAACATCCACGCCCTGCGCGGGGTCAGCCTCTCGGTCCGGGAGAGTGAGGTGACCTGCATCCTCGGTGACAACGGTGCGGGGAAGTCCACCCTGATCAAGATCATCTCCGGGCTGTACAGCTGTGGCGCCGGCAGCTACCGGGTGGCGGGCGAAGAGGTGCGGTTCGCCTCGCCGCGGGAGGCGCTCGACCGCGGCATAGCCACGGTGTATCAGGACCTGGCGCTGGTGCCGCTGCTGCCGGTGTGGCGCAACTTCTTCCTCGGCTCCGAGCTGATCAAAGGCGTGTGGCCGTTCCGGCGGCTGGACGTCGAGCGGATGCGGCGCACGGCGGATGAGGAGTTGCAGAAGATGGGCGTGCGGGTGCCGGACATTGACCAGCCGGTCGGCACGCTGTCCGGTGGGCAGCGGCAGGTGGTGGCGATCGCGCGGGCGATCCATTTCGGCGCCAAGGTGCTGATCCTGGACGAGCCGACCGCGGCGCTGGGCGTCAAGCAGTCCGGCGTGGTGCTGAAATACATCTCCGCCGCCCGCGACGCCGGGCTCGGGGTCATCTTCATCACCCACAACCCGCACCACGCCTACCTGGTCGGCGACCACTTCGTGGTGCTCAGGCAGGGCGAGCTGGAGCTGTCCTCGCCGCGGGCGGAGCTGTCGCTGGACGACCTGACCCATCACATGGCCGGCGGCGCCGAGCTGGACGCGCTCAGGCACGAGTTGCAGCGCATCGAAGCCCCCGACGTGGGCGCGGTGCACGATCGCAGCGAGGCGACCTCAGGAAGGAGCGCGGGCGCATGACCGTCAACGTCGGCGTGATCGGGACCGGGTGGATCGGCCAGGAGCACATCCGCAGACTCACCGACACGGTGGTCGGCGCGCGGGTGGTCGCGGTGACCGACATCGACCTCGAACGGGCGAAGCAGGTGGCCTCTGGCGTGGGTGCCCGCGTCCTGGACACCGGGCAGGACGTGATCGGCGACCCCGGGGTGGACGCCGTCGTGGTCACCTCGTGGGGCCCGACCCATGCGGAGTATGTGCTGGCGGCCATCGCGGCGGGCAAGCACGTGTTCTGCGAGAAGCCCCTCGCGACCACGGCCGAGGACTGCCTGCGCATCATCGAGGCCGAGCAGGCACACGGCCGCAGGCTGGTGCAGGTCGGGTTCATGCGCCGCTACGACGCGGGCTACCAGATGAAGCGGGTCATCGACTCCGGAGAGATCGGTGCTCCGCTGCTGGTGCACTGCGCGCACCGCAACCCGACGGTGCCGGAGTCCTACCACTCGGAGATGGCGGCCCACGACACCGCGGTCCATGAGATCGACACCATCCGCTGGCTGCTGGGCGAGGAGATCGTCAGCACCCAGGTGGTCAAGCCGCGGTCGACGTCGCGCAGGTTCGCGCACCTGACCGACCCGCAGGTCATGCTGTTCGAGATGGCCGGCGGCGCGCGGATCGACCTCGAGGTGTTCGTCAACTGCCAGTACGGCTACGACATCCGCTGCGAGACGGTCGGCGAGACCGGCACGGTCAGCCTGCCCGACCCCTCCCGTGTGTGGTTGCGCAAGGGCGCCCAGCTGTCGACGGGCGTGCTCCAGGACTGGAAGCTGCGGTTCAACCTGGCGTTCGACGTGGAGTTCGCCGAGTGGGTGCGGGCCGTGCTGGACGACGAGCTCGCCGGGCCGAGCGCGTGGGACGGCTACGCCGCCACGGTGGTCGCCGACGCCACCGTGCGGTCGCTGCACACCGGCGAGGTCGCCGACGTTCGGCTCACCGACCGGCCCGACTTCTACGCAGTATAGGAATTCATGCTCTGCTCCGTCCGCCAGGGAAGACGTTGGTCGTGCTGGTGGCCCGGCGGTGATCCGGCGTCCGTGACCACCCTGGCGGGCGGCCCCGTCCACCGGATGGCGGACGGATCACCCGCAAGTGTAGGAACTGAGGAGTAACCCATGGTCAAGGTTGCGTTGGACCCCGCGATGTACCACGCGGAGCTGTCGGTGGCCGACGAAGTCCGCAAGGCCGCCGAGCTTGGGTATGAGTACCTGGAGCTGTCGCCGCGTCCGGACTTCTTCTTCTGGCACTCCTACCCCAAGGCCGACGACGCCGCGATCGCCGAGGTCAACAAGGCTATGCGGGAGACCGGGGTCCGGGTGCACACGCTGGTGCCGGTGTTCAACTGGGCCGCACCCGACGAGCAGGAGCGGCAGGCCCAGGTGCGCAACTGGAAGCGGCTGCTGCAGATCGCCGCCGAACTCGAGTGCCCGATCGTGAACTCCGAGCTCTCCGGTGACCCGAACGACCCGGTTCGCTCGGAGCACGCGTTTTACCGGTCGATGGAGGAGCTGATACCCGACTTCGAGCGGTACGGCATCGGTCTGAACATCGAGGCGCACCCGTACGACTTCGCCGAGCTCAACGACGACGCCGTCAACATCGTCCGCGGTCTGAACAAGTCGTGGGTGAACTACGTCTACTGCGCACCGCACACCTTCCACCTCTCCGACGGCGCGGGGGACCTGCGCCGGATGCTGCGGGCCGCGGGGGAGAAGCTGCGGCACGTGCACATCGCGGACTGCTACAACCACCGCGCGAACGTGGGCAACCGCTACATCATCAACCCGCCGGGCGCCGATGTCCGCATCCACCAGCACAACGAGATCGGCAACGGTGAGGTCGCCTGGGAGGAGTTCTTCGGCACGCTGCGCGAGGTGAACTTCGACGGCGTGGCCACGGTGTGTGTGTTCGGCTGGGAGGAAGACGCCGACGCCATCCGCCGGCGGATGCTCGAGCGAGTCACCAAGGAGCTCACCTGAAGACCATCGCGTTGATCGCCCACGACGGCAAGAAGCCGGACATGGTCGCTTTCGCCACCGGGCACGCCGACCGGCTCCGCGACTGCCGGCTGGGGGGCACGGGCACGACCGGCGGCCCGATCACTTGAGAGATCACAGCGCGCCCTCGGGGCGGCACGTACAGCAGGTACCCGAGACCGTACGTGCCGTGACCGTGACCTGATGGTTTCAGTGATCGTCGCCATCGAGAGGCGCCGCCGGCCCGCGCGCCCTCAACCAGGAGCGAGATCGCCAGCGGGGTGATCTCACTGGGCTTGAGCACCACCGTGTTCCCGGTCATCAGCGCTGGCAGCGCATCCGCGGCCCCGATGCGCGCTGATGCAATCTACGTTGCCGCCGCTGCGCTTCGAGCTCGACACGACCGCATGGTGGCGATCTCCTAGCCTACCTTGCGGCAGAGGTAGACCGAGTCCATCGGATCGTCCGGTGCATCGCTGACTGCGAGCACGTCGAAGCCGGCATCGGTGAGCATCTGCCGCGCCAGCTGCTCACCCCAACACGTGCCCAGCCCCGCTCCACCGAGCGCGAGGGACACTGTCATGCAGTGCAGTGTGCTGATCGAGTACAGGAACGGTGCCAACGGGTTGCCGACGTTGTCCTCGAGGTTGCTCGAGGCCTTGATGTCGAACATGACGAACACGCCGTCGCCTGCCAGCGCGGTGTGTACGCTGCGCAGCACCGCGGCGGGATCGGCCTGGTCGTGGATCGCGTCGAACGCGAAAACCGCGTCCAGCGGCGGGTCGGGCGGCAGCCCGGTGACGTCGAGGACCTCGAAGGTGGCATTGGCCAATCCGAGGCTCGCGGCTTCGCCACGCGCCTGCTCGATCGCATCGACACCGATGTCGTAGCCGATGAACGTCGAGGACGGGTACGCGGCGGCCAGCAGATTGATCGCGTGCCCGGTACCGCAGCCGATGTCGGCGACCCTGATCCCGGCTTCGAGCCGATCGGGCAGGTCACCGGTCAGCGGGAGCACCCCTTCGAGCAACTGACCGTCGAAGAACCCTCGGCTGAGCTGGTCCATCACATCGGTGAACCGGGGCCGGAACTCCTCGTAGCGGACGCCGCCGCCTTCGCGGAACGACCGGGTCACGCCGTCGAGGTGCGAACCGAGATGTCCGGCGATCAAGCTGAGCGGCGCGAGGTTGGCCGAGCCGTTGCCCGCCAGGCATGCGGCGTGCTCGGCGGGAAGTGTGTATCGGCGATCGACCGGGTCGTAGCTGAACACCCCGCCGGTGACCAGCGCGCCCAACCACTCCCGGACGTAGCGCTCCTGCAACCCCGCCCGTTCGGCGAGTTCCGCGCTGGTGGCGCTGCCCTTGGCGGCCGCATCGAACAGTCCGGTGCGGTGACCGATATCGATCATCAGGGTCAGCATGGCACTGGAGGGTTATGCACGATCCGGCCGACAGGGGCGGGCCGGAGCTCGCGGAGGCCCGCTCGTGGCGGCTGGATGCAGGTGAGACACGAACGGCGGGTGCACCGACGAGCGTGCATAGCCCGACTTTCGCATAAGACACCTGGTGTAGGTGGTGAAGAGCCGCTCGCTGAACTCCTCAACCTTGGTTTCGTCGAGCGCGGTCGGGGTCATGTCAGGTGTCCTCCTTGGTGCGGCATGGCATCGACGTTAGACAGGACACGCTGCCCGGGCATCGGGTGAACTGGGCAACCGGCGCACGGGTCGATGGGTGTTATGGCCCATTCGCACTGGTGGCGAGCCCGTGGTCGAAGGCGTAGGCGGCGGCTGCCGTCCGTGAGGAGACACCCAGCTTGGTGAATATGTTCGAGAGGTGCCTGGCCACCGTCTTCTCGCTGAGGACGAGGTCGGCGGCGATGTCGCGATTGGACATACCGGCGGCCACCAGCGTGAGCACTTCGACCTCCCGTGCGCTGAGACCACCCGGCCGAGGTTGAGCAGTCAGTTGTGCACCGGCGCCAAGTTCGGTGAAGACCCGAGCCGCGGATTCTCGTTCCCTGGTGGCGGCGTCGTGATCGGCGAGCGCCTGGTACGCCGTGGCGAGCAGGACTCGCACCCGGGCGCACTCATAGGGGGCACCGATCTGTCGCCAGCGTGCGCAGGCATCGCGCAGCACCGGCAGTGCCTGATCGGGACGGTCTTCTTCGAGCAGGACGGCCCCCATCGCGTGCTGGCTCATCGCCTCCAGCCCCGGGCTGCGATACGTGGCGGCGACCTCGGCCAGTTCGTCGGCTGCTTTCCGTGCTGTCGCGATGTCGCCTGCCGCCAGCGCGATCTCCACCTGCGCGCCGACCAGCGGGGTGCGGGTGAGCCTGGCTCCCGCGCGAGCGGTCAGGGCGGCTCGGATCGATGCCGCAGCCACGTCAACCTGTCCTTGGGCGAGCCGGAGCAGGGCCATGCCCGGTTGGGGGTCGCGGCCGAGTTCGTGTGCCCGCAGGTAGGCGGCCTCCGCGCCGGCCAAGTCGCCGCGCAATCTGTGCACATCGCCCAGCACGTAATGCGCTTCCGACGTGCTGGCCACCGCGATGCCCGCGAGGTCGACGCACACCTGGTCGGCTTCGCCCGCTGACCGTCCCCACTCGCCCAGGGTGAGCAGTAGCTGCGCGCGGTGCACCCGGCAGATGCCGGTGAACAGGACCGCCGCGGTCAGGTTGGCGCACCATTGCCCCAGTGACTCCGTCCAGTGCCACATCCGCTTGAGGTCGACCAGTTCGTGGCAAGTGGCGATGAGGTTGCAGTAAATGTTGCCCGCCCAGTCCGGGCTCAGCTCGCCCGCGAGCACGGCTACCATGCCCTCGTCCAGCAGCGCCAGCCCTTCGGTCACCCGACCCTGCCTGACCAGCGCGCGGCCTTCGCCGACGGTGGCGAGTGCGACGAGGTTGGCGTCGCCGGAGTTCCTTCCGAGCTGCTGGATCCGGCGTGCGCTTGTGATGACCGGGTCGAGATCGTCGGCGTCCAGCGCGGCTTCCACTTCGACCACGTAACTGAAGTAGCCGTGCTCAACGCAATCGGGATCATCCCGCAGTAGCCGCTGGGCGCGGCCCAGCCAGCCCGAGGCGAGGACGTCGTCTCCGTGCAGGGAGAACAGGTAGCCAATGCCCATGGCCGCCATCGCCGCCCCGCGGGAATCCCCTTCGCTCAGGTGCTGCTCGTACGCCGATTCGCCGGCCGCGATCGACTCGTCGATCCGCCCGAGCCACCAGGCCGCGTCGCTCAGGGCATCCAGATCGCCTGCGCTCAGCCGGCCCCGCTCCCGTGCCGACTCGAACAGTGCGAGCGCCCGCGGCCAGTCGTGACGTGCGTGCGCGTCACGGGCTTCGGCGAGCGCTGCGTCGTGATCGAGCATCGGATCCGTCCCAGCATGAGAGTCAGATCGAGTATGGCACCGGGCGGGGCGTCGGGTGCCCGGTCGGCGTCAGCCTGCGACGCGGCGCAGCCGAGCCGAGGTGTGCGGCTGCATGGGCTCGCCCACCATGGCCCGCTCCTCGACGTAGGCGAGGTCGCCGCCCGCCACGATGCCGTAGAGCCGCCGCGCGCCGGTGACGTCCTTCGCGCTGACCGTGCGCACCACGGCGTCGGTGGTCAGCTCCCAGGAGGTCTGGTTGCGCGGTGCCCCGTAGAACACCTCGAGGATGCCGGTGGCGTGCGCGAGCAGGAGTTCGATGGTGTCGTCGGCCTGCGGCCGCCACCAGCCGACCTCTCGTGCGGCGGGCCGGATGACCTCGTCGTTCTCGTCGATCAGCCAGGCGCGCGATTCGTGATAGAGGAACGGCCTGCCGTCGTGAGCGATGGTGAGCTGCTGGGCGAACCGGACCGGGCCGTCGATGGTCGGGTAGTCGACCTCGCCCTCGCCGCGCCACACGCCGACCAGCGGCAGCAGGGCGAGACAGGCGTCATGGAGGCTCGCGCCCTCGCGCAGGTTCGCGGTGTCACCCGGGATCGGTAAGCCCTCCAACTGAGGGATATTGCGCTCCCGGGCGCCCTCGGCCGCGGCGTCGCCGCCGCCGCCGCCGACTGCTGGCTCCGGTTCGCTGGATGGCATGTCGTCAGCGCTGATCCGAGTACATGCGGTAGACGACGTACACGGCGAACCAGGTCACCGCGACGATGGCGAGCACGAGCAGCGTCGTAAAGAGAATCTCCACGTCGAGCAGGATAGCCCTTGGGTCGTGCGTGCAGTGTGGCGGAATGATGCACGCCACGGTCCGGAGGTGCTGAAAGACGCTTTGGGCGCGTTCGATGCAGCGAAAGGCGCTTTCAGTGCATCCAATGCACTGAAAGCGCCTTTCAGCGCATGGCGTCAGCCGATGCTGACCGGTACCTCGTACAGGCCAGGCTCGCCGGTGGTCACCGAGGATTCACCGTTGCCGCTGGCGTGCAGGGCACGCACGGTCCAGTCACCTGCGGCTGCGTAGAACCGGAAGTCACCATCGGGCGAGGCCTGCACCTCGCCGACGAACTCGCCGTCGGAATTGAGCAGCCGCACGTAGGCGCCGCCGATCGGGCCGTCGCTGCCGGACACCTTGCCGGCCACCACGAACTGGCCCTGGGTGTCAAAGCTCAACGGAGTCGCCGTCTGGGCGGGTGCGCCGCAACCGTCACTCATGAATTCGCTCCCAACTCGATCGGCACGCCCACCAGCGAGCCGTACTCAGTCCAAGAACCGTCGTAGTTCTTGACGTCTTGATGGCCCAGCAGCTCCTTGAGCGCGAACCAGGTGTGGCTGGAGCGCTCGCCGATCCGGCAGTAGGCGATGGTCGACTTGGACGTGTCGAGGCCAGCCTCGGAGTACAGCTCGCGCAGCTCGTCCTCGGTCTTGAAGGTGCCGTCCTCGTTGGCCGTGGACGCCCACGGCACGTTCAGCGCACTCGGGATGTGACCGGAGCGCTGCGAGCCCTCCTGCGGCAGGTGCGCCGGAGCGTTCAGCTTGCCGGTGAACTCGTCGGGCGAGCGCACGTCGATCAGGTTCTTGGCGTTGATAGCCTCGAGGACCTCGTCGCGGAAGGCGCGGATCGAGTGGTCCTGCTCCTTGGCGACGTAGCTGGTGTTCTGACGCACGGGGACCTCGTCGGTCAACTCGCGGCCGTCCAGCTCCCACTTCTTGCGACCGCCGTCGAGCAGCTTGACGTTGTCGTGGCCGTAGAGCTTGAAGTACCAGTAGGCGTAGGCGGCGAACCAGTTGTTGTTACCGCCGTAGAGGATCACGGTGTCGTCGTTGGTGATGCCCTTATCGGACAGCAGCTTGTCGAAACCGGCCTTGTCGACGAAGTCGCGGCGGACCTGGTCCTGCAGCTCCTTCTTCCAGTCGATCCGGATCGCGCTGCGGATGTGTCCCCCCTCGTAAGCGGTGGTGTCCTCATCGACTTCGACGAAGACCACGCCCGGCGTGTCGAGGTTCTCCTCGGCCCACGCGGTCGTGACCAGGACGTCTTCACGGCTCATGGCAGCGGCACTCACTTTCTTGTTTCGTTGGAAGGGACTTGCTGGTCAGGTTCACTTGCTCTGCGCAGGAATGAATCGCCGGATCAACAGGTAAGTCTGGCAGCCTAGGCAGTAGTCGAACGCGGCGTTGAGGAACGCGGCGAACAGCGCGAAAGCGGTCGCGATAACGCCGAGGGTGGTGAACCCGGTGGCGTAGCCGATCGTGCCGACCAGCGCGAAGACGAAGCCGACACCCTGGGAGAAGCGGACCGGCGCAGCGTCCTCCCGCTCGCCAGGTGGGCCGAGGCGGGGAGCCACTGCCACCCGGTAGAGCACCGAGTACGGGGCAACCCGCAAGCCGATGAAGGCGCCGATAGCGAACACCACGGCCTGCGCCGCCAGCAGCGGCCACCAGCCGGTGATCAGTACGACGGCCAGCACGACAGTGGTGATGGCCGCGGCGAACCTAGGGCCACGCGGATCAATTGCTGGTCCCGCTGACATGATCGTCTCCCGATTCGACGTGAGAGTGGCTTCCCGGGCGGATGGTGGGCGCGCTGGACGCGCCGCGATCAAGACTTCGTCCTCGCTGGCCACAACGCCAGCGCGTTAGCCGAAAGTGGGACACAGGCTGCTGCGCACGCGGCAAAGATCAACCGCGCGCCGTTGCGTCAACAGACGCCCAGTCAGCATGTTCACGGGCCCAAGCCTACCCAGGAGTCCCTGTTCGTGGGAATGGTGTCCGAATACTGGAACCTGCAGGCTGCCGGGTTGTCTCGTGAGTGAAAGTTGCCGCCTCTGGCGGCCACAACCACTCACGAGGGGTCGTGAGTGCTGGAGGTTGCCCATGCAACAACTTTCACTCACGAGGCGCGGCGGCGGGAAGGTGGGCGCGGAGCGCGTCGAGCAGGGTGGTGGAGTCCGGGACCCCACCGATCCTGAGCAGTTCCGTGCCCCGAGGGTCGAACGCGATGGTGGTCGGGGTGCGCATGACGCCCAACCGGTATGCGATCTCCGGCCGGTGGGTGACGTCGAGGTCGGCGTGACGCAGCCCCTCGGTGCGCTCGGCCAGCGCGGAGAGCCGGGCGTGCGCGTGCCGGCACGGTGCGCAGAACGTGGTGGAGATCTGCACCAGGGTGACTTCGGCGTCCGCGGACAGTTCCGCGACGATCGCCTGCGGCAGCTCGCCGTCCGCCCGGCCGCTGTGATCGACGTTCGCCGGGCGGACCCGGCCTTCGCGCGAGCGCAGCACCAGACCGGCGACCAGCCCGAGCACCAGCGTGCCGAGCAGCACCCACAGGCCGGTCATCTCGTCTCCTCTCGCGCGCCACCCTCGAGCTTGTCAGCCGGCGCCCGCGTTAGCGAAAGTAACGTCCTGAGCTTCACCCTTGACGACTAATGCGCCCCGCTCCACGACGACTCCCGTCGGCTTCACGTTAAACGGAAGCTGTCCCGGGTTGATGGTCGTCTCGAACTGTGGGAAGAGCGCCTGCCGGACCGGTTCGGGAACGACCGTTGTCTGCTCGTTCTGGCCGAACTCGAGCCGCACCGGCGTAATGCGCACGGCCGAAGACCTCAGCTCGATAATGGCGAACGCCACGACCTCGACTTCTGTTCCCGCGATGTCGGTCTCGGCCGCGATCCGGATGCCCGCGGTCGAGAAGTGGGTGTCCTCGGCTTCCTGCTGTTCCTCCTGTTCCTCGACGCTGAGGTTGTCCTCCTCGTCGCCGGACCGCACGTATTCCTCCGGTGCGGGTTCGATGCTCAGGTTGGGCAGGTTGATCGCCCGCCCCAGGTCGGACTGCTTGATCCGGACAGCACCCTCCAGGGTGCCGATTTCCATCGCCGAGGTGTCGCCGTTGATCACGTCCTCCAGCGGGGCGTGCACATCCCGCAGCTCGGCGACCAGCTCCAGCTCACGGAGCACGTCACCGACCGGGATGCCCCGCGCGGAGACGCTGATGTGTCGGTAGTCACCCTGCAGTGCCTGCAGGGTGAACGGAAAACCGTGGATGTTCACCGCGGGATCGTCGGTGAGCTGCAACCGTTCCCGCGCTTTCTGCGAGACCTGATGCTCGGCGGCGGCGGCCAGCCCGAAGTCCGCGGCCACCAGGACGCCGGCCAGGATCACCAGGAAGACGACGAATTTCCTGCTCCCGTTTCCCTTTCTCGGCCGAGCCGAACCGGATCCTGGTCGGTTGTTGCGCTGCACAGCGTTGTCCACCCGAGCTCCATCCCTCCAGTGATGTTTCCTGCTTGTTTCCGGCAGGTGAGCGGTGTTGTACCGGTCTGGGTCAATGGTGTGACGCCGGTAGCAACACTGCTGTGAACTGCACGTTCACCCGCTATTCTCACTTAGCACCGGCTGTTGCCGAGCCTGCGGTGGCCACGAGACAGAGGCGGTGCGTCGATGAGCATGGACCTGTTGTTGCTGACTACGGAGTCCGAAGCGTCCGCCGTTCTGCCCGCACTCGACCTTCTCCCGCACTCGGTACGAGTCCGCGCGGCCGAGGTTACCGCTCTGCTCGACGCCGGTCACCGCGATGTGATCTTGGTCGACGCGCGTCAGGATCTTGCCTCGGCGAAGAGCCTCTGCCGCCTGCTCAAGAGCGCCAGCGAGGACGACGCTACCCCGGTCGTCGCGATCGTCAGCGAGGGCGGTCTGGTCGCGGTCAGCTCCGAGTGGCGCACCGACGACATCCTGCTGCCCACCGCGGGCCCGGCCGAGGTGGACGCCCGGCTCCGGTTGGCTACCACCCGGGAGGGCGCGCCGTCGCAGGCCGACGCCGAACTGCGGGTCGGCGACCTGGTGATCGACGAGGCCACCTACACCGCCCGGCTGCGCAAGCGCACGCTCGAACTGACCTACAAGGAGTTCGAGCTGCTCAAGTACCTCGCCCAGCATGCGGGCCGGGTGTTCACCCGCGCTCAGTTGCTGCAGGAGGTCTGGGGCTACGACTTCTTCGGTGGCACCCGCACTGTGGACGTGCACGTGCGGCGGCTGCGCGCCAAGCTGGGTCCCGAGCATGAGCAGATGATCGGCACGGTGCGCAACGTGGGCTACAAGTTCGAGCGCCCGAGCAAGTCGCTGCAGAGCCCGCCGCCCCCCAAGGCAGGTGGTGCCCCGTCATCCCTTGATGACGAGCTGCGCTCGTTATCCGCTCAGTAGCGCGCGCACCAAGGGAATTCGGCGGCGACTTTTCCCGGGGTAGGGTCGGGCGTGTGCTAAAGATGGTGTGGGTGCACGAGCTGAGCCCCGAGCAGGTCGATGCGGTACGCGCCCTGCTGCTGGCCGCCAGGGCCCGCGATGGTCGGCCCGAGGTGGACGCGAAGGGCCCGCTGCCATCGGAATTCGCCGCGGGGCCGCATCTGCTCGGCAGCGTCGACGACACCCTGGTGGGCTACGGCCATCTCGATGAGGCTGGGGACGTCTTCGGCAGGCAGGTCGCCGAGCTGATCGTGCATCCCGGGCATCGCGGCAATGGACACGGCAGCGCATTGTTCGGCGAGATCACCGAGCGCGCTTCCGGCACCATGCGCGCCTGGTCGCACGGCGATCATCCAGCTGCGGCGATCATCGCCCAGCGGGCGGGGCTGATCCGGGTGCGCGAGTTGCTGCGGATGCACGCCGACCTCACCGGGGTACCGCTCGACCAGCCGGCGTTGCCGCCGGGTGTGCGGATCCGGACCTTCCAGCCGGGCATCGACGAGCGCGCCGTCATCGAGGTCAATGCACGAGCGTTTTCCTGGCACCCCGAGCAGGGCGCGATGACCGTCGATGACCTGCTGGCCGGCGAACGCGAGGACTGGTTCGAACCCGGCGGATTCTTCCTCGCCCACTCCGGGCGACGCGTGCTCGGCTTCCACTGGACGAAGGTGCACCCGCCCGCTCCCGACCCAACTGCCGATCCGTTCGGCGGCGAGCAGGTCGGGGAGGTGTACGTGGTAGGCGTCGATCCCGATGTCCATGGCGGTGGGGTCGGCACGGCGCTCACCGTGGTCGGCCTCGCCCACCTGCGTGCGCTCGGGCTGCGGCACGTCGTCCTCTATGTGGAGGGCGACAACGCCCCAGCCGTCGCGGTGTACAGCCGACTAGGATTCCGGACCCAGGCCACCGACGTGCAGTACGAGCGCTCGTAACCTCAGAGGTCCTGGTCGCTGCCGTAGCCTGGCATCTTGCCGGTGACCACGAAGATCATCCTGTTGGCGACCGAGACGGCGTGGTCGGCGTACCGCTCGTAGAACCGGCCGAGCAGCGTGGTGTCGACAGCCGCCGCGACACCGTGCGGCCAATCGCGATCCATGATCACCGTGAACAGGTGGCGGTGGATGTCGTCCACCTGATCGTCCGCGGCGTCGAGCGCACGAGCCGCTTCGACGTCGCGGCTCTTGATGATCTCTTCGGTCTTGCGGGCAAGGCTCACATCGACCTTGCCCATCTCCTCGAAGTACGGCACGACCTCCGGCGGGAGCACCGGCTCCGGGTGACGGCGGCGGGCGGTGCGCGCCACATGCAGGGCGAGGTCGCCCATCCGTTCGACGCTCTCCGCCGCATGGATGGTCGCCAGCACCGCCCGCAGGTCGGTGGCCACCGGCGCCTGCAGGGCGATCAGCTGGTAGGCCTGCTCCTCGCACTCGGCCCGGGCATCATCGAGGAGCTGATCGTCGCTGATCACCTGTTCGGCGAGGGCCAGGTCGGTTTCGAGCAACGCCCTGGTGGCCAGCTCCATTGCTGTGGCGGCCATTCCCGACATCGCTGCCAGCTTTTCGGCCAGCCGATCGAGTTCAATGTGATAAGCCTCGCGCATAGAACCACCTTACGGCCCCCGCGACTCGAATGCCGAATCGCGGGGTTAACGAGGAATGAACCCAGGTTGTCCATTCCCCCTTGCGTCGCGCGGTCAGCCGGGTGGCTCGTCCGGTTCCGGCTCGGGTGCCTGCGCGCTGGGTGCGGCGCCCGGCTCGGCGCCGGGCAGCGGATCGTTGTCGATCAGGGTGCGGAAGAGGTCCTCCGCCTGCGACTCGAGCAGGACCTCGTTGCCGCGTTCATTCGCGTATCCGACCGTCGGCACGGTCAGGAAGCTGATGTACTCGGTGCCCAGTCCCTGCATCGACTGGGCGAGGGTGAGTAACTGGTCGACGCCCACGTTCTCGCCGAACGTGGCCGCCGCGAATGCGTTCACGAATCGAGTAAGTTTCGCCGGATCGAACAGAACCTCGCGCGACATCGTCTTGCCCAGCAATGCTGAAATGAACTTTTGCTGCCGCTTGATGCGGCCGTAATCGGAGGTCGGGTCGCCGACGACATGTCGAGCCCGGACGAAGTGCAGAGCGTTCGTGCCAGTGAAAGTGTACTCGCCCGCTTCAGGTGCGATCTCGCCGAGTACCCCGTCGATGATCGGCTGATCAACGGTGAGCGTGACGCCGCCGACCGCGTCGACCATCTCCTTGAACCCGTTGAAATCGATGCCGACGAAGTGGTTCAGCTTCATCCCGGTCAGTTGCTGGACGAGTGTGATGACGCACCTCGGACCGCCGATGGAGTAGACCTCGGTCAGCTTCACCAGGTTCGCGCCCGACACGAGCTGACCGGTGTACTCGCCGGACTTCGGATCCCACCGGTCACAGTCCGGCCTGGCCACCTCGAGATCACGCGGGAAAGACACCACGACCGCGCGGGCCCGATCGGCGGGCACGTGGGCGAGCATCACTGTGTCCGAGCGTGCGCCGGGAATGTCGTCGGCGTCTCCGATGCCCTCACCCGACTTGGCGCCGGCCCGGGAGTCCGATCCGATGATCAAGAAGTTTTCGTCACCCAACTGGGCAGGTGCGTCCTGAATGTCCGCTGAGTTTTCGTCAAGGGCGGCGACTTCGGTGAATTTCGAGTTGTACCAAGCCTTTGTGCCCCATGCGCCGCCGGTCCCGATGAAGACGAGGGCCGCGCAGGTCACCGCGACGATCTTGGCGGCCGTGACCGTGCGCCGCTGCTTGCGCTGCCGCTTCTTCTGCAGCCGGGTGCGCGGCCCCTGTTCGCCCTCGCCGCCGTCGGCGGTGGATGCGTCGACCGCGGCGATGATCTCGGTGGGTTCGTGGCGCCACGGGCGGTCGCGCACGGTCGCGCGAGTCGGTGGGGCAGTGGCAGGCCTGCCCGCTTGCGGGTCGCGCGGCATCGCGCCGGGCCGCACCGGAGGTGGAGCCATCCGCTGCGGGGCGGGAGGCGGTACCGGCGGGCGACGCCGTGGCGGGGCGGGGCGAGGCGGCGTGCCGCGATCGAAGCGTGCGTCGGCGGGGCGGTGGCCGCGGCCGGACGCAGGAGGGTGGTCTGGCACTCAGGCCTCCCCGCAGTATGTCGGCGCTGCTCGCGCTGAGGATCCGGTGATCGGTGTGGTGCTCGCTGGTCTGCATCGGGTAGAGCCAGGGCACCGTTATCGTACGGATATCACCCGATCGTGGCGACACAATCCGGCGATATTTCTACCCAGAGTTCTATTTCTGCTCGCGACAAGACGTCAGGTCGCGCGAAACGGTGATGTAAACGGAGTAGCTACCTGCTACGTCTGCCGCGTTGGGTGCGCAGAGTAAGAATTCGTCGGAGTTCGCGGTGGGCTGCCGTCAACGGCAGTTGTCGTCAAGGCCCGCGATGCGGATGGCGCCGTTGGTTCGGTACGCCACGGCGTTCCGGCCTGCCCGCTTCGCGGAGTAGAGCAGGTCGTCGGCGCGGCGCAACTGCCGCTCCGCGTCGGCCCGGGTGGCCAGCGGCCGGTCCTCGGCGGCGTGGTGCACCAGGCCGACGCTGATCGTCACCTGCAGGTCCGGGGCGAGCGTGCTCCAGGGGTGGTGTGCCACCCGGGCCCGCGCTCGCTCCACTGTGGTCACCGCGGTGCGCGCGTCCACGTCGGGGAGGACGAGCACGAACTCCTCGCCGCCGTAGCGTGCGCAGAACGCGCCTTCGGGCAGGTCGGCTTGCAACAGCGCGACCACGCGCTGGAGTACACGGTCGCCCAGCAGGTGGCCGTAGGTGTCGTTGACCCGCTTGAACAAGTCGAGGTCGACCAGCGCAACTGCCACCCCCGCGCCGGTGTGGCACTGTTCGGCGAGCAGCGCGACAAGTTGCTGGTCGAGATAGCGGCGGTTGTAGGTGGCGGTGAGGGAATCCCGCAGGCTCTCGTCGAGGGCCCGGGCGTGCGCCTGGCGCAGCGCGTCGACCTCGCGTCGATACTGCTCGGGCACCCGCCACGTGCCGCACTCGTGATCGCGCGCGATCCGCAGGGCCGCACCGAGGTGGAAGTAGGCCCGCTCCCACTCCCCTTGCGCTGCCAGCAGTTTGCCGATTGATTCATGCAGATCGACCAGATCGGCGGGGAAGGTTGTCGGAGCGGCAAGGACCCCCGGGGTAGGCAGGTCAAGGGCGAAGGAACCGGAGGTTTCCCGGCGCGCGTCGAATTGGCTGGGGACTACCCAGCCCGCTCCTGTGTCCAGCCCTTGCGACACCGCGCTCGCCTCCCGCACGTTGAGGTTGTCGTCGGATAAGAGCGGGATCTTGAGGTGATGGGACGGGGGAGAGACGAGAATCACTCGAACGGCGGGCAACCCGATCAGCGCTCGGTTTTTCCGGCACTTTCGGTGTCCGGATCCGGCGCCGAGAATCCCTCGGTAGAGACGAGTGTCTTACGTGATCGCGGGTATCCTGCCGCGACCCGTGCTCAGCCGCCGGAGTGCATCACGTCGGCGCCCTCGGGCACCGATGGGTCGTCCGGGTCGTCCAGCCAACCGTGCGGCAGGGTGACCTTGCCCGGTGATCCCTGGCGGCCACGGGGGCCGAGGGCGTCGGCCGGGA
>JBOHER010000489.1:0-11326 GCA_050701115.1 Haloechinothrix sp. | reverse complement strand
CGAACATTGATCAAATCGCCTTCTCTTGCTGCGTAGTGGTGACCGGTTACTTGGTGTCGGCCGTCAGCAACGGCAGCATCTCGTCGATGGCGTACGGAATGCTCAGCACCGTGTTGAACGAGAACGCCGCGCCGATGTCCGGGTCCTGGTAAGGAACGAACAAGTCGCGGTTCTCCTTGGCGACATCGAGCTTCTTGTAGAGCGGCTCGGCCTTGATTCGCTCATTGGCTTCCGTGCTGGCGGTACCCCATACGAGTCGGTCGACGTCGAGCAGATCAAGCCGCTCAGCGCTGAACTCGGCGGCGTTCCAACCCTGTTTGGCCAGCTTGTCCACCTCGGGCGAGAGCGTGAACCCAAGCTCGGAGAAGAAGATCGCCTTGGCGTCTGTACTGGTGAACGCCGTGTACTTGCCCGGCTCGAAACTGTCGGCCACAACCAATGTTTGCTCGGCGAACTCAGCGTGCTCTTCGCGTATGGCCTCGAAGCGCGCCATGATGGCCGAGATCAGTTCCTCGACCTCGTCCGCCTTGCCGAGCGCCTTACCGACCTGCCGGGTCATGTCCTGCCACGGTGCCGCATAGTCGTCATGTCCCTTGGCCTGGCCGACCACGGGGGCGATCTTCGACAGCGTCTCGTACTGCTCCTTCGTCATGCCGGAGTACACGGCGAGGATCAGATCGGGCTTGAGCGCGGCGATCTTCTCCATGTTGTAGTCGTCGCGCTCCCCGACGATTTCGGGTGTTTCGGCTCCCCACAGGTCCTTGGCCCACGGCCACTTGCCGTACGGCCGCTCCTTGAACCAGTCAATGGCACCGACCGGCTTGACATCCAGGGCCAGCGCCGCGTCCTGATCGGTGAGGCCGAGCGTGACAACCCGCTTCGGTTCCGACGAGATCTCGGTGGCGCCGTACTTATGCTGCACGCTGATCGGGAAGGCGCCCTGCGGCTGGCCGGCTGCGTCATCGGCCGCTGGTTCGTCCGCGGAGCCGCATGCTGCGAGCACCAGCGATAACACCAGCGCAAGCAGCAACGCGGGCAGGCGCAACCCTGCCATTCGGGTGGGAGTGGGTGACATGGAACTACCTTTCGGGATGCGCGGCTAGGGACAACGACAGGCGTGCGGGCACCTCGCCGCGGAAAGCGCTGGCACGCCGGGCTCAGGAGGTGGGCGATCCGCTGACTGCGTGCGCGGGCCACACCGGCTCACCGGTGGTCGACAAGCGTCGCTGGAGAATCGACTCGAGGATCTCGCCCGATCGGATCGCGTTGTTGGACAGCAGCGACGAGGTGATGCCGTGCGTGTGCTCGGTTCCTCCGCCCTGCAGGTATATGCCCGGACGGATCTCCGCGTCGGTGACCACCCGGTAGTCCCGCTCGACGCGGAGCCCGCCCCGCTCGTCACGGCGACACTGCCCGGCGAGATCTCCCAGTAGGGGCAGGGAATCATCGGGCTGGTACCCCGTCGCGCAGATCACCACGTCAGCGTCCAACACGGTCCTTTCCCCGCTGGTCATCGACTCGACGGTGACCTGCACGGCGTTGTCGGTCTCGACGACCGCCATCGGGCGCGATGCGTTGAACCACCGCAGCCGCGCGACACCGAGCACTTTCTCCCGATAGGTCCGCCGATACAGGTCATCGATGAGATCGATGTCGACGACCGAGTAGTTCGTGTTGGCGTGGTAATCCATGATCTTCTGCTGCATGGATTCCGGCGCCACGTAGAACTCGTCCACCGCCGATGGGTCGAAGATCCGGTTGGCGAACGGGCTGTCGTCGGAGGGGCTGTATCCGAAGCGGGAGAAAACAGAGCACACCTCTGCGCGCCTGAACCGCTCGTGCAGGAAGGCCGTGGTCTCCGCCGCGCTCTGCCCCGCGCCAATGACAATGAACCGCCGCGCGGTGTCCTCGTCCACCGAATCGATCCGGTGCAGCAGGTCGCTGTTGTGCCACACGCGGTCGCCCGCAGCTATGCCCGCAGGCAGGTTCGGACTGAGTCCGGTAGCCATGATCAGGTTCCGGGCCCGAAGCACCATCGGCTCGTCCGAACACGCGCCGGTCCTTGCCACAACGTCGAAGCAGACGACCTCGTCGCCCTCGCATACCGGGCGCACCGCGACCACCTCGTACCCGTAGGAGACCTGGTCGTCGACCTGTGCGGCGCACCACTCGAAGTAGTCGTGGAATTCGATCCGCAGCGGGAAGAGGTTCTTGTGGTTGATGAAGTCGATCAACCTGCCCTTGCTGTGCAGATAGGACAGGAAGCTGTACCTGCTGGCCGGATTGCGCAGGGTCACGAGGTCCTTGAGGAACGACACCTGCATGGTCGCGTCGTCGATCAGCATGCCCCGATGCCAGCCGAACTGGGGCTGGCGTTCCAGGAAGTGCGCGGTGACGATCTCTCCTCGAGCCCGCCCACCTCGGGCGTTGACCTCGGCATTGTGGTCGGCCAACGCTATCGCCAGCGAGAGATTCGACGGTCCGAAGCCCACGCCGACGAGGTCGTAGATCGGCGTCTCGCAGCGTGATCCCAGGCGTTGTTCGCCCGCACTTCGGGGATCTACGCGTGCTATCGCGGTTGCCTCGCGCCGAAGTCCTTCTGCCATGACCGTCCAATCGTGCGGCGGGGCCGCATCCTCAGTTGCCGGTGGTCTCGCACGCTGAGCGCGTTGTCGCCTCCCGGCGACCGAGTCCACACCGTAGGCAGAGGTAACCCTAACCTAAGTTAGGTCTACCTGAGTTAGTGCTTCGGGGTGACCTTGGTCTCGAAAGTAAGGGTTGCCTAATTAGGGCAGCCTTGCTTTACTGGCGTCCACTCTCTGGCGCAGGTCGCACTCGTTGTCTCCGCGGTCGGCGCGTCAGTCGCGCGGTGCTCGACTCCGTCCTGCGCAGCAACCAGATCAGGTAGGGCGCGCCGAGCAGCGCGGTCACCACACCGACCGGAATCTCCACCGGCGCCAGCAGAGCGCGTCCGAGCGCGTCGGCGCCGACCACGAGCACCGCGCCGAGCAGGGCGGCCATCGGAACCAGCCGGGCCGTGCCGCTACCCACGATGCGCCGCGCCAGGTGCGGAGCAACCAGGCCGACGAAACCCACCGTGCCGATCGCGGCCGCGGTACCGGCCGCGAGCACGGCCGCACCGCCGAGCACGAGCAGCCGAGCACGGGCAAGCGACAGGCCGAATGCGCGAGGCAGATCGTCACCGAACGCCAGCAGGTCCACCGGCCGGGCGAGGAGCACCAGCAGCACGGCCACCGCGACCGGTGCGATGAACCACGCGAGCACCGGCAGGTCCCTGGCATAAGTGCTGCCGGACAGCCAGGTCAGCGCGGCCGACAGGTTCATCTGCGCGCCGACCACCATCATGTGCACCAGCGCCTGAAGGGTGAAGGCGCAGCCCAGCCCGACCAGCACCACCCTGGTGGGATCGAGCCCGGCGCGCTGCCGGGCGATCAGCACCACCAGTCCGAGGGCGCCCAGGCCACCTGCTGCCGCGGACAGCGGAAGGGCCACCGCGGGAGCAGCCGGAATGATCAGGATGACCAGCACCGCCCCCACTGCGGCGCCTTGGGTCACGCCGATCAGGCCTGGTTCGGCCAACGGATTGCGCACCACCGACTGCACCGCAGCTCCGGCGACCGCCAGGCAGGCGCCCGCGACCGCGGCGACCAGGATGCGCGGCACCCGGTAGCGCACAACGGCCTCGCTCATCGGGTCCCCCGCACCGGCGAGCACCGCGCCGAGCTGCTGCCAGCTGACGTCGACATCCCCGATCCGCAATCCGATCACCATCGCCACGCCGAGCGCGAGCAAGCCGATGACGACCGCGATCAGATACCCGTGCGCCCGGCGGGGCGCACCCGCGACGACGGCGGCTCCGACGTCGGCGTCTCCGGTGGTCACCTTGCTGGCCAGCAGGACGAAAACGGGCCCGCCGATCAACGCGGTCACCACGCCGACGGGCAGTTCGCCATAGCCTGCCGATGGCGGCAGCGCCAACTGGGCGGCCGCATCGGCGGCCAGCACGAGGGTGGCGGCAATCAGACCGGCCAGGGGCAGTCGCGCGGCGTGCGCGTTGATGCCCATCAGCCGCACCGCGACCGGAGCGATCAAGCCGACGAAGGCGACCGGTCCTGCCACGGTTACCGCAGCCGCCGCGAGCAGCACCGCCAGCAGCAGCGCGGCGGCCCGAATCCGATTGACCCGTACCCCGAGCGACTCCGCGGTCTCGTCGCCGAGCGCGATCAGGTCGAGCGGTCGGGCGAGCAGCGGGGCCGGCAGCGCGGCGCACAACACAACCGCACCGATGATCAGCGGCCGGTCGAGCCCGGTCTGCAGCAACGAGCCCTGACCCCAGAAGTACAGGCCCCGCGTCGAGTTCTCGTCGAGGATCTGCAGGAACTCCGCGGCTGCCATCCCGGCGAGCATCACCGTCGCGCCCGCGAGTAGCACCCTGCCCGGGGTCAGCACCCCGCCGACGGTAAGCAGATACACCACCAGCATCGCGAGCAGCCCGCCGAGGAACGCCACTCCCCCGCCGCCGAGCAGCCCGACGTTGAATCCGGTGAAGGCGACCGAGACCACCGCGAGGTAGGCACCGGCGTTGATCCCGAGGGTGTCCGGTGCGGCAAGCGGGTTGCGGGTAGCGCCCTGGATGAGGGTTCCGGACACGCCGAGTGCGATGCCGGTGACCAGGCCGGCCAGGGTGCGCGGCAGCCTGCTGCCCCTCAGCACGGCCTCGGTGTTCGAATCGGCGTTGCCCGCGAGCAGGCTGAGGATGTCGCCGACCCCGACGCCCGATGCACCAAGTCCGAGGTGCACGACGACTATCGTGCCCAACATCAACGACACCGTGCCGCCCACCAGCAGTGCCGGCAGGCGGCGCAGCGGCTGACGCTTGCCCTTGAGCATCAGGCAGTCATGGCCTTGGCGGTCTCGTCGAGAATCTGCATGGCCGAAAGTGGTCCACCAAAGACCCAGGTGCCCGGGTCGAGCGCGCGCACCTTGTCATCCTTGACGAACGGCAGGTCCTGCCACACGGAATTCTTCGCCAGCGCGCCGGCGAACGGGTCGTCCGCCTTGAGTGCGACGTACAGGAACGACGCGTCCTCGGCGACCTTGGTCAGGCCCTCCACGCCGACGGTGGTCATACCCCACGCGTCGGGCTGGCCGGTCCAACCGTTCGTCAAGCCGACCGACTCGATCAGCGCAGCCGCGAACGAGTCGCTGGTGAACATGCGGATGCCGGGCGTGCCCTCAGAGGTGTAGCCCTGGGCGAGCGCGAACGTGCCGCCCGCCTTGCCCGCCTCGTCCAGCCGACCCTTGACGTCGGCTACCTTCGCGTCGAGGTTACCGAGGACCTCCTTGGCCTTGTCCTGCTTACCGACGGCAGTGGCCAGCTCGACGAAGTTCTTCTGCATGGTCTCCAGCTGCGGCTTGGCGGTCGGGTCGAAGGCCACCACGGGCGCGATCTCATTGAGCTGGTCGAAGTTCGCGGTGAGGCGATCCTTGTCCGAGACGATCAGGTCCGGCTGGAGAGACCTGATCTGCTCGATGCTCGGCTCCTGACGCGAACCCACATCGGTGACGCCCTCGGGAAGGTCCGAACCCTCGGCCGAGACCCAGTTGCCGTAGCTCTCGCTGTCGGCCACGCCCACCGGGGTGACGCCGAGCGCGAGCAACTCCTCGGTGTAGGACCACTCGAGCGAGACGACCTTGGTCGCGGGCTGGTCCAGTTCGACGGGCCCCTTGGCGGTGTCGATGCTGAGCTTGCCGGACAACGCGGTGGTGTCATCGGCTCCAGGATCGGCGACGGTGCCAGAGCCGCAACCGGCCACCGCGAGGGTGAGCGCGACGGCGGTTCCGCCCGTCATCAGCGCACGCACGAGGCTCTTCATCAAAGGTTCTCCTTGTTCATCGGGGCATTTCAGGAATGATTTCTCAGCTCGCGGCCGCGCCCGACCGTTGCGGGAAGCAGGCGAGGTACCCACTCTCGGGGTCCCGCATGACACGGACCCTGAGCCCGAACGCGCGGTCGATGGAATCCGAGGTGAGCACGTCGATCGGCGGTCCCGCCTGCACGACGGCTCCCTCGGCGATGACGACCACCGTGTCCGCGTAGGCCGCCGCGTGCATCAGGTCGTGCACTACCACCCCGCAGGCGATCCCGTGGTCCCGCGCGAGCTTGCGGACCACGTCGAGCACCTCGAACTGGTGCCGCAGGTCGAGGTAGGTGGTCGGCTCATCGAGGAGCAGAATGCCTGCCCGCTGCGCGAGCACCGTGGCCAGCCATGCGCGCTGCCGTTCGCCGCCGGAGAGTTCGTCGAGTCGTTTGTCGGATAACGGCGCCGCATCGGTGACCGACAGCGCCCAGTTGATCGACTCCAGGTCCTCACTGGTGTGCCGGGCGAAGGCCCCACGGTGGGCGTACCTGCCATGCCGCACCAGCTCCCGCACCGTGACCCCGGCGGGCACGTGCGACGCCTGCGGCAGGAAAGCCAGTCGTTGGGACAGTGCCCGCCGGGACAGCGAGCCGAGCGGGACGTCGTCGATGTGCACCGTGCCGCCGAGCGCGGGCAGCAGGCCGGCGACGGTGCGCAGCAGGGTGGATTTACCGCAACCGTTGGGTCCGACCAGGACCGTGACCTCGCCGGCATGAAGGGACAGGTCCACGTCGGCGAGCACGCGCCGCCTGCCGTGCCCGACGTCGAGCCGTGCCGCCACCAGGCGGACATCGCTCCCGGTCACCGCGTACCTCCTACGTCCAATGAAGGAGGACCCTACCGTATTAGGTAACCCAAACCTAAGTAGCTCGTAGCGATCAGGTCAGTTGCCCCTGTCACACGACCGTGGTGCAGCCGCCTCGTGAGTGAAAGTTGTTTCTCCGGCAACCTTCAGCACTCACGAGGGGGGCGGGGCGCTACTGCTCGGCGGGGCCAGGGGGCAACTCTGAGCGCTCGGCATGGGGCAGTTCGGGGACGGTCTCGCCGAGAGGGAGCTCGCGGCGGGCGCGCTGCTCGGCGGCGGACAGTGCACGATCCGATCGCCGGTCGGCCTCGAGCGCTCCCGCGGTATCGGCGGTCGAGTCCAGGATCCTGCTGGCCACCGCGCTGCGCCGCAACGCCTGCTCGCCGTCCTCGGGCTTGGAGACCGCGTTCTCCGGCTTCTCCTCGGTCAGGGTGACCTTGCGCTTGCGCAGCACCGAGAACTGGAACTCCTCGACCTCTTCCAGCAACGTTCGGGCGACCCGCACCGGCTTCTGCGCGTTCTCGGCGAGCTTGATCACCGGCGAAGGCACCAGCGGCCGCACCAAGCCACCGAACACCCTGGCCACCTGCGGCAGCGGACCGGGAAGAGCAGCGAGCGGACCGGACCGATGCGCCTGCACCGCACGATCACCGGCCGGCACCGGCAGGTTGTCGCCCTCCGGCGAAACCTGCCGACCAACCGGCAGGGCGGGCCGATCCCGAGTTTGCCCCCGCCGCTCCTCATCGGATACCACCTCGGCGTGCACCAGCGGAGCCTCGAGCATGCGCAGCTCGCGGGTGACCCTGACCTCCGCCCGCTTGAGCGCGATCGCAGTGTCGGCCTCCTCCTCGGCCCGGTTACGGAGCCTGCGGGCGGCGATACGCCGATCCTGGTCGGTCTGCCCACGCCAGATTCGCAGCAGCAGCGGCAGCAGGTTGAGCAGCACGAAGAACCCGACAATCCCCATCCGCAGCACCATCGCGACCGGATTGTCGGTGGTATAGGTGTGCATGGCCCGCCACCGGGCATCCAGGCCGGTATCAGCGCGGGCAAGTGCCTCCGCCCGGTCGCGATCGCCGTCCAGTTGCCCGTCAACTCGGTCGATCGCCTGGTCAAGCCGGGGTGCCTCCTGCTCGCGCTCGGCGCGAGCAGCGTCCAGGTCGGCCTCGGCCTTGGCCAGCGCGACTTCGGCCAGGTTGGTCTCCCGGCCGTCGCCCGAATCCCCGGTGATCCGCTCCGACGGGCACTCCGACGTCGGGTTGTACTCGCAGCGGGCGACGACCTGCGCCGCATCGCGGCGCTTCTCGGCCGCGGCCACCCGCTCGTCCACTCTGGCCCGGTCTACCCGCAGGCTCTCCAGCTGCCGTCCCCGGTCGCTGGCGGCCACCGACGCGCGGGCGGCGTCGACCTGATCGTTGAGCTCACGGTTGATCGGACCGGTGAAGATGGCCAACGCGGCCATCTCGCCGACCACGAGCCCGATCAGCACCGCTACCCCGGCACGGGCACCATCCCCCATCACCCGTCGCCGACCCGGCTCGACCACCGCGGTCGCGAGGATCCGACCGAACGCGCCTACCAGCAGGCCACAGACGAGGGTGAACGGCAGTGCCGCCCATGGGCTCACCTGAGTCAGCCCGGCGACCGCGAAGGTGGCCACGCCCCACGCGATGATCGCGTTGAGCAGCACGAAGAATCCGGCTGACTGGTAGGTGGAACGCTCGGCATGGTCGTCGATGTCCCGCCAGTTGCCGCCCCCGAGCCAGACCATCAGGTTGCCAAGTCGAGACAGCGTGTCGGATGGGACCGCGGTGTTCACCGGCGTCTCCTTCTTCTCGGTCTCCAGCGATGCGATGCAGGATCAGTGATGCCTGCGGCTCAAAGGCGGGGTTTCCCTGCGGCGACAACGGCGGGCACGCACGGAACGTGGGCACCTCATCGTGGCGCTACTGAAGGGTAATAAGGCCGGCAATGTGAATCGACTCACCCTGTAACCGTTCCCACACCCGTTGCGACATCACTGTCAGGGCGCGTTCTTGGCAGCGGAGCATCGCCCCGCTGAAATGCGTCGAAGTGAGACCGATGCCGCCACCGGACACCAGCGAACCGACCGTCGAGATCATCGTCCAGTTCAGCGAACGGGTCGCGACGGTGGATACCGGAGCACGCCTGTCCATTGAGGAAAAGGCCGGTGTCACCCTCGAACCGATGCACCCAGGCACGCCCGACCCCCAGCTCGCGAAGTTCGCGATCACGCGCGTCGCGCAGTCCTCCGCCCCTGCCGTCATCGACCACCTCCTGCGGTGCGCAGAGGTCGACGCGGCCTATGCCAAGGCTGACGACGCGCTTCCCTGAGAGGAGAAGGCGACAATGACCAACCCACACGACGGGGCACAGCAAGGAAACGGCGGGCTGACCCCAGGAGCAGGCCGACCCGAACTGGTCGTGATCGCCAAACCGGACGCCGCATTGCGGTCGGGCGGAGACGGGCTGACGTCAGCGGCGGGTGCCGACGTCAGCTCACTGTCCACGCTGCTCTCGCGAGGCGACGCCAGCATGCGACCGCTGTTCGGCGCAACCGAGGACGAGGTCCGAGCCGCTACGGACGCCCTGACCAAAGCGGAGGGCGAGGAAGCGTTTGCGGATCTCACACTCTTCTACCACGTGGACGCAGCAGAGGACCGGCTGGAGGAGCTCGCTGAACAGCTCCGCTCCGACGAACTCGTCGAGGCCGCCTACGTCAAACCCGCCGCCGAGTTACCCACGCTGGCGCCGGAGTCTCCAGCGGGAGCTGAGCCGCCGTTGCTGCTCAACACCATGCTGCCCAGCGAGGTCGAGGCGCCCGCGGCAACTCCCGACTTCACTGTGAGCCAGGGCTACCTCAATGCGGCTCCGACCGGCATCGACGCGCGCTTCGCCTGGACCAGGGCAGGCGGACGCGGCGCAGGTGCCCGAGTGATCGACTGCGAGTGGGCGTGGCGGTTCACCCATGAAGACCTCACCCAGAACCAGGGTGGCGTGATCGCCGGGACCTCAGGGGGCGGCCTGCGGGAACTCAACCACGGCACCGCCGTCGTCGGCGAGATCAGCGGCGACGTCAACACCTACGGCATCACCGGTATCGCACCCGACGCCTGGATCGCGGCATCCTCCTTCAACGACCAGTCCAGTGCCCAGGCGATTCGTGCCGCCGCAGACCGGCTGCGCGCGGGCGACATCATCTTGCTGGAGATCCACCGGGCCGGACCGAACACGCCGACCCCGAGACGGGGTCAGTTCGGGTTCATCGCGATCGAGTGGTGGCCGGATGACTTCGCGGCCATCCAGTACGCGGTGCGCAAGGGCATCATCGTGGTCGAGGCAGCGGGCAACGGTTTCCAGAATCTCGACGACCCGGTCTACGACACGCGCCCCGCCGGCTTCCCGGCCAACTGGCGCAACCCATTCAACCCGGCTAACGCCAACCCCGGCGCGGTCATGGTGGGCGCGGGCGCTCCCCCACCCAATCAGTTCGGCGGCGACTGGGGTACCGACCGCTCACGGTGCGACTTCTCCAACTACGGGGCGCGCGTCGACGCCCAGGGCTGGGGAGAGGGTGTCACCACCACGGGGTACGGCGATCGTCAAGGTGGGTCCAACCAGGACCTCTGGTATACCGACGGGTTCTCCGGCACCTCGAGTGCGTCGCCGATCGTGGTCGGCGCCCTGGCCTGTGTGCAGGGCGTGTTCCGCGGCCGGGGCTCGCTACGGGTGACACCGGATCGCTCTCGGCGACTTCTGCGCCAGACCGGATCCCCGCAACAGGACACCGCAGGACGTCCGCGCACCCAGCGCGTCGGCAACCGGCCTGATCTGCGACACCTCATTTCGGCGGCTAGCAGGCTCGCGATCCGCACCGGTGATGTGGACGGTGACGGCTACGCGGAACTGTTGGTGACCAGCCCGTGGGGGGTGGGCATCCTGAAGTTGTCCGGCAGCACGGTGACGCCGACGATGATGGCGCCCAACGGCACCCGATTCGGCGGCTGGCTACTCAACACGCACGACAATCAGCTCTGTCCACTGGCCGATTTCGACGGCGACCGGCGGGCCGAGGTCCTGGTGACCAGCCCGTGGGGACTGGGCGTGCTGAAGCCGTCCGGCGGCACGATGACCGCGCCGATGATGGCACCCAACGGCACCCGATTCGGCGGCTGGCTACTCAACACCGCAGACAACTATTTCGGACCCGTCGGCAGTTTCGGTGGCGACGGACGTGCGGAAACGGTGGTCACCAGCCCCTGGGGTCTTGGCATCCTGCGGCTGTCGGGCGGCACGATGACGGCGCCGATGATGGCACCCAACGGGACGAGGTTCGGTGGCTGGCTACTCAACACCGCCGACAACCACTTCGGACCCGTCGGCGACTTCGACGGTGGTGGTCGAGATGGGATGGTGGTGACCAGCCCGTGGGGTATCGGCATCATGAAGCGGTCCGGGAGCACGATCTCGGTGCCGATGATGCAGCCCAACGGCACCAGGTTCGGCGGCTGGCTACTCAACACCGCCGACAACCACTTCGGACCCGTCGGCGACTTCG
>JBOHER010000488.1:0-5083 GCA_050701115.1 Haloechinothrix sp. | reverse complement strand
GCTTCTGCTGACCTCCGCTCAACTGGGCCGCGGGGCGCTCCTTGAACCGGGCGACGAACGGCATCCGGTCGTAGACCCGCTCCAGCCGCGAACGGCCGTCGGACAGGTTGTTGGCCCAGATCGGCACCAGCAGGTTCTCCTCGACAGACAGCTGCGGGACGAGCCGCCGGTCCTCGGGCAGGTAACCCACGCCCATGGCCGCGCGGGTGTAGGGCTTACGCCGCAGCAGGTCCTCCCCGTCGAGGAGCACCCGTCCGGACCCGCTCGGGCCAGGCCCATGATCGCGCGCAGCGTCGTCGTCTTGCCTGCGCCGTTTCGCCCACCAGCCGCGCGCTGGATGGTGACCTGGAGGTCGACGACGTCGAGAGCCATGACGCTATCCCGCCACCGATCGACGGATCACCTCGTCGGCGAGCACGTGGTCCGGCGTCCCGTCGGCGGCGATGCTGACCACCTTGGACAACGTGTGTCCCGTCGGGCTGCCGGTACTGGATGAAGGCGACGCGATCACGTTGCTGACCCGCCTCGACCCGGCGGGCAGGTTGACCGAGGCTCCGGTGAGCGCGGCCGAACTCGCTCGAATGTGCGGGCATCTGCCATAACGTGGATGTGCCCGCCGGCGCCCTCGCCGATCTCGAATGCCTTACGCTCGGCTACACAGCTCTGCCAGCAGTTGAGTAGAACCCGCCTGAACGCATCGTCATAATCGGGCGGATCCGTCGCGAGGTCCCTCCTCTCTTGCCAGTACTGGGCGTCTGGTCACCACAATTCGTTGAACTGGACGAGCTTCAGTCCGAGGTCTGCCATCCTCCACCCCTGACATCAACTCGGCGATAGCCGTCGCGGGTATGCCATTCGCAGTCGGCCAGATGCCACCTGGGCGACGCAGCATTGCGGGCCGCGTGTCCTGAATCCAATGCTTCGAGGGCCACTTGGGGATGCCCACACCCAGCATGGAGGACCCCGATGCAGACATCTGCGTCGACCACAACGGTGCCGCGGCCGACCCAGAAGGGTCAGCCAGCGGCAGGTATCCCACGCCAGGACGCGTCGCGGGACCGCATGATCCTCGCCGACGCCTGCGCCGCGTATCAACAGATGGGTTGGCCAGCGATAATTGACGAGCGAGGCACGCGAGTCACGGTTGCCACGGGCGACACGGTTGACGCGCTCATCATGCCGAAGACGCTCGGGGATGTGGTCGCGCACAGCCTCATCGCCGCGATGCAGCCCGTTGCGATCCTGGCGACCGGTGAGGGCCACTGGCTGTGCTGACCGGCCCGCGCCGTCCGAGCTTCCGCTCGCCGTCACCCTCGCCCGGCGAGCCTGCCAGGCGGTCCGAGCATGAACCGGATGGCAATCGGTCAGCATCGAGTCGACCCGGACGGTGAGGGCGGTGCTTGAGGAGGACCTCGCACTCTGCTCCCGGCTTCGGAACCTGAATCACCTCAGCACCGATCTGGTCTTCGAGATCGCCGACGGGACGTTGCCGGCCAGCAGAGCCGCGTACCTTGCCGACGAGCTCGCAGCCCTGAGTGCAGAGTTTGCCCGGCGAGCAGGCCGCCGGGTGGTTTCCGCACAGCCTGAGGTGATCGACGGCGAGGCGCTGCCATGACCACCGGTACGGCGGCGAATGAGCGGCTTCCCGTCGGGCGGCCCACCGGCCTGGGTCTTCGGGAGATGTCACTCGAAGTTCCAGTGCCCGAACGGCACGGGCTGGCATGTCATCGCCCCGGATATCGAGATACATGACCGAGAACTATCGGATTAGAGACACGGTAGCGCAGCCGCATTCAGCACTACTCTCGTGAACGACGAAGCAGGGCTCGAGACATGCTTGCCGGAAGAACCCGATCGCGTCACTGGGGCCCGGGCGTGCCCGAGCCCCAGCAACACGACGCCCGCTACGAGAACGTCAGGTCGCCGAAGGGCGTGCCAGCGCTGAAATCAGCGTCGAGGCTATCGCCAGTCGACTGCCCCTGCGTCAGCTCGTGAAGCGAGCCGAGATCCTCCACGGCGGGGGTGACATACTCCTTCTTCATCTCTCACCCCCTTTCGAGGTCGGCCAATACTGCGAGGCCGAAGGCCTCTCGACGACATGTCGCTCATTAAGTCGATCCGGTTACTCCGAACGCGAGTCGTAATCGCCCAATCACGCGCGCATCACCGGTTACGATTTGTCAGTGCGCCTCTCCCGGATCGCGAAAACCTCGGCGGCCACGCCTCGGCTCATCGCGGCGGCGGCACGGGAGGTCGTTCGCGCCGACCGGCTGGGCACGATCACCGCGGCCTCCCTCCAGATCGTCGGCGCGCTCGCGGCCCTTGGCGTGGTCGCGGCAGGCAAGCTCACCTTCGATGCACTCCTGACGCCCGACCAAGCATCCATCGGTCTGACGCCCGCCCTACTCGCACTGGCGTTCATGACCGCACTCACGGGTTCGGTCGGTGCGCTGCAGACGCAGCAGCACCGGTTCCTCGGCGAGCGGGTATCGCAACGCGTCTGGGACCGGTTGCTGGACACGACCGCACGCGCCGACCTGGTCACCTACGAATCGACCGGATTCGCCACTGAGCTCGAGCGGGTCCAGCAGAACGCGCTGACCCGCCCGTTCATGGTCACTACGGCAGTCCTGGGGCTCACCGGCGGCATGCTCGGGGTGGTCACCTTGTCCGCCGTGCTGGTCGGGGTCGAGCCGCTGCTGGTGCCCATCCTGCTCGCCGCAGGACTGCCCGCGGTGCTGCTGGCCAGGTGGGCCAGCCGCACCGAGTTCGCCTTCGCGCACCGGCTGACGGCGTTCTACCGCCGCCGGAACTACCTCCGGCAACTGCTGACGCAGCGGCCCTTCGCCGCGGAACTCCGGGCGTTCAACTCAACCGCCCCATTGCGGGAGCGGCACCGCATCGTCAACCGCGAGGTGACCTCCGAGCTGCGCACCCAGGTCCGCCGCCGTCAACTGATCGCTGCCCTGACCACCATCGGAGTCGCGGTTGCGCTCACCGCCGCCCTGCTCGCGATCGTCGAGCTGGTGCGCCAGGGGCGGATCGATCTGCCCGAGGCCGGCGCGGCAGCGATCGCGGTGCGACTGCTGTCCGGGCAGCTGAGCACCATGTTCACCTCGGTCGGCGGTCTGCTCGAGTCGGCCCCGTTCCTCGCCGACCTGGACCGTTTCGTGGCCTCCGGTCCCCCGGCGCCGCCACCGGGCCGGAAACGACCGCTGACCGACCGGATCGCACTCCACGAAGTGAGCTTCCGCTACCCCGAGCAGGAACGCCCGGCGGTCGACTCAGTTGACATCGAGATCCGCGCGGGCGAGGTGGTAGCGCTGGTCGGCGAGAACGGCTCCGGCAAGACCACTCTCGCCAAGATCGTGGCCGGCCTCTACGAGCCCGCGACCGGGTCCCGGCAGTGGGACGGTGCCGCCGTTCCGGCACCGGACGTGCGGGCATCGGTAAGTGTGATCTTCCAGGACTTCGTGCGCTACCAGATGAGCCTGCGCGACAACATCGTCATCAGCGACGGGGACCGGCCGGTCAGCGAGGACGCGGTCATCGAGGCGTCTCGGCGGGCCGGTGTCCTCGACACGGCGCGCGAGCTACCTGAGGGCGTCGACACGATGCTCGGCCGGGATCTTGACGAGGGCGTGGACATCTCCGGCGGCCAGTGGCAGCGGGTGGCGCTGGCGAGGGCGCTGTACCGGGACACAGCGCTGGTGGTGCTGGACGAACCGACAGCCGCACTCGATCCGCGAGCCGAGCACGAGCTGTTCGCCGATGTGCGCGCGGTGCTGGGCGGCCGAGCCGCGTTGCTGATCTCCCATCGGTTCTCCAGCACGCGCTTGGCCGACCGGATCTACGTCATGGACGACGGCCGGATTGTGGAACACGGCACGCATGACGAGCTGATTGCCAGGGCCGGGCAGTACGCCGAGCTGTACCGGTTGCAGTCTTCCGCCTACCGCTGATTCTGGCCCACGACCGCATCCAGGAGCCCGGAGACGATCTCCGCCCGAAACGGGGGCCCCCACGGCACCGTCGCCTCGAAGATCGGCACCCGTTCGACGAGGTCGGCGAGTGCCTGGAACTCACCGGAAGCGGAGACCGGATCGCACCAGCCGACCAGGCGCGGAAACTGGATCATTCTGCGTAAGGCTCGACCATGTGGAAGCCGCGCTACCGACAGGTGCACGGCACGACGGCTGGGCAGCGGAACCACGCACGCTGTGAGCGGCAACAACGTGTCCGCACGGGTGCGCGGCCGCAATGCGAGCCGTCCGTCCGCGGTGGGGCGAACGGCATCGGACGGAGCCGTGTCGGCGAGCTGCCGCGCGCTCTGGCGCAACCTGGTCTCCGTGCCTCCCGGGTGGACGCGCACAACCATACCGTCGGTCATGTCCACCCGCATCACGTCGTCGGTCACCAGCGCACGGCCCCCCGTAGCCAGCAACGCCGCAAGGGTCGACTTGCCCATCCCTGACGCGCCGACGAACGCCAAGGCGCCGCCATCCAGCTGCACGGCGCTGGCATGCAGCACCAGCTCGTGACGCAGCTTGAGGTGCACGGCTATCAGGGCTCCCCCGGCGAGCACCGGGATCAGCTCCCGGTCGGCCCCGGGATGCAGGTGCACGGTGACGTCGGTCAGGTCAGGGTCCCCGGCGAAATCGCACACGCCGGGATAACGGAGGACGGTGCGGTCCCGACTCCTGCCGAGGCTGTAGCGGAGCAGACCGTCCGGGCCGCACAGCCTGGCGAGCCTGCTACCGGGCGGGTCCTCGGCCGGTACCGTCCGCTCGGCCCCACGGCGCAGGACAAGGTCCGGTGTACCCGACGCACATCGGCCTGGCCGCAGGGCGAGTGCGACCTCACTGCGGATGAGCAGGCCGTGATCGCGGTACCAGTGCTCCATGGCGACCTCAGCGACCGGCCGAGCCGAGGGCTGCGAACTCCGACGCTGTGGGGTCGAGTGTCCTCCCCTGGAACTCGAGCCAGGAGTGCGCCGAGAACACGCCGTCGGGGTCGCGCCTCACCCCGATCCGCAGAACCGGCGCCAGCCGGTGCAGACGGTGTCCGACAAGCAGGCATTGCC
>JBOHER010000487.1:0-7202 GCA_050701115.1 Haloechinothrix sp. | reverse complement strand
GGTCACCCAGCACATCACCCGGGAGTGCACCCGGTGCCGGGGCACGTGGCGCTCCTCCCAGATGCCGTGGTCGGGTTCGAACCAGCGGCGATCGACGGCTTCGGCCATAGCGCCGACCATCTCCCAGTCCTTGTCGCGCAGTTCGCCTCGGGTCTGGGCCAGCGCGACGACGAGTTCCACCACGGGACCGAAGACGTCCAACTGCACCTGGTGATTGGCCAGGTTGCCGACCCGCACGGGCCGGGATCCAGCGAAGCCCGGCAGCGAATCGATGACCGCCTCGGCGCCGATCTGGGTTCCCGACAGCGTGTACAGCGGGTGCAGGCGCTCGGGACCTGCCAGCGTCGCCAGTACCTTGTGTAGCCAGCGCAGGTACCCCTCGGCCTCGGCGGTGGAGCCGAGCGCGACCAATTCGCGCACGGTCATCGCGGCGTCGCGGATCCAGCAGTACCGGTAGTCCCAGTTCCGTACCCCGCCGATCTCTTCCGGCAGCGAGGTCGTTGCGGCCGCAAGCACGCCGCCGGTCTCCGTGTCGACGAGCCCACGCAGGGTCAGCGCAGATCGGCCGACCAGTTCGGACTCGACCGACGGCAGCTTCAGCGTGGTGGCCCACGAACTCCAGTACTCGCCTGCGCGCGCCCGCCTGTCCACTTCGGACAGCTCGTGCCAGCCGAGATCGGTGGCGCCGCAACGAAGTTCGAGCACGATGGGTCGCGCAGGCGTCGGTTGCACCAGGGCGCTTGCTGTGTCGTGCAGGCCGTCGGAGGTGATCTCCCATCGCACCCCGGGGGCGCGCAGAACGATGGGTTCGGAGGTACCGAGCACCCGCAGTCCGTCGTCCTCCGGAAGCAGTCGCACCGGGACACCGCCGAACTCAGGACGCGGGGAGAAGACCACCTTCGCCTCGGCCTCCCCGGAGATAACGCGCACCAGATCGGTGCGTTGCGGGGTTAACTGCGGCTCCAGGTAGTCGGTCACCAGCAGGCGGGACCACCGAGTCTCCACCGTCATCGTGTTGGGCAGGTAACGCTGCCCGAGCGGCAGACCGTTGCGGTGCGGGCTGATGGAGAAGTGCCCTGCGCCTTGCCCGCCGAGCAGGTCGGCGAACACCGCGGGGGCATCCGGGCCCGGGTGGCACATCCAGGTCAGCCGGGCGTCGGGGGTCACCAGGGCAACCGAACGCTCGTTGGCCAGCAAGGTGATCCGCTCGATCGGCGGTGCCTGCTCTCCGTAGAGCCAGTTCTGCCGTTCCTCAAGGGCGAACGCCAGCACAGTCGCCACGTCCACCGTGTCGGCCACGCGGTAGATGGCCAGGCTGTCGCCCTCGCCGACCTTGACCCCGAGATCGGGTCCGGACAGCCGGGCGAAGACCTTCTCGTCGGTAACGTCGTCGCCGAGGAACATCGCGGCGGTGGCGCCCACCTGGTGGCGGAGGGTGTCCAGTGCGCGCCCCTTGTCGGTGGGCACGACGGCAAGTTCCACGACCTCCTTGCCGTCGGTGACGGTTACCCGAGCCCACGTGCAGGGCCCGTCGTGGACCGCGTCGAGTACCCGTTTGCCGTCCTCCTCCGATGCGCGACGCACGTGGACGGCGATGCTGGCCGGCTTTATCTCCAGCGACACCCCGGGCACACCGTCGACCAACTTGTCCAGTTCGACCTCCACCTTGCGGTGCAGTTCGCGGGCCGCCGCGTCAAGTTCGTGCACGAAGCCGATGTCGAACTCCGAACCGTGGCTGCCGACCAGATGCACCTCGGCGGGCAGTCGCGACAGCGTGGCGAGGTCACGCAGGGCGCGACCGGAGATCACCGCGGTGGTGGTCTCGTGCAGGCCGGCCAGCGAGCGCAGCGCGCCCACCGACTCGGGCGTTGGCCGGGCCGCGTCGGGGTTCTCCACGATCGGAGCCAGTGTTCCGTCGTAGTCGCAGGCGACGAGCAGGCGCGGGGTGCGCGCGACGTTCACGATCGCTCGTCGCACTTCGGCGGGTAGGGACTCGGCGGTCAAACGCCCCTCCAGGGTGTCCGGGTCGGGAGGTGGTTTTCGCTGCGTGCCTTCCGGACTACGACCCGAGCGCTTCGAGGAACGATCGAGCCCACCGGTCGACGTCATGTGTCAGCACCTGACGGCGAAGGGCGCGCATCCTGCGACGACCCTCGGCTGGGTCAAGGGTAATAGCTGCCTCGAGTGCGCTCTTCACCCCGTCAAGGTCATGGGGGTTGACCAGGAAAGCGCTGGTCAGCTCCGCGGCGGCACCCGCGAATTCGGACAACACGAGCGCGCCGTCCTGGTCTACCCGGCATGCGACGTATTCCTTGCACACGAGGTTCATCCCATCGCGCAAGGGCGTGACCACCATGACGTCGGCCGCGCGGAAGAACGCGGCCAGTTCCCGGCGGTTGACCGACTGGTGCAGGTAGTGCACGACGGGGTGGCCGACGCGCCCGAACTCACCGTTGATCCGGCTGACAACGCGCTCGATATCACCGCGCATCCGCTGGTAATGCTCGACACGTTCCCGGCTCGGGGTGGCCAACTGGACGAAGGCTACGTCGGCCGGATTGACCAGGCCGTCCTGCAGCAACTCGTGCAGCGCCTGCAATCGCAGGTCGATGCCCTTGGTGTAGTCGAGCCGGTCGACGCCGAGCAGCACCGTACGGGGGTTGCCGAGCGACGCCCGGATCTCCGCGGCCCGGGCGATCACCTCGGGCGTTTTGGCCAGCTCGTCCAGGCGCGCCGAGTCGATCGAGATGGGGAAGGCGCCGACCCGCACCGTGCGGTCGCCGACCTGCACATGACCCGGACGGGACCGCACCCCGACCGCACCCTTGCTCGGTTCGAGGCTGACCAACTGTCGCGCCAGCCACAGGAAGTTCTGTGCGCCACCCGGCCGGTGGAAGCCGACCAGGTCGGCGCCGATGAGGCCGCGCACGATCTCCGCGCGCCAGGGCATCTGCATGAACAACTCGACCGGCGGGAACGGAATGTGCAGGAAGAAACCGATCCTCAGGTCGGGCCGCAGTTCGCGCAGCATGGACGGCACCAGCTGGAGCTGATAGTCCTGCACCCACACGGTCGCGCCCTGCGCGGCGACTTTGGCGCACTCCTCAGCGAAGCGCTGGTTGACCCGGACGTAGGCCTCCCACCAGCCGCGATCGAACACCGGCCGCTGCACAACGTCGTGGTAGAGCGGCCACAGCGTGGCGTTGGAGAAGCCCTCGTAGTAGTCGCGGATGTCGGCCGAACTCAGCGAAACCGGGTGCAACACGAGGCCGTCGTCTTCGAACTCGTCGACTTCTACGTCGGGCACGCCCGGCCAGCCCACCCAGGCTCCCTTGCGTGATCGGAGAAAGGGCTCGAGCGCGGACACCAGGCCACCGGGGCTCTGCGTCCAGCGTTGCGCCCCGTCTTCCGCGCGTTCGAGGTCGACGGGCAGCCGGTTGGCCACCACGATGAAGTCCGGTTCGCTCACGTCGGGGCTCCCTGCGTGTTGGATCGTGGCGCACCATCGAGGTTAGCCGTTTCAGGGGCCGTCTGGGCTTACTCGAGTCGCCTGCGAGATGGCCGCAACGGCCCAGCCATCCGGGGACCTGCCATCCTGCGCTCGAGCCTGCCGAGCTTGGAACGCACCGGCTGGGCGAGGTATTCGCCCAGCACGACACCTGCGGCGAGGGCGAGGCCGATCGCGATCGCCTGCATCAACGTGGTGATCTCGCCGACCGGCTGGACGCCGAGTTCGTAGAGACCCCGGTAGGTGGAAAGGCCGGGCAGCAGCGGGGTGATCCCGGAGACCGCGACGACCAGCGGGGTCACCTTCAGCCTGCGGGACATCAGGCCGCCGCCGAAGCCGACGACCGTGGCAGCGACCGCCGACGCCGCGATCGGGTCGATCCCGATGACGCCGAGCGCGCCATACCCGCCCGCGCCCACCGCACCTGCCACCGCGGCGACCAGCAACGGCCGGATCCACGAGTAGCTGGCCAGCGCGAAGAAACCGGCGGTTGCGGCACCGGCGAGGATCACCACCGGCAGGTTGAGCGCGCTCGGCGCGGGCAGATCGGGCAGTGGGGTGCGCGGGAACCCGAGTGAAACGGCCACCTGCAGGGCGATCACGGCACCCGAGATCAGGCCGGCCGACAGCAGCGCGACCTCCATCGATCGGCCCGCAGCGGTGACGTTGTATCCGGTGATCGCATCCTGCACGGCGGATACCGTGCCGAGTCCGGACAGCAGCACGGTGATCGCCGCGGCAACGACGAGGCTGGGCTTGTCGAAACTGAACAGCCCGCTGCTCACCGCGGCCATGCCCGCGAGTGTCGCGATGAACCCGCCGACGGCTTGCTGGAAGAAGATGGGCAGGGCATAGCGGTTGAGGAACCGGCCAACCCGGTCGATCACGGCGCTGACGAAGAACGCCAGCACCGCGGTCATCAGCCCGCCGTCGATGAGGACGGTGACCGAGGCAGCCATCCCGCCGAGGGCAAGGGTGGCGACCCAGCGCGGGTAGGGATGTGGTGCGCCGGAGATCCGCTGCAGTTGGGTGTATGCCTCCTCGGCGCTGATCTGGCCGCGGGTGATCTGCTTGATCAGCTGTTCGACCGAGGACAGTCTGCTGTAGTCCAAGCTGCGGGAACGCACGACGCGCAGCGAGGTCACCGGGGTCATCTCGCTGCCCCGGTGGCAGCTCACGGTGATCGAGGTGTAGATGACGTCGACTTCGCAGTGCGGCAGGCCGAGCGCGCCGGTCACGGCGATGATGGTCGCGGTGACGTCGGAGGCGCCAGCACCGGTGGCCATCTGCACCTCACCGATGCGCAACGCGAGATCGAGCACGAAGTTGACCGTCGCGTCGTCGAGCAGTGCGGGCCCCATCGCCTTGTCCGGCTCGGTGCTGGGCGTTTCACCGAGTGGGGCCTCGAGAATGCCCCATGCGCGGCGCGGTTCGGGCCCGCCACGATGGGTCCGGTCTCCGAGTCGGCCGTTCACCGCCGCCTCGGCCGGAGCTTCCAAGACCTGCCATGCTCGCCTGCGGAAGCTTGCGCCCCTGCCGCGCGGCCGGATCTTCACCGTCCACCTCCCTCAAGGATTCCCGGAGAGCATCGGCCCAGCTCCTTCGACCGTTGCACGGTTGGAAAGTGCTGTCCATCACGGTTGCTCGGCGACTCGCTCAGAGGGTGAAATCGGGCGGGGTAGCGGGCCTGCCTACGATGTAAGCGAGGCGGGTATCGCCGCCCGTGCCGGTATAGCTCAGCTGGTAGAGCAGCTGTCTTGTAAACAGCAGGTCAGGGGTTCGAGTCCCCTTGCCGGCTCCATTGTGGAAAACCGCCTGTTATCAGGTGGTTTTCTTGTTTTCGGTGCCAATCTCGGTCAGGTGTTCGATGAGCGTGTGCAGTTCCGTGTGCAGTGCCGGCCCGGCTGCCATCAGCCCCGGCTTGTGTTCGGTGGCGCGTACCGGGGTGACGGTAGCGCCTGCTTCGCGGGCGATGAGCGCTCCTGCCGCCCAGTCCCAGGGCGAGAGTTCATCCTCGATGAAGGTGTCCAGGCGACCCGCCGCGAGCGCGCAGCGATCGCCCGCGCAGGTTCCCGATCGGCGGATGTCGCGCACGGCGGGGAGCAGCCCGGCGAGCAGTTGGCTCTGCCGGTGGCGGGACTCCGGCCGGTAGGAAAAGCCGGTGCCAACGAGCGCCATCCGCGCGGACACCGGATCGTTAACCCGGAGCCGTTCGCGATCGCGGTAGGCACCACGACCGCGCACGGCGTGGAACGTCTCGCCCGCCATCGGGTCGACCACGACGCCGACCAGCGGCCCGGTGGCATCCTCGACGGCGATGCTGACCGCCCACCCGGGCCGCTGGTAGAGGTAGTTGACCGTGCCGTCGAGCGGGTCGATCACCCAGCGCAGACCACTGGTTCCGGCCAGTTCCGTCCCTTCCTCGGCCAGGATCGTGTCGTCCGGGCGTTTCCCGTGGATGACCTCGACCACCTGGTGCTCGGCGGCCCGGTCCGCGTCGGTGACCGGGTCGGTCGGGCTCGACTTCGTCGCGGCCTGCCGGATTCCGTGCTGCCGGGCCAGCAGCAGCCTGCCTGCGGCCTCGCCCGCGTCCAGGGCGATCCGCACGAGATCATCGGGTGATGGGCTGCGTGAATCAGCTGGCCGGGAGGTCATCGTCAGGCCGCTCGATCGCCGAGACGTCGGCCACACTTCGCTGAGAAGGCGTGCGCCTGTCCGGCCCGTACACGCAGGTACACCGTCTCGCCGACGCGCGGGGGACCGGACGGATCGATGCGGGTGACGATGTCCGGTGCGTCCGAGTGTTCCGCGCCTGCGATATTGCCGTAGAGGTAGGCGTCGGCGCCGAGTTCCTCGACAAGGCGCACGCTGACCGGTAAGCCCTCGCCTGCTCCGACCACGTCGACCGATTCGGGCCGGAATCCGAGCAGCACACGGTTGGCGCCCTCGCGGGTGAGGTCGGCGAGGACATCCCGGGACAGTGGAACGTCCAACCCGCCGATCCGGGCGTGACCGTTGATCACCTCGAACTCGCGGATGTTCATCGACGGTGAGCCAATGAACCCCGCGACGAAGGCGTTGGCCGGACGCCGGTACAGCCCCAGTGGGGTGTCGCACTGCTGCAGCACGCCGTCCTTGAGTACCGCTACCCGGTCGCCCATGGTCATCGCTTCGACCTGGTCATGGGTGACGTAGACCGTGGTCACGCCGACCGTGCACCATCTGCGCACCCGCAACGGCGACCACGAGGTCGACCTGATCGTCGAGCGGGCCGATAGGCGGGCAGTCGCCCTTGAGATCAAACTCGCAGCGACCATCGATGACCGTGACGTCAAACACCTGCACTGGCTGCGCGGCCGACTTGGCGACGACCTCCTCGATGCCGTAGTCGTCACCACCGGCCCGTACGCGTACCGCCGTCCGGACGGCACCGCGGCCGTCCCGGCGTCGCTCCTCGGCCCGTAGCCGCTGTTCGACGTCACCGGGGTCGGCCGGTGCACCGTCGTTGCGGGTGCGGTCACGTCGCGGTCGTGGTGCGGCGATGGACAATGCCGTTCGTGGAGCTTCGTCACCCCGCCCTCTTCGTCGCGGTCGCCGAAGAGCTGCACTTCGGTCGCGCGGCCGCCCGGGCACACATGGCTCAGTCACCGTTGAGCCGGCGGATCCGCCTGCTGGAGCGGGGCCTGGGCGAGGC
>JBOHER010000486.1:0-9421 GCA_050701115.1 Haloechinothrix sp. | reverse complement strand
GCGGCACCAAAGGCCACCTTCAGCTCGCCTGCCGGGTGTCAGAGGGAGCCGCCCCGACGGTGTGCACCGCACCCCTACCTGGCGCGCCAGCCGAGTTTGAAGATGGCCTGCGTCAGTTCGTGGTAGGCGGGCCGGACATCCTCGGTGTAGCGGTCCAGCCATTCCCCGCGCGCCGAGCCTGCCGGCTCGGGCGGTGCGCCGACCTCCAGCCAGGACAGCCGGGACACGTTGTCCCCGGCCATTCGCCACCAGCGGTTCGCCTGCGCCGCGGCGCGTTCCTCGCGCTCGGCGGCCGTGGCCACCTCCGCCCCGGCCGCCGCGATGGCCGACTCCAGTTCCTCGGCCCGCGCCAGTTCCCACGCCCGCAGGTCGTTGGCCGCTTTGCGGGCAAGACCGATGATCTCCTTGTACCGTACGGCCGCGGTCGGTTCATCACGCACGCTCGGCCTCCCCGAGATCCGGTCGGTGAAACGGGATCAGCACTTCGGGAGCGCTATGCGTGGTGCGATCGAAGAACAGCGCGCGCCCTGGCCGTGGGGACCAGTGCACGACCTGACCGGCACAGAACGGGCTGAGCTCGTTGCCCTGGACGTCCAGCGCGGCCCAGGCGCCGATGTCGTCGGTGCCGCCGAAACCGAGGGTGTCCTTCAACCGCGCGACGATGCGCCACCAGCCCAGCAAGTGCAGGCGGTTGGCAGGCCCCTGCTTGAGCAGCGTCCGCAGGTGGTCGAGTCCGCTCTGCTGGCCGGCTGCCTTCTGCTCGAGTGCGGGCAGGGCGGCGTCCATCCCGTAGCCAAGGACGAACCTGGCCGAGTCCACTTCGGACAGCTCGCCCGCCAACGTGCCGAATCGTTCGGACAACTCGCCAGCGGACATTAGTTCAACCTTGTGGCCCTCGGCGCCCAGCCAGTCGGCCAAATCCGCCACCGCAGGGGTGCAGTCATCCACCAGGCAGGTCAGCAAGAACTCCACCTCGCCTGGTCGGTGCTGTCTGGCAAGGGATCGCGCGGCGGAGTCCAGAATGGACACCGCGTCCTTCGTACTTGTTCCCAAAACCGCGAGGTTGCGGCCCGGCGCGCTGGGCATCTCGACCCCGCGGGCGATGTCGGCGACGTCGATCGACTGGCCGACGAGCGCCCGCGGGCGTGCACCGGGCAGCAGTTCGCCGAACGCGGGGGAGTCGGTCAGCAGGGGAGCGTGCGCGCCGTCGAACAGCCTGGGCTGCTGGTGCGAGTTGGCATAGCCTTCCCACAACTGTCGCTGCAGGTTGCCGAACACGCCGTTGGCACTGGCATCAGGAATATGCGCCAACCGGTTTCCATGCGCCACACCGGAATCATGGTTGATCACCGCGTGCCAGCGGGGAGCCGCGACGGCAGCCTGGTTGGTCTCAGCGAGCACCCGGCGGGCCTTGGGCATCGCGATGCGCAGCGTGCACTGCTCGAAGATCGCCGGCTTGCCCCAGAACGCCTCGATGCCCGCGACATCCTGGCTGGCCAGCACCAGGTGGATGCCTTGGGAGCGCCCCCTGCGCGCGATGTCCTCGAGCAGCGCGGTGGCCAGTGCGGTCACCGTGTCCCGACCGGCGAACAGATACTGGAACTCGTCGATCACCGCGACGATGCGCGGCCAGTGCCCTTCCGGATCGGCCTCGCGCAGCTCGGCGAGATTGGTCACCTCATGCTCCTTGGCTGCGGCCGAACGCCGACGCAGTTCATCGGCGAGAAAGCGCAGTAGCGCCAGACCGAACTCCCGGTCGGTGTTCACGTTGACCCCGACCAGCCGGGCGTGCGGCAGCCAGCTGGCGTCCTTCCTGCCGGGGGCGAGGCCGGCGAAGGACACCCCCTCCTTGAAGTCGAGCAGATACAGCGCGAGTTCGTTGGGGGAGTAGCGCGCGGTGAGGCCGCCCAGGAGCGCATACAGGAAGTTGGTCTTGCCCGAGCCACTCGGCCCGCCGATCAGGGCATGCGGGCTGGCATCCCCGATGACCACATCGACCGGCTCGCCCTCGGAAAAGCCCACGGGTGCGCGCAGTTCGCGGGCGGAGCGCTCCCGGCCGAACTCGGCCGGGAGCAGGTCGGCGAACGAACGTGGACCGCCCTGTTTGGCGACCAGCGCCTCGGCGATCCGGCCGGCGGCCGTGACGACCTGCCCCGCAGGTAACGGGGGATCGAGGTCGACCACCACGTCGGTGCCCGTCATGCTGCTGGTCGCCCGCCGCTCGTCGATCAGGCTGATCGTCTCCACCGAGCCGCCGAGCACGGTCGGTACGTCCACCAGGATCAGCGAGATGCCTGCCTCCAACGCGCTGCCGGCCACCCGCTTGAGGTCGCGCAACTGCTCCTGCTGCAGATTCTCGCCGTTGCCGTAGAGCACCGCGATCCGCCACGGTTCGACGAGCTTGCCCGCTGCCTTTCGCGTGGCGCGCAGCGAGGTGTAGCCCGCCTGCATGGTGCCTGCGTGAATCCGCCGGATGTGCCCGGCCAGTTCGTCGAGCAGGTCGACCAGCCGAGTGGGGTCATGCACGGTCAGCGCGGAGGTCCTGCTCAGCGCGTAGAAGTTGGGCAGCACGGCGGTGAGCTGGCCGATGTCCCAGAGGTGCACCCGGACCGCGCCCGGCTGATAGGTGCTCAGCACGCGCATCAGCAGGTTCTCCACCAGCGCGTCCACCCGCTCGCGGGTCTTCGGCGCCGAGGTGATCGACAGGTGGGACTCGTCGAGCAGCGGCACCGCGACATCGAAGGAAAGGGGCACGCCCGATGTGCGTCCAGCAGCGGAACCGTCCACTGTGGACGAACCGATCCGCCACAACTCGGGTGACCGCACACCGCTGGCCGCTCCCACCCGGCCCAACCACTCACCGGGAGGGCGGCCGGCCGGGCCGGGAGCGCTCGCCCCGACCAGCTCCCGAAGCCGGTTCGGCCCATCCGACCACTCACCGTAGAACTGGGTGCGGACCGAGCCCAACCAGGCGAGCACCTCCGCGGTCGCAGGCTCGTGCCCGCGTTCGGCGACCTGTGGGAGCTCGCCGGCCCGGTCCATCCCGGCCCGCACGATCAGCTGCTCGAGCTCCAGCTTGGCCCGGTTCACCTCGGCCGACTCGCGGGCGTTACGCGCCGCGCCGAGGGCGAGCCCGATCCGGTGCCGCAGCTCGTCGAGCGCGGCCACCACCTTGCCCCGTTGCTCGTTGGCCCTCTTACCGATCACGATCTACAGCCTCGCCTGGTATCGGTTCAGCAGTTCGCTCACGCCGGCCAGCCTGCCAGTCTGGTTGTCGATCTGCTCAAGGGCGTGCACCAGGTGCGTAGGCAGCCAGGGTTCTGCCTTCCCCTGCGGTTCGACGATTGCCCGCCGAGACTCCTCGAGCAGGCTCTTTGCCAGCGCACAGTGTGCGCGCGCGTCGGCGATTCGTGAGTTGACCGAGGCGAGCAGTTGGCGCAGCGCTTCGAGCGACATCGCCCGCTACAGCCGCGCGGAGTAGGCGTCGGCGGAGGACATGCATGCCTGGATCGTGCTCTGTGTGCCGGTGATGCTCTGGATGGCCTCGGCGAGCAGTCCGTGTGCCTGGTTCACCTCTTCCTGGGTGCTGCCGGTGGTCGCCTGGGACAGCGACAGCTGCGCTTCCTCCAGCGACTGGGCGGCTTGCTGGAGGGCGGCGATGCTGGCGGAAGCCCTCTCATTGGCGAGGGCGATCCCCGCGCGGATCTCTTCCACTCCTGGCATGGGGCGGGCTCCTTGATGAAGGTACGGTCACGACGACGCCTTCAACTTAGCGTGACCGCTCGACTCCGCACGGGTGAAGGTGCACCGCGGCGCCGAGTTGGCGGTCCGCGGCGCCGAGTTGGCGGTCCGCGGCGTGTTCGTGGGCCAGCCCTGTCGGGTCAACGGTTGCCAACTCGGCGACGGCGATGGCCAACTCGTGCTAGTTCTGCGCCGCTGCCTTGGCCGCCTTCTTGAACTCGCGGACTTCCCGCAGCGTCCCTGGATCGACCACATCGGCGATCGATCGGCGGGAGCCTTCTTCGCCGTAGGCACCTGCTGCCTCGCGCCAGCCGTCCGGCTGGACGCCGAGCTGCTTGCCGAGCAGGGCGAGGAAGATCTTGGCTTTCTGCTCGCCGAACCCGGGCAGCGCCTTGAGCCTGCGCAGTACCTCGGCGCCGTCTGGGTCACCGCTGGTCCACAGCGCGGTCACATCGCCGTCGTAGTGTTCGATGAGGTAGTGGCCCAGCGTCTGGATCCGCTTGGCCATCGAACCGGGGAAGCGGTGCACGGCGGGCTTCTCGGCGCAGGCCGCCGCGAACGCCTCGGGGTCGGTGTTGGCGATCGTCTGGGTGTCGAAGCCGCCGAGCCGGTCGGCGAGCTTCTTCGGCCCGGCGAAGGCGACCTCCATGGCAACCTGCTGATCCAGCAACATACCGACGAGCAGGGCAAGGGGTTCGTCGGAGAGCAGGTCGTCGGCGTCCGCATCCTGGGCCAGGCACAGCTTCGTCGTCATGGACGCCATCCTGGCACGACTGTGTGCGATAAGCCGCCGAGTGGTGCGTGATTCCTGGTGGGGTGCATCTGTCGACATATGCACGCCGGGTGAGGTCACGCGTGTTGTGTCCCGTACCGCTCGGCGGCGCGAGCCCTGGCCTTGGCAGCCTCGACCGCACGGCTTTTCGGTGCGGCCGTGGTCACCATGCTGTCCAGCAGGATGCGGGTGGCATCGGCTACCGCGTGCACCGCTGCGTCGAAGGCCTCGGCGTTGGCCGCTGACGGCTTCGTTGAGCCGCTGACCTTCCTGACGTATTGCAGCGCAGACGCGTAGATCTCGTCGTCGGTGGCAGGCGGTTCGAAGTTGTGCAGGACCCTGATGTTTCGGCACATGCATCAAGGATGGCACCCGATCACGACCGAGTGAACTCCGCGCGCACACCGAGTAGGCGTACCGGACGGGTCTGCTCGAAGCGGTCCAGCACCGCCAGCGCGGCCTGCGCGATGGTGCTGGCCTCGTCCGTCGGCCTCGCCAGCGTCATGCTGCGGGTCTGGGTGTGAAACGGTGCGAATCGCACCTTGACAGCCACCCTGGTCGCCGGCCGGCCCTCGGCGACCACGTCCTCGGCGACCCGCTTGGCCAGCGTCTCGACTTCGCGCCGGATCGCTGACCAGTCGGTGAGATCCTGCTGGAAGGTGGTTTCCCGGCTTCGCGAGCGTGGCACGTACGGAGTGCTGACCACCTCGCTCGATCCGCGGCCGCGGGCCAGGTGCCGGTACCAGGGCCCCATGGTCGGCCCCAACCGAGCGGCCAGTTCGGCAGGATCAGCTGCGGCGAGCTGAGCCACCGTGGACAGGCCGATGTCGGCGAGTTTCTTCGCGGTTTTGCTGCCGATGCCCCACAGCGCGTCGGTGGGCCGGTCGGCCATCACCTCGTACCAGTTCTGCAGTGTCAACCGGAAGATGCCCGCCGGCTTCGCGAACCCGGTGGCCAGCTTGGCGCGCAGCCGGTTGTCGCCGATGCCGACCGAGCAGGACAGTTCGGTGTTGGCCAGCACTTTCCGCTGAATCTCGCCGGCCACCGCTTCCGGATCGTCCGCCTGCACCGCGAGGAAAGCCTCATCCCACCCGAGCACCTCGACCGGCAGGTCGAACTCCCGCAGCGTTGCCATCACTCGTGCCGAGGCCGCGTCGTAGGCTGCATGATCGCTCGGCAGGAAGATCGCGTCCGGGCAACGCTTCGCCGCTGTGCGCATAGGCATGCCGGACTGGATGCCGAACTTCCTGGCCTCGTAGGAGGCTGTGGCGACCACAGCGCGCTGGGTGGGGTCGCCCGCTCCACCGACGACCACCGGCTTGCCCCGCAATTCGGGACGACGCAGCACCTCGACCGCCGCGATGAACTGATCGAGATCGACGTGCAGCACCCACGAGGCTGGCGACACATCAGTCAGTGTGCCTTCCAGGCGTTGTGTCCGGCCAGGCCCTCACCAGGTCGCCCCGGGCTACCCGTCGATGGCCGCGCGGTACCGGTCGCGGAGTTCGATAATGTCGCGCCTGCGGGCAGAGGTCAGGTAGTCCGGCGAGCCTAGCTCGATGCTCCCGTACTGGTCCGCATCGAACCCGCCCGCACGCAGGATCGTTTTCGCCCGCGAGGAAATGCTGCTCTGCTTCAGTCCGAAGTGGCCCATCAGGTCCTTGACGAGCATGCGGGGGGCTTGGCCATAGCTGCGGAAGAGGTCGTTGGCGCCACCGCTGATCCAGGCGATCGCGGCCGCCGCGGTATCGACGCGACCGCGCCGGCGGAAGACCTCAGGGTCTCCAGTCGCGGCCCGGGCGAGTAGCCGCCTGCACGATGTGCGGTATTCCTGGTTGAGCAGTTCGTCGCAGCATCGGTCCAGCAGGGTGAGTACCTCGCTGACTCGATCGCGGATGTCGTCGGGGATCGCTTCCCACTCGATATTCTCGTCCGGTAGCGGTAGCTCATCGAGCTTGTCGAGCTGATCTGCGCCTCCGACCGCGCGCCGTAGCACGTCCAGCATGATCTCCTCGACTGTGTCCAGCTCGTCGTCGTCCAGGGACCAGTCTTCGTCGGGATCGATGGCGCCGGGCGCGGCGAGCAGCGCTGCTGGACCCTGCGGGCGCGGGGAACGGATGATCCGCTGATACTCGGGCTCCCAGTGGTCCACCGCCAGCAAGGTCTCCGTCGTCAGTGATGCGCGGATGCCGCGCTCGGCATGACAGAACCGGATGAATGCGCGCAGCAGCCGGGGTGCCTTCGCAAGGTAGGTCGGGTCAGCGACAACCTTGCGGGGGACCCAGTCGACCAGCAGGATCTCCACGCTGACCGGGCTCCACCGCAGTGGGTCGCCAGGGCCGTAGTCGGTGCCGAACCACAGCACCGAATCGAGCAGTGTGCGGTGCTCGTGATCATCGAGCTCGGCGCCGTGCGCCGATGCGAAGAATTGCTCCGACAGAGCCGTCAGCATGGTGCTGTCCCACTCCGGGCGCTGATACCCGGTGCCGCCTTCGGGCAGCAACGCGTTCAGCCACTCCACCAGCGCGCGGCAGGCCGGCCAGGTCTCGGTCTCGAACGGCGGCACAGTCATCGCTGCCACGTCGATCGCCGCGCGCACCCGTGCCCGCGCTGCTGCGGGGTCCAACTCCCGCCAGCTGGTGTCGACGTCTGCGTTGGATCGCATCAATGCGATCACCTCCGCGAGTGCCTCGGGGACGACGAAGGCGTCTTTGACGAGCGACCCGAGATTGTGATCGATGTACACGACACACGTCAGCTCGTGCCCGTCGGGCAGTCGCGCGCCGAGCATGATGTTGTCGCCGTCCCCGAGGACGTGCACAATCTCCACGGTCCGGTAGACGACGACCTCCGACAAGCCGGCAAGCCAGCGTTGCAGAACGGAGGGCCGGGACGCCAGCTCCTTGAGGATGCGGGCGCGTAACAGGTCCTCCTCTGTCATCTCCGCGATCACGGCCAGCAGCGCTGACGTCTCCGGAGATGGCATGTCGAGGAACGACTGTAGAAGTTCCGCCCGGGAGAACTCCGGCTGATCGTCAGGCGCGAAGGGACTACGTCCTCGCGGGTCGACGACGGCCAGCACCGAGCTGACGAGAGCAAGCAGATCTATTGGGTGGTCGGCGGAAATCGCTCGGCGCACATCGCTGACCAAGTCGGGCGGGACCGCCCGTTCGAGCCGCGAGTTGTGCGGCCGCGCGGCCTGGCCGGCACGCTGTCTCGTCGATGACCTGCGCCGGCGTCCTTTGCGCGCATGCTTGTCCGACATAGCCGCGACCCTACGTGCTTCGGTGTGCGCCGAACCAACTCGGTGGGGTGAGCCGGGCGCGGCACAGCTCGGCCGCGCGGTCCTTGTCACAGCCAGTTCGTCGACGGCGAGCCGGTCCCCTGACGCCCACCAGACCGTGACCCAGCCGAGCGGCGGGTGACCGGGGCTGCGGAGGACGCCGAAGAGTCGACGCATCGCGGCGAGTGCCTCGCGAGCCGTGGCCTCGACAGCTGCGAGGTCCGCTGCCTCACGAGCGTGCTCAGATCCGAGCCGCCGGCGGACGGCCTGGTTCTGAATCGTCACCACCCTGATCGAGTGCGACACGATGCAAGCAAGAACGCGCGTCGAGCGGGTGGCCTTCCGCCGATGTCGTGGTTTGGTGCACGCGATCGACGGTAGGTCATCGGCGGCTCGGTCACATTGGTCTTACGAATGAGAGTCCTCGGGCGGCCAGGAGGGTCACCCCATTAGGAGCCGCAGCCACTCAGCCGCGTGGGCGATCACTTGCCGGTGCCGAGCGGGAGCCGAGCCACAGGCAACCAGGATGAGATGTCGACTGCGAAGAAGGCGAGCCAGCTCCGACTATGTGTGGCGCCGCCCCCTTCGCCAACGGCGACGTGTCCGCGGCCCCGGGCCACACGTGGCGAAGGAGTGTGACAGCGCCTTCCTCATCGGCTACGCGGCGGGCAAGGAAGCCGTCGGAGGGTTCGAGCGAACCTTCACCGAGGCAGGAGGCGACATCGCCGGTGAGGCGTTCCAGCAGGCCTCCGCTTGCCGCCGAACCTGCCCACGCCGCGCACCAGCCCGGTTGCGCCGACCGTGGTTACCAGAATCGTCTGCCTGGTGCCGAAATCGGTGCGTGTGACTTATCCCCACAGCGCCGCGATGGGGACGGCGGTGATCCTGCGGTCGAGGGGATAAATGGCCTTGCCGGTGTGTAGCACGATGCCGGCGGTGAAGCGGTCGGCTAGCTGGTTGCGGAGCCAGCTGAGGTGGCGGGCGTCGGCGGCGGACGGGCCGGCCGATGCCTTGATTTCGAGGCCGACGAGGTGACCGTTGGCGTCCTCGAGGAGGACGTCGATCTCGCGCCGGCCGTCTTGCTGGCGCAGGTGGTGTGCCCTTACTCGGCGTTCGGCGACGTCAAGTAGCGGGCGCAACTGGGCGAGAACAAAGGTCTCCAGAATTCGACCGAGCAGATCGCCGTGCGTCAGTACGGCTGTGGCGTCGGTTTCCAGCAGCGCGGTGACGAGGCCGGTGTCGATGGCGTACCGCTTGCGCTGCTTGATCAGCCTGCTGAGCCGGTTGGTGTGCCAGGCGGGTAGCGACGTGACGATCCGCAGGTCTTGCAGGGGCGTTCCTGCCGGCGGACGGTTTTGACGTTCATATCGGCCGTCGCTGCCAGTTCGGTGTCGGCGGTCAACGTGCCCGTGCTCTCGATCAGTGCGTGTACCAGCCGGCGCAGGGCCGCGGCGTCTCGGATCTCGCCGATTTCCGGGACGTCGCGCAGCACGAGCTGCTCGACGTAGCTGTCCAGCCACAGTCGGCGCGCTGCCCCGGTTGTGCCGACCACCGGGGGGTATCCGCCGACGATTGCGAGGTCGACGTAGTCGGCCAGGTCTGGCAACTCGGCCGGCAGCGCGACG
>JBOHER010000485.1:0-25014 GCA_050701115.1 Haloechinothrix sp. | reverse complement strand
CTGCAGGCCGAAGCTGCTGTCATGGAAGCCCACGGCCACGCGCTGCAGGGCGACAAACAGGCCAGCCTGCGCGCACTGCGCGACGCCGAGGCCGCCTTCAACGCCGCCGACGCCGACGACAGTCCGGACTGGCTGGGCTACTTCGACCACGCCTACCTCGCCGCCAAGTTCGCCCACACCTTCCGCGACCTCGGCATGCCCCGCGAGGCCGAGCTGTTCGCCCGCCGATCCCTGGAGATGAGCGACGGCTACGAACGCGGCCGGCTGTTCAACACAGCTCTGCTCGCCTCAACCCTGGCCGACCAGCGCCGCGTCGACGAGGCCTGCCACATCGCGACAACGGCGGTCCGGATGACCGACACCGTTCGCTCGGTGCGCAGCGCCGCCTACCTCGCCGACGTCGGCCGCCGACTTGCCCCGTTCAGCACCACCAGCCAGGTCAAGGCCCTCTACGGCCGCATGGCCGACGCCGGCCTGCCCACCCCGCGCTGACGGACCTCCGCGCTCGACGGGGCCGCCACCCGGCGTGGGCTCGGTCGATATGTCCGACTTCTAGGCCAATATGGGAAGGTGGATGTTCTGCTCTTCTCAAAGGGTCACCTCAGTGAGAGCCTCACCGAGACCGCTCGGAAGATGGCAGCCGACTTCGAGAATTGGCATCCGGACGACGTCCTGAAGACGCCTGTCGACGACGTCGTCGACAGGCTCGTTGACTGGGGCTCGGTTCGCTGCCCGACGTTGATGCGCGATCAAGCATCGATGCCCGAACCGACTGAGGTCGTGCAGGAGTTCCGGGATTTCGGCGAGCAGTACTCCCGCCGCATCACCCGGCTCGAGCTGGTAGTGCCCTTCGACGGCGAGCAGGTGATCTTCCAGCTCAGGGCGAACCAGTCCACCCTCAATCCGCCGCGAGTGCTGAGCCTTCGTGAGAACGAGCTCGTCCTGGTGGTGGACGGGCCCTCCGACGATCCCGCCCAGGTCCGCGCGGCGCTCGACGAGCAGCTGGACAAGATCGAGAAGCACCTGGCCTGGTCGCGGCAGGATATCGAGCGCCACAACGAGCAGATCCGCGCCGCGGTCCCCGAGCTCGTGGCCAAGCGTCGTCAACAGTTACTGAGCGCCCGCAACCTGCAGGCGCAGATCGGCTTCCAGATCCGCCGTCACCCCGACGCGGACACCTACAGCGTTCCGATCAGCCGACGCACCCTCAAGCCGACGCGACCGCGAACCGGATCATCGACCGCGCCGTTCAAACGGGAACCGGCGATGAGCGAGCAGGACTATCGGGCCGCACTGGAAGTGCTGCACAACTCGAGGAATGCGCTGGAACGAAGCCCGTCCCTGGTCAGCAAGCTCAAGGAGGAGGAGATCCGCGACATTCTCTTGATCAACCTGAACGCGCACTTCAAGGGCGATGCCGCGGGAGAGGTCTTCAACGGGGCTGGGAAGACGGACATCCTCATCAGGGTCGAGGACCGCAACAAGGCCGTCAAGAAGATCGAAGACCACCCGAACTTCAAGCGCCGCGCACCCCAGCGCGACGACGACCGCCCGGAGTTCACGATGCAGGCCCAAGACGACCCCGCGCGGGAGATCCACCTCGCACTCGTCCCGTTCGCGCTGCGCACCCCGGACGCCGACGCGACGACCGCGACAAACGAGTAAGGCAGCCGCGATGAACTACGTCGACTGGACCCTCGAAGCACACGAAGTCGTGGCTCTGCCGCTCGACGATCTGGCTCTCCGTGTTCTCAAGGACGCGCGGGACAACGACGAGTGGAACTGGCGGAACTGGCTCATCTCCGCGCGGCAGCACGCCTACCCCAAGGACGACGCCGCGCTCAACGCGCTCTCCGAAGCATGGGCATGGCTCATCAACCGTGGGTTGATCGTCTGGAATCCTCAACAGTCCTCCGAAGGCTCGTTCTTCGTGAGCCGGCAGGGCCACGAGGCCCTTGAACGAGGCTTGCCCTGGCTACGGGCAGTCCAGCGGCTCGATCTCCAGCTAGTCCCCGAGCTGGAGGCCAAAGCCAGGCCGCAGTTCCTGCGCGGCGAATTCGAGGCGGCCGCTTTCATGGCCATGAAGGAGGTGGAGATTCGCGTCAGAGCACTCACCGGGCTCTCCGACAGCCTCGTCGGCACCAAGCTCATGCAGGAAGCGTTCCGTCCGCCGCCCCGGGATAGCCAAGATCCGGAAGCCAGCGCAGGCGCGCTTTGGCGCAAGGACATCGACCCCGGCGAATCCGTGGCGCTCATGGACTTGTTCAAAGGCGCCATCGGCCTGTTCAAGAATCCGGCCAGCCACCGTCGAGTCGACTACACCGACCCCACGGAAGCAGCCGAGATCGTCCTCCTCGCGGACCTGTTGATGCGCCTGCTGAACAAGATCGAATCGTTGGACCAGGACCCGAGCGATCCGTCCTGACTCAAGGGCGGACGCTCGCTACAGCGTCCGCCAGGTTCCGTCCGATTCCAGGGCATGGAGGCCACGGAAGTCACCGCCACGGGCACGTTCCAGCGCGGCCATCTCGTCCTCGGTCAGGGGATCGTCGCGCATGACGGCCGTTCCGCCCCAGAGGAGCACCACCCGTCGAACTTCCGCGTCGTCGTAGCTGCCGCGCGACGTCTCCAGCGCCGCAGTCAACTCGGCGTCGAAGGCGGGCACCTCGCCCGGCGCGACCCGGGCCAGGAAGCGGTGGACCCGGCCGGTGAATGCGGCGGTAATCATGTGTTCTGGTTCCGCGAGGCCAGCACATGCAGCAGCCCGACCTGGGAGGCCGCACCGACGATCTCGCCCTTGCGGATACGCTCGAGCACCGAGTCCAGCGGGATCCAGTCGATCCGCTCGGCCTCGTTGATGTCCTCTGGCTCGCCCATGTGATCGGCCCCGTTGGCCAGATACAGCAGGGTTTCCGCATCCGCGCTGGCCACGTTGGGCTGCATCAACCCCAGCGGCTCGACGTCCCGGGGCCGCCAGCCGGTCTCCTCCTCGACCTCGCGGGCCGCGGTGATCGCCGGGTCCTCGTCCGGGTCCACATAGCCGCCCGGCAGTTCCCACACCCACCGGTCGATCACGAACCGGTGCCGCCACATCATCAGCACCCGGTCCTGATCATCGACGACGACAATCACCGCGGCCTTGGGCATCCGCATCACGTATTGCTCGAACCGCACCCCGTCCGGCAGCTCCACAGACGCGATGCTCAACCGCAACCGACGGCTGTCATCGACCAGCCGCTCGCCATGGATCGTCCACCGGGTCGGCTCCGCATCGCGCGGCTCAGACGTCATTGCTCGAACGCTACAAGGCACGCCCCGATCAGCTCGACCGTGGCTGGCGGCCGAACCGGGCGTGTCGAAACTACCGTGTCTGGGGCGCGGGCTAAACTGGCCGACACGCAAGACCCCGGTGCACGCACAAGGGTTCGCGCGGCACCGGGGGTCTCGTTTGCGATTGGCGTCCCAGAAGATACCTCATAGATCCACGAGTGGAAGAAACTTCCGCCAGTGTCTTTGGTTACGTCGCGGATTCACTGAGCGGTGTTACCGGGGTTCCTACGACCCTGAAGGAACACCCAGTGAAGTTGACCCACGCCCAGATCACCAACTACCGCCCGGTCGAGAACTCCGGCGAGTTCGCCATCGAACCGGACGTCACCTGCCCGGTCGGTAAGAACGAATCCGGCAAGACCGCCACGCTGCAGGCGATCTACCGGCTGAACCCGATCGAGTCGTCGAAGAAGTTCGACGAGGACATCGACTTCCCGGCCAAGCGGTCCCGGGACCGGAAGCAGAAGTACGGGCCGAAGCAGCAGATCCCCGTCGCGTAGGCCACCTTCGAGCTGACCGAGGAAGAAGCCAGTCGCGTCGAGCACCAGTTCGGTCCGAACGTGCTCCTCAGCCGCGCGGTCACCTACACCAAGGGCTACCGGAAGGCTGGTCCGACGCTTCGCTACCAGTTCGACGAGAAGGAATTGGTGGCGCACCTGACGGGGCAGCTCGACCCGACCTCGCGCGGCAACATCGGGCGCCACGACACCGTCCAGCACTTCACCGAGGCCCTGCGCGCCCTCGAAGACCGCCCGAGTGCGGCCAGCGAGTTGCTCGAGCGGCTCGACAACTGGGGCGGCACGGGGGTGGACTGCATCCACAACGTGCTTGAGCCGAAGCTCCCACGTTCGTCTACTTCGACGGCTACGACTCGATGCCGGGCAAGGTCTCCATCCCCGACCTGATCCGCAAGCGGGACCAGGACCAGCTGAAGCGCGGCGAGCAGGCGCTGCTGAGCCTGCTCGACATGGCCGGCGCCGAGCTCGAGGACTTCCGGCAGAACGAGAACCACGAGCGGCTGCAGCGCGCCATCGAGAACGCCAGCGCCACCATCTCGGACGAGGTGTTCGAGTACTGGTCGCAGAACAAGGAACTCGCCGTCAAGCTCGGAGTCATCCAGCCCGAAGCCGGTGCTCCGGCGCCGCTGAACGAGGGGCCGATCCTCTGGATCCGGGTCTGGAACGACCGGCACAAGGCCTCGGTGCCCTTCGACGAGCGGTCCCGCGGCTTCGTCTGGTTCTTCTCGTTCCTGGCCTACTTCACCAACCTGGAGAACGAGGCTGAGGGCGATCTCATCCTGCTGCTCGACGAGCCGGGGTTGTCGCTGCACGCCCGGGCACAGGAGGACCTGCTGCGGCTCATCGACGAGCGACTCGCCCCCAAGCACCAGGTGCTCTACACGACCCACAGCCCGTTCATGGTCTCCGCGGACCACTTCAAGCGGGTGCGCACCGTGATCGACCAGGACGGCTCGGGCACCGAGGTCTCGGCGGAGATCTTCAAGGCCGACGAGGACACCGCGTTCCCGCTCTACGCCGCCATGGGCATCGGCATGACCCAGAGCCTGTTCATCGGCGAGCACACCCTGCTCCTGGAGGGCCCAAGCGACCTCATCTACCTCGACGTCCTATCCGACGCCCTCACCGAGCAATCCCGCACCGGCCTGGACCCGCGGTGGGTCAAGACCCCGATCGGCGGGTCCGGCAAGCTCTCCACCTTCGCGACGCTGCTCGGCGCCAACAAGCTCAACGTCGCGGTGCTCATCGACTCCAGCACCAAGGACACCGGCGCGCTCAAGCGGCTCCGCGACAACGACCAGCTCGCCGCGGGCGGGCTGCTCCAGGTCGGTGAGTTCACCGGCGCGAGGGACGCCGACATCGAGGACCTGCTCGGCGAGGACTTCTACCTCGAACTGGTCAACCGCGCCTACGCCGCGCAGCTGCCCAAGAAGATCAGGAAGAGCTACCTCAAGAGCAAGGACCCTCGGCTGGTTCGGCGGATCGAGGACTACTTCCGCGACAACAACATCGCCGGATGCAAGTTCGACCACTACAAGCCCGCCGCGCGCCTCCTGCGGGACGCGCCCGACCTCGTGCCGACGATCAGCAACGAGACGCTGACCGCGGCCGAGAACCTCTTCAAGAAGATCAACGAACTCCTCCCCTGAGACGCGGTCAGAGGGTGGGTTTCAGCCGATGCCCCGAGCTGAACCCACCCTCGACTCTCTCCCAGCACGCGTCGGTCAACAAAGGTCGAGAACAACAACCTCTGGCAGGCGAGAGAAGCTTCAAGATGCTCCCGGTGTCACTGGTGCCGCTGGGCAAGGACATCGTGCCGGTACCGTAGCCCTCAGCGCTCGTCCTTCTCGAACGGCAGCTTCACCACCAGGCACGGTCCGCCGACGAACAGGCCGGCATCGACACCGAGCACCTTGCCGCCCGCATACAGATGCGGGCCTTGAATGTCCATCGGGTGCAGGCCCACCTGATCGGCGATCACGCTGTGGCCGTGCACAATGAGCTTGCCGCCCAGCCGGTCGAGCACCATCTCGGCCACCTCGGGGCCCTCCGGCCCGCGGAAGGCGTACCGGGTGGTCATCCGCCGCCAGACCTCCCACCACTGCGCGAGATCCTCGCCTGCCAGCACCTCGTGTACCGCGCTGTTGATCTCCTCGGTGTCGGAACCCCACTCGAAGTATTCGAGGGTGTCGGAGTGCAGCAGCAGATGGTCCTCTGCGTGGGCGATGAGCGGCCTGCGGGCCAGCCAGTCGATGTGCCGGTCGGTCAACCGGTCCAGGTCGGCCATCTGACCGCCGTTGAGGATCCAGCTACGCGCGAAGCTGCGGTATCCCGGGCCGGACGGCACCTCGGCGTCGCCGAACCCGCGCATGCCCAGCAGCAGGATCTCGTGGTTGCCGAGCAGCGTCTGCACCAGCCCATCGGCATCGGCAGCCTGCTCGTGCAACCGCATGACCAGATCGATCACCCCGATGCCGTCGGGCCCCCGGTCGACGAAGTCACCCAGGAACCACAGGCGGGTCCGCCCACCGGACCAGTTGCCCTCGGCGTCGATCAGCCCCTTGTCCCGCAACGCGTCCGCGAGTGGCTCACGATGCCCGTGCACATCGCCGACCACAAAAGTCGCCGGGCCTTGCTCCTCGCTCACAGCACAAGACGATAAGCCTTCGCCGGGGGTTCGAGCAGTTCAGGGCATGCGTGGCGAGGGTTCACCCGCCCCCGGCGAGGGCGGGGTGCACCTCGACGGCGGTCGCTTTGACCGCCACCCTGACCGCGCTACCCGGTTCGAGTGCCAAGTCGGTCACCGCAGCCGGGGTGAGGTCAGCGGCGAGCCCGTCCGCCCAACTCGGCCCGCCTGCGGCCGTGCGCACCCGCACGACCGAGCCGTGCGGCTCCAGCGCGGCAACCGTGGCCGTCGCGGTGTTGCGCGGACTGCCGGCCTGCTCGGCTTCCGCCGGGTACACCGACACCGCGGTCGGCGCGAACACCGCAACGGCCGCCTCGGCGAGCACCGCATCCCGGGCGAGCATGCCACGGAGCAACCGTCCGTCCGCTGCCAGCAGGCCCTCCCGCACCGCCTGCCCTGCGACCAGGTTGAGGCCGGCGATCCGCGCGGTGAACGCCGTGCGCGGGGCGGCGAGCACCTGCCGGGTGGGTCCGCGTTCGACGACGCGACCGTCGGCCATGACGAGCACGTGGTCGGCGAGCGCGAGCGCATCCAACGGGTCGTGCGACACCAGGACCGCGGCCCGGTTGGTGCGCTCGGCGTGCAGGACCCGCCGCAGCAGGGAGCGCACGGCAGGTGCGGCGTCCACGTCGAGGGCGGCCAGCGGCTCGTCGAAGAGCAGCAACTCCGGGTCACCGGCCAGGGCGCGCGCGACCGCGACCCGCTGCGCCTGTCCACCCGACAGCTGCCCGGGTTTCCGGTTGGCGAACTCGGCGGCATCCACCTCGGCCAGCCAGCGGCGGGCGATCCGATCAGCGCTCCGGCGATCGGTTCCCCGCGACCGCGGCGCGAACGCGACATTGGCCGCGACCGTCAGGTGCGGGAACAGCAGCGGGTCCTGCGCGAGCAGGCCGACCCGTCGAGCGTGGGCTGGCAGGTCGGTGAGGGTCCGCCCGCCGAGCATGATGGATGCCTGCCGCGGATGCAGCAGCCCGGCGAGGCAGCCGATCACGGTGGACTTCCCGGAGCCGTTCGGACCCAGGATGGCCAGCACCCCGCCAACCGGCACCTCGAAGTCCACAGCGAGTTCGAACGAACCCCTGGTCAGATGGATCTGCGCGTGTAGACCGTTCATGCCCGCACACCCTCAAGCGCCCGGGGCCGGGCGATCGCGATGACCAGCACAGCGACCACGATCAGCAACAACGACAACGCCACCGCACTATCCACATCGGACTCAGCCTGGGCGTAGACCTCGAGCGGCAGGGTGCGGGTGACGCCCTGCAGGCTGCCCGCGAAGGTGATCGTCGCACCGAACTCACCGAGCGCCCGCGCGAAGCTCAGGACTACGCCGGATCCCAGCGCGGGCAGCAGCAGGGGCAGCGTGACGCGCCGGAACACCGTCCACGGCCGGGCACCGAGGGTCGAAGCAACCTGCTCGTATCGATCACCGGCGGAGCGCAGCGCCCCCTCGAGGCTGACCACAAGGAACGGCATCGCCACAAAGGTCTGCGCGATCACGACGGCCGTCGTGGTGAACGGAATCTGCACGCCGGTGCTGACATTGAGCAGGTACCCGAGGAAGCCGTTGCGGCCCAGCAGGTAGAGCAGCGCAAGCCCGCCGACCACCGGCGGCAGCACCAGCGGCAACAGCACGACGGCTCGCAGCAGCCTGATCCCGCGCACGGTGGAGCGGGCCAGCACCACGGCCAGCGGCACTCCCAGCAGCACGCACGCCATCGTGGACAGCGTCGCGGTCAGCAGGGAGAGCCGTAGGGCGTGCACCGAGGCGGGCGTGGCGATCAGGCTCGGCAACCGGGCCAGGTCGGTGCGCACCACCAGTCCGACCACCGGCAGCACCACCAACGCCAGCGCCAGCGCCGCCGGGATCCACAGCGCCCACGGGATCCCGCCGGGCCGCACCTCAGGGCGAGCCAAAGCCCGCCTGCTTCACTACCCGCTGCCCGTCTTGGCTCAGCACCAGTTCGGTGAACTGCCGGGCCAGCTCGGCCTGCGACGCATCGGCGAGCACCGCGATCGGGTAGTCGTTGATCACGGCTTCGGATTCCGGGAAGTCCACCCGATCGACCTTGTCGCCCGCGGCGAGGGCATCAGTCACATACACCAGCCCCGCGTCGGCCTCGCCGGTGACGACCTTGGTCAGTACCGCCTTGACATTGGGTTCCTCACTGGCCGGTGTCAGCTCGACCCCGGCTCCGCGCGACGTCTGCTCGGCGGCCGCACCGCACGGCACCTGCGGGGCACAGACCACCAGGATGAGCCCATCGGTCGCGAGGTCGGCCAGCCCGGTGATACCGAGCGGGTTACCCGGTTCGACGGCGATGGTGAGCCGGTTGGTGGCGAACACGGTCGGACTACCCTCGATCCGGCCTTCCCGGACCACCTTGGCCATGTTCGGCTCGTCAGCAGAAGCGAACACGTCTGCCCGCGCTCCCTCGCCGAGCTGCTGGGCCAGCGTGGACGAGGCGTCCAGCACCAACTGGACGTCCACGCCGGGGTGGTCGGCCTCGAATCGCCGCTCCAGCGCACTGAACGACTCGGTGAGCGACGCCGCGGCGAACACCCGGACAGTCGTCTGCTCGCCCCCCGCGCCGCACCCGGTGGCAAGCAACAGGACGCACAGTGCAGACACGGCGAGCTTTCTCATCGATTCGATCCCGGTGTCTCGACGACGACGTTGGTGGCCTTGATGACCGCGACGGCCAGCGCGCCCGGTTCCAGCCCGAGCTCGGCCACGGCTTCCGCGCTCATCAGCGAGACCACCCGGTGCTGCCCGGCCTGGATTTCCACCTTGGCCATCACCTTGTCCTTGATGACCTCGGTGACCAGACCGACGAACTGGTTTCGCGCCGACCGGCCGATCGGTGACGGGTCATCGACGTCGACCGCCGCTGCCCGCGCGAAGGCCGCGAGTTCGGCGCCGTCCACCACCCGGCGTCCCGAGGCGTCGCTGGCCGTCTGTAGGTGGCCGGCCTGAACCCATCTGCGCACCGTGTCGTCGCTGACCCCGAGCAGACGTGCGGCTTCCGATAACCGATATTGCGGCATAGTAACCAGAATATCTCCGCATCTGCGGAACTAGTCAAGGCCTCCTGGATTGCCGCGACTCAGCGGATCTACCGCGTCAGACAGGGCGACTACCCTGGTGAGGGTGACGGCGATCAACCTCGGATTCCCCCGCATCTCGCACACCAGTAGTGCGGATACCTCCGCGCGACCGGACACCCCGGCTTTGATCGACTCGTTCGGACGCATTGCGACCGATCTGCGGGTGTCGCTGACTGACAGGTGCAACCTGCGGTGCACTTACTGCATGCCCGCCGAAGGCCTGGACTGGATGCCCGGCGAGCAGGTTCTCAGCGACGAGGAATTGCTTCGCCTGCTCCGCATAGCCGTGCAGGACCTTGGTATCACCGACATCCGGCTCACCGGCGGCGAACCGCTACTCCGTCCCGGTCTCGAGCAGTTCCTCGCCAGAATCACCGCGCTACGCCCGCGCCCACGAGTGGCCATGACCACCAACGGCATCGGGTTCGCCAAACGCGCTCAGCAGTTCGCCGAGGCCGGCCTTGATCGGATCAACATCTCGCTGGACTCCATCGACCGGGAGATCTTCCACCGGATCACCCGCCGGGACCGGCTCAGGCACGTGCTGGAAGCACTCGCCGCCGCCCGCAACGCGGGCCTCACCCCTGTCAAGATCAATGCGGTGCTCATGCGCGGCATCAACGAGCACGAAGCGGTTCCGCTGCTGCGGTTCAGCTTGGCGCACGGCTACCACCTGCGGTTCATCGAGCAGATGCCGCTTGACGCCCAGCACGGCTGGAACCGCGCGTCCATGGTCACCGCCGAGGAGATCATGAGGCTGCTCAGTCAGGAGTTCACCCTCACGCCCAGCCACGAGCCACGCGGCGGCGCGCCCGCTGAGCGCTTCCTGGTCGATGGCGGCCCTGGCGAGGTCGGCATCATCGCCTCGGTGACCCGGCCGTTCTGCGCCGCGTGCGACCGCACCCGGCTGACCGCGGACGGCGCGATCCGATCCTGCCTGTTCAGCCAGGCCGAGACGGATCTGCGCACGCTGTTGCGTTCGGACGCTACCGATGCGGACATCGCCGACGCCTGGCGCGCCACCATGTGGGCCAAGCTGGCCGGCCACGAGATCAATGAAGAGGGCTTCGCGCAGCCACTGCGCCCGATGAGCGCGATCGGAGGCTGACGGGTGGCCGGGGTGACCCTGCACGTGCGGTACTACGCCAGCGCGCGCACCGCGGCAGGCACCGAGAGCGAGACCGTGTCTGTGCCCGAGGGTGCCAGCGTCGCCGACGTCATCACGGAGCTCGGTTCGCGGCATCCGGACCAGCTCGCCCGAGTGCTCAAGGCGGCCAGTTTTCTCCTCGACGGGGTGGCCGTGCGCTTGCAGTCGCAAGCGGTTTTGGACGGCGCGCAACTCGACGTATTACCCCCCTTCGCGGGCGGCTGAACGCCGGCGTCATAGGGTCCCTGTTACCGTCGCCACACCTGGAATCGCATCACGAACGGTCCATCCGCAGGAAAACGACGTGATGCATACCTCACTTAGGGTGAAGTATCTCGGGTTGGATACGACTCGATAACGGCGCTCTGACCAGCGGATACAGGTGAATCGCCCCTCCCGGCCAACCGTTACCGTGTTCTAGGCCACACTTGCTTTCATTTCCGATCCCGGTCTCGGTTACGTAACGTTGCCTCTCGGCTGGCCCCGACCAGCAGAGCAAGACCGGGAACTCGTGCGCCTAACCCTGTCCGACGGGTTCCCGACTCCATACCCCGAGCGAAAGCAAACTCCGGGACAGGGACGCGGGAAAGACCCAGCGAAGACGGCGGCGCGGAGGATGAGCACGCCCCCATGTCTAACCGAGGCAAGCACCGCAAGACGTCCGCAGCTACCCGCAACATCGCCCGTGTCGCAGCCGCGAGCATGGCGATCGGCGTTCCGCTGGCCGTCGCCGCTACCCCAGCTCAGGCTTCGAGCGTCAACTGGGACGCCATCGCTCAGTGCGAGAGCACCGGCAACTGGAGCATCAACACCGGTAACGGCTACTACGGTGGCCTGCAGTTCTCGCTGAGCACCTGGAAGGCGTACGGCGGCTCCGGCATGCCGCACGAGCAGTCCCGTGCCGAGCAGATCCGGATCGCGGAGAAGGTCCTTCAGGGTCAGGGCATCGGCGCGTGGCCGCACTGTGGCAAGTACGGCGGCTCCGGTGGCAGTTACCAGGGCACCAACACCGGTGGCGCCGCCAAGCAGGAGGCGGCTCCCGAGAAGTCGGCACCGAAGGCCGCCCCGGTCAAGGCCCGCACCGCCAAGTCCAACCCGGACGGCGACTACAAGGTCCGCAAGGGCGAGACCCTCTCCGAGATCGCCAAGAAGGAGAAGGTCAAGGGCGGCTGGGAGAAGCTGCACAAGCTGAACAAGAAGTACATCAGCGACCCGGACTTCATCCTGGTCGGCCAGAAGATCGCCACCAAGTGATCCACGCTGACTACGCAAGCGGACATTGATTCGCTGCGCCTGGGCCCCGCCGCTTCCCCTCCTGCGGCGGGGCCCTCGTGGCGTGTCCGCGCTCCGCGCACGCGTGTCCGCGCTCCGCGCACACCGAGGTAAAGATTCTAGGGTGAATTGACCCATTCGTCGGTGCCGTCGGCGAACACCTGGTGCTTCCAGATCGGCAACCGTTCCTTGAGCGTGTCGACCAGGTCGGCACAGGCCGCGAACGCCTGCTGCCGGTGGGCTGCGGCCACCGCACAAGCGAGCGCGACATCGCCGATCGCCAACGCCCCGATTCGGTGCGTCACCGCGAGGGCACGGATGCCGGGATGGCGGGCGACGATGTCGGAGACGACGCCGTCCAGCACATCGCCCGCGCTGGGGTGTCCCTCGTAGTACAGCGAGCGCACCGACTTGCCACTGTCGTGGTCCCGGACAACCCCGCCAAAGGTGACCACCGCGCCGGCGGCATCGTCGGCGACCAACTCGGCGTGCTCCTCGACCGTGACCGGGTGGTCCACGACCTGGGCCAGCGCGACCCGCACGGCCCCGGCCGCGGCAACACCAGGCGCGTCGTCCGCGCTGCCGGGATGGTCGCTGCCCTCGATCTGCTCCAGCGCATGCTCGAGCACGCCGTCCAGGACGGCGAGGCCATCCGTGACACCGCCCTTCGAGCCCGGCAGGTTCACGATCAGCGTCTTACCCGCAACGCCCGCGACACCACGGGAGAGCACCGAGGTGGGTACCGAGGGCAGCCCGAATGCGCGCACCGCATCGGCCAGTCCGGGGATCTGATAGTCCAGCAGGGCGGCCGTCACCTCGGGAGTGCGGTCGGTCGGCGAGATCCCAGTACCGCCGGTGGTGATCACCAGCCGCGCTCCCCCGGAGACGCACGCACGGAGGGCGTCGCCTACCGGTTCGCCGTCCGGCACCACGATCGGCTCGGCGACCTCGAAGGATCGCGCGTCGAGCCACTCGACGATGACTGGCCCGGTGCGGTCAGGGTAGACCCCGTTGGCCGCCCGGTTGGACGCCACGATCACACGCGCAACCCGGGTTCCCATCGCTACCGCCCTTCCGGCCGCGTCCAGACGCCTGTCTTGCCGCCTTCTTTGCGCACCAGCCGCACGCCGTCCATGGTCGCAGCCGGGTCTACGGCCTTGATCATGTCGTGCATGGTGAGACCGGCGACCGCGACCGCGGTCAGCGCCTCCATCTCCACCCCGGTGCGGTCGGTGGTGCGCACCGTCGCCGTGACGCCGACCTCGGATTCGCCCAACTCGAAGGCCACCTCCACCCCGGAGACCGCGATGGGATGACACATCGGCACGAGGTCGGGAGTTCGTTTGGCACCCATGATCCCGGCTATCCGGGCGGTGGCGAGCGCGTCACCCTTCGGCAAACCGCCCGTGGAGATCAACCGGATCACCTCGGGTGTGGTGCGCAGCACGCCGCTGGCCACCGCCGTCCTGGTCGTGCTGTTCTTACCCGAGACGTCCACCATCCGCGCGGCGCCCGTGGAGTCGATATGGCTGAGTTCGCTCACACCCAAAGACTACGGCCTAGTCCGAACCCTTGGCGGCCTGCTTCACAGCCTCGGCGACGGCCGGAGCGACCGCGGAGTCGAACACGCTGGGCACGATGAACGAGGCGTTCAACCGATCCCCGTCCACTACGTCGGCGATCGCGTTCGCGGCGGCGAGCAGCATCTCGTCGGTGATCTCGTGGGCGTGCGCGTCGAGCAGGCCCCGGAACACGCCGGGGAAAGCGAGCACATTGTTGATCTGGTTGGGATAGTCACTACGCCCGGTGGCCACCACGGTGGCGTGCTGGTGTGCCTCGATCGGATCGATTTCCGGGTCCGGGTTGGCCAGGGCGAACACCACGGCGTCCTTGGCCATCGTGGCGACCTGGTCAGCGCCGAAAAGGTTGGGGCCGGACACGCCGATGAACACGTCCGCGCCGACCAGCGCCTCGTGCAGCGTGCCGGACCGATCCTCCGTGTTGGTGTTCTCGGCCAGCCAGCGCAGGTTGCCGTCCAGATCGGTCCGACCGCGGTGCAGGATACCCTTGCGGCCGACGGCGAGGATGTCAGCAGGCCCCTTGGCCTTGAGCAACCGGATGATCGCCGATCCGGCCGCGCCCACCCCGCACACCACGATCTTGCACTCTTCGATCGGTTTGCCGACCACCCGCAGCGCGTTGCGCAGGGCGGCCAGCACTACGATCGCGGTGCCGTGCTGGTCGTCGTGGAACACCGGGATGTCCAGCTTTTCGCGCAGCCGCGCCTCGATCTCGAAGCATCGCGGCGCGGCGATGTCCTCGAGGTTGATGCCCGCGTACACCGGGGCCAGCACCTCGACCGTGCGGATGATCTCCTCGGTGTCCTGGGTGTCCAGGCACACCGGCCACGCGTCCACACCGGCGAACTTCTTGAACAGCGCGGCCTTGCCCTCCATCACCGGCAGGGCCGCCGCGGGCCCGATGTTGCCGAGGCCGAGCACGGCCGAGCCGTCGGTGACCACCGCGACGGTGTTGCGTTTGATGGTCAGGCTGCGAGCGTCGTCCGGATTGGCGGCGATCGCCCGGCAGACCCGGGCGACGCCGGGGGTGTAGGCCCGCGACAGGTCATCGCGGTTCTTCAGCGCGACCTTCGGGTTAACCTCGATCTTGCCGCCGAGGTGGATGAGGAAGGTCCGGTCCGAGACCTTGCGGACCTTGACTCCGTCCAACTCCTCGAGCGCGTTGGTGACATCCTGCGCGTGATCGGCGTTGATCACGTTCGCGCTGATGTCCACCACGATGTTGTCGGTGTGCGACTCGACGATGTCGAACGCGGTGAGCACGCCGCCGACGCGACCGACGGCGGTAGTCAGATCCCCAGCGCTGCTGGCGGCCGCTGGGGCCTCCAGCCGAACGGTGATCGAGTAACCGGGACCAGGGACAGCCATCTCAACCCCACATCAACGTCGACGGATTCGGATGAACTCTATCGACGTCTGCGCTCGGTGGAACTATTTGTTGATTGTGGTCTCAGGGTGCACGTACGGGACGGTGTCCAGGGGGAACGTGACCTCACCGAACGGGGACAGCGCGCCCTGCCGGTCGGTGGCGCCCTCAGTGACCGCCTTGTTGCCGTCGCCGACCTGCGGCCAGGCCGGATCGACCCGGTCGTTGTTCACCTTCTTGCCCTTTGCCACGTCGTCCTCCGTGCTCGCTCTAGGGACTCATTCTGCACGATGTGAGCGATGGGGTGGCGGGCGGGGCGACCGCCCTGATACCGGCTGGCCGTATCGTTGGGCGCGATGTTCCAGACCTCCCTTGCGGACTGGTTGCGCTCCGCGAGCGACGAGCTGCTCGCCGCCCTGTTGCACGCACGACGCGATCTGGCCACGCCGCCACCCGCCGATGCCGCCGTGCTGGCCACCCGCGCAGGCACCCCGGGCTCGGTCATCCGCGCCTGCGAAGACCTGGACACCTTCACCCTGGCCGTGCTGGACGCACTCCTGCTGCTGGACGCGGACCTCGCTCCGGTCGCGCTCGCCGACGTTACCGACCTGGTAGGCAGGGACAGCCTGGGCGCCGCCGACCGGTTGCGGACACTCGCGCTGGCCTGGGGTCCCGATGACGCGCTCTCGGTGGTGCCCTCCGCGCGGGATGCGCTCGGCCCGTTTCCGGCGGGTCTCGGCCGCGAACTGAGCAGCCTGGACGGGCTCGACCTGCACGAGACGATGGCCGAACTGACCGACGGTGAGCGAAGCCTGCTGGCCACGCTTGCCGCCGGGCCACCGATCGGCCGCACCAGGGATGCTGCCGTCGAGGTTTCGCTTGCTGATGCGCGGACGCCGGTGCAGCGGTTGCTGGCGCGCGGCCTGTTGATCCGCCGGGATTGCGAGACGGTGGAACTGCCGCGGCAACTGGGCATCGCGCTCCGCGGCGGGTCGGTGTTCGGCGCGGGTTCGCTGGCTGAACCGGAGCTTTCCACCAACCCGCATACCGTGACCACGGTCGATCAGGTGGCGGCGGGTGAAGCGCTCGAGCTGTGCAGGCAGGTCGAGGCACTGCTGGAATCGTGGTCGTCGACGCCGCCCGCTGTGCTGAAATCCGGCGGGCTCGGGGTGCGCGATGTGCGCAGGGTCTGCCGCGAGCTCGAGGTGGACGAGGCCCGTGCGGTACTGCTCGCCGAGCTCGTCGTCGCCGCGGGCCTGGTGGCAGACGGCCAGTCGACCTCCCCGGAATGGGTGCCGACGACGCTGACCGACACCTGGCTGGCTTCGGGTCGCGCGCAGCGGTGGACCATGTTGGCCACCACCTGGCTCGACCTCCCCCGCCTGCCGGGGTTGGCATTGTCCGAAGCAACAGCCATGCCACAAGGAGATAAGCCACCGAGCCCGCTGTCCGAGCGGCTTCGCAGGCCGCAGGCGGCTATCACGCGCCGCGGGGTGCTCGACGCGCTCGCGGCGTTGCCCGCAGGCGCCGGTATCAAGAGCCCCGAGGACCTGGTCGCCGTACTGGCCTGGCGCGCTCCCCGGCGCGGCGGGCGGCTCCGGGACGACCTGGTGCGCTGGACCTTGGCTGAGGCGGCCGCGCTCGGTGTGGTCGGCCTCGGCGCGGTGAGCACGGCGGCCAGGGCGCTGCTGGACACCGAGGGCGAACCCGACGAGAACCGGCGACGGGCCACCGCGGCGATGATCGAAGCGTTGCCCGAACCGGTCGATCATGTGCTGGTCCAGGCGGACCTGACCGTGGTCGCACCCGGCCCGCTGGAACCAGATCTGGCCGCCAAGATCGCCGCGGTCGCCGACGTCGAGTCAGCGGGCCACGCCACGGTGTACCGGGTGACCGAGGCCTCCGTGCGGCGGGCACTCGACTCCGGCCGCACCGCCGATGAACTGCACGACCTGTTCACCCGCGGGTCGCGGACCCCGGTCCCACAGGGCTTGACCTACCTGATCGACGACGTAGCGCGCCGTCATGGCCGCCTGCGTGGCGGGGCCTGTGCGTCGTTCCTGCGCTGTGACGACGAGATGCTGCTCGCCGAAGTGGTCGCTCACCCGGGCACCCGAGAGCTCGGATTCCGCAAGATCGCGCCCACGGTGCTGATCAGCCACCTGCCCCCGACCGAGGTGCTGGACAGCCTGCGCGCGTGCGGTTTCGTCCCGGCCGCGGAAGGGCTGGACGGGCGCGTGGTCGATCTGCGCCCGAGCGGACGACGCCTGCCAGCCCGCACCCGTGCCGCGCGCCGCTCCCCCACGCCCGCCGCGATCAGCCCTGAGCAGGTCGCCGCCGTGGTCGCACACATCAGGGCGGGCGAGAAGGCGGCGAGCATTCGGCACGGCTCCGGGGTGCGCAATCGGGCGGGTACCCAGGACACCTCGGCGACGCTGGCCCTGCTCGCCGCCGCGACCAGGGAAGGGCGGGAGGTCTGGATCGGCTTCGTCGACGCCCACGGCACCGCGTCCCAGCGCATCGTGACGCCGGTGCGGGTGGGCAGTGGTGTGCTGGAGGGCAGGGACAACGAGCGCTACCCGCTGCACCGGATCACCTCGGCCGCCCTGGTGGAGGGCTGAACGTGCTCAGAGGTTATGCAGGCCTTCGAGCAGGCGCGCCATGAACTCCTTCGAGGACCGGTCGCCGATGGTGAGCCCCGGCTGCTGCACGTGCACCAGCCCGGCGTGGGCCATGTCCGCGACGATCACCTTCACCACACCGAGTGGCAGCCCGAGTTCCGAGACGATGTCGGCGATGGTGCGCGCCCGCACGCAGAAGCCGCAAATGATCCGATGCTCCTCGGTGCGCACGCCGTCGTAGGTTCGACCCTGTTGACTGGTGGACACCATGGCTTCAAGCGCGAGATTGTGGTCGGGGCGAGTGCGGCCGCCGGTCCGCGCGTACGGGCGCACCAGCGAGCGGGTCCGCTGCGCGGGCGGCCCCGGCGCGGGGAACACACCTGGTTCGTTGCGTACTCGCTCGCTCATTTTCCTGCTATCCCCGCATTCCGCCCGGTAGCTGCGCCCTGGTGTCTTGTTCGTAAGTCGGGAGTGAGTTGTGCGCCTACCCGATCCACCAACAAGGTCATCTCGTACGCCACCGTGCCGATGTCGCAGTTCGGCGAGGCGAGCACGGCCAGACAGGAACCGTCGCTCACCGACATCAGGAACAGGTAACCCCGCTCCATTTCCACCACGGTCTGATTCACCACGCCCGCTTCGAAGCATCGAGCGGCACCATCGGTGAGGCTCATCAGTCCTGATGACACGGCGGACAACTGATCGGCACGATCCTGGGGCAGGCCGGCCGACCCGGCAAGGAGCAATCCGTCGGCAGAGACCACCACCGCATGGGCGACCCCGGCGACTCTGCGCACGAAGTCCGTGACGAGCCAGCCGAAGCTGCCCGACCGCCCAGCGGACCCGGTCACTATCCCTCCTACATCAAGAACCCGCCCGTTCCTCGGGCCAGCCAGCGGTGCCCGCGCCAACGGCTGCGGCCTGCCCGCGCTCAGCGTATTCGTCGGCCCGCGCCTGTCGACCCCGACGTCTGCCCTCGGCAAGGCTGATCATCCTGCTCCGGACTGCGTCTGGGGAGCGCGAGAGTGACTGCTCCGAGGCTTCGCCCCGCGCCTCGGCCGCTGCTCCGTTCCTGGCCTGTTCCACCAGGTCAAGCACGGCGTCGGTGACACTAGCCCCGACCACGTCCTCGGCGTCAACAGAATCGTGGTCAAGATCGAGTTCTCCCCGGAATGGCCCAACGATCTCACTCACTTGGGGCATCGCCGACCCCGCTGCGGAGTTCACCCCAATGGCCGTATTCAGGCTGGGTCGATCGCGGACTGTCGGCGGGTCCAGTTCGACCGGCTCTTGCTCGGACGCGGGCGGCGATTCGGCTGATTCGGGCACCCCTTCGGGCGCTGGTTCGGACACCGCACCGGGACCGGATGTGGTCTCGTTCATCGCGGTGAACCAGCGCGTCAGGAGGTCCTTGTACACCGGTAGCCGTTCGGTCGGCTGATCGTCGTCCAGCGGATGCGGATCGATGGGCGACGGGACAATCGTGCGTCCACCGCTGACCACTGGCGCCCGTTTGGGCGGCCCGGCCGAGACCGGCTGGGAGGCAGCGCCGCCTGCGGGGCTCTTGGGAATAATCGCAGCCTGCGATTCGAGCCAATCCGGCCGCCTGCCAGGTTCGACCGGGGGTGTCGGCCGGGCCTGCGCAGGCACCGATGTGATCAGCTCGGCAGGTACCAGAATGGACGCGGTCAAACCGCCACCGTGCGCCGAGTGCAGTCGCACTTCGAGCCGGTGGCGTTGGGCCAGCCGGGCGACCACGTACAGCCCCATCCGCCGGGTGGCCTCCACATCGACTTCGGGCAGTTCGACCAGACGGGCATTGGCGCGGTCGAGCGCGTCCTGCGACATGCCGGGCCCGTTGTCGGTGATCTCGATGAGCCACGCGCCGCGGTGGTTCACCGAGCTGACCACCGTCACGGTGGTATCCACCGCCGAGCCACTGGTCGCGTTTTCCAGCAGTTCAGAGATCACATGCACGACATCGGTGACCGCATCGCCGCGCACCGCGATCTCCGGCATGGTGGCTAGCTGGACCCGCTGATATTCCTCGATCTCCGACAACGCCGCGCCGAACACTTCGGAGGCCGACACCGAGCCCGGCAGCATGCGTGCGAAGTCGTTGCCGGTCAGCACCAGCAAGTTCTCGCTGTTCCGCCGCATCCTGGTAGCGAGATGATCAAGCTCGAACAAGCCCGCCAGCGTCTCGGGGTCCTGCTCCTCTGCTTCCATCCGGTCCAGCACGGCCAGTTGCCGTTCGGTGAGTTCCTGACCGCGCCTGGAGAGGTTGACGAACATCGCGTTGATGTTGTGCCGTAGCGCGGCTTGCTCGCCCGCCAGCCGGACCGCCTCGCCGTGCACCGCGTCGAAGGCGCGCGCGACCTGGCCCAGCTCCTCCTCGGTGTCCACCGGAACAGGTGCGACGCCCGTTGGCCGTTGGCCATGCGGGTCGGTCAGGATGCCCCGGACCGCCGAAGGCAACCGGTGTTCGGCGACCTCGAGCGCGGTCCCGCGCAGCACCCGCAGCGGGCGCACCAGCGACCTGGTGATGATCACGGTGAGGATTGAGGCGAGCAGCAGCAGACCGACGACGATCGCGCTGTCCCGCAGGGCCGCGGTCGTCGCGCGTGCGGCCAGCGCGTCGGTGCGCTGCTGCATGGACACCAACAGCGCCTCCTCCACCTCGGAGGCCAGATTGGTGGTGTAGGTCGCCGCGGTATCCCACCGCTCGGGGTCGAGACCGTCGAACGACCGCCCGTTCTCGGCGCGGACCAGGACGGACTCGCTGATGTCATTGCCGCTGTCCACCAGCAAACCGGTGACGTTGTCGTCGTACATCCGTTGCTGTTCGGGCGTCGCGAACTTGCCGAAGTCGATCCGCCAGGCCTCGAGCTCCGCCTGCACGCCGTAGAGCATGCGTTTGCGCGCGGGGCCGAGCGTACCGAGCTCGAGTGCCTCGGCGACCAACGCGCGGGACAGCGACATCTGGTCCTTCACCCTGGCAAGCGCGGTACCCGCCTGTTGCAACCGGACCAGCTCGGGGTCGCTGATGGTCGCGACGGACCGCTCGCGCACCGCGAGCAGCGCCGAGATCAGTTCGCTGTAGGAGCGCAGTACCGCGTCGGCTGGATACGCGGAGTGCTCGGAGGCGAAGCGCAGCCCGGTGAGCACCGCGAGCCGATCGTCCAGTTTCTTGAATGACTGGTAGGAGTTTTCGGAGAGTTCCGGCTTGGCGGCCGTCAGCGCCTTTCCGAACTCCCCGAGGCTGGTGTCGACGCGACCCCGCTGCGCCCGCAGCTCCTCGCCTGCGCCCTTGCGGCTGCCCGCGACGTAACGGACTGTCAGGTCGCGTTCGCGTTGCAGGCCGTGCGCGAGATGAGCGACGGCCGCTTCGGCGCGGACCCGTACCGACAGCTCGTCCAGCCGATCAGCCGATTCGATCTCCGCGCTGAACCGCAATCCGATCAAGGTCAGCGCGGTCAGGGTGGGAATCAGCAGCACGACCAGAAGTTTGGTGCGCAGCGGCCAGTTGCGTAGCCGCCACCTGACGGTGCTCGATTCGCTTCGCGCGAACCGGTTTACCAGCGTTGCCCCGGCTCGCTGCTGCGCCGTGTCCGGACGTGTGCGCACCTTGGGGGCGCCGACACGGCCTTCACGACGGGACACACCTGGCTTCCTTCTCGGGTCGGGGCAGCCCGCACCGACACGGCGGCGGGCGGATCTACCGGAGAGTATCTGGTACCGGGTCGATCCGAAAGGCGCCGCCAGGGTCACATCTGCATGCGCAACTGCACGAGCGTTATTACCCACCGCGGTATGGCGATCACTAGAATCCGCGGCGACTACATTCGGGGCGGTTTCCGGGCACCATCTGGTGGACCACAGAGAAGGGCATCCATGCGAAGGGTCGCGCAGCGTCGACGGGTCCACCCGGCGGTCTGGCTGATCACCGTACTCGGAATGACCCTGGCCAGTTGTTCGTGGTTTCAGCCGGAGGGTCCGCCCGCCGAGGTCATCCCGGAGCGCAGCGCGCTCCGGGTGGGTGTGACCAAGGCCATAGACATCGTTCCGCTGCGGCTCGCCGTCGACCAAGGGCTGTTCAGCCGGGGCGGTCTGCGGCTGGAACTCGTCGAACAACCCAATCAGGAGCGGGCGCTGGAGGCGCTGGATAACGGCGACATCGAGGTCGCCTTCGCCAATAACGTGACCCTGTTCAAGGCGGTGGCCGCGGGCGCGGCATTGCAGTTGCAGGGCGAGGCATACATCTCGGGGCCGAACACCATGGCGTTGGTTACCTTGCCCGGCGTTGGTTACGACGAACCGAGTGCGAACCAGGCACCGGTGATCGCCGTCGACGCCGATGACGACCTCGGCGAATTGACCACGCGCTCGAGGCTGGCGACCGAAGGAATCGATCCGGAACGCGTCACCTTCACGCAGTTGTCCTTCGACGAGATGATGAACGCGTTGAGCGACCACCGGGTGGACGCGGCGTGGATGACCGAGCCCAGGATCAGCAAGGCGCAGAAAGAGTACGGCGCCAAGATCGTCGCCGACACGGCACGCGGCGCGATGCTGAACTTCCCGATGTCCAGCTACGCCGCACACCACAAGTTCGCATCGGCCAATCCGAAGACTTTCGCACTGTTCCGCAGCCTGCTGGGCGAGGCGCAACGCCTGGCGGCCGAAACGTCCGTGGTGCGCGGGGTGCTACCCACCTACGTGGGGCTGGACGAGACCTCGTCCGCGCTTGTCGCGCTCGGCAACTATCCCACCGCCCTCAACAGCGTGCGCCTGCAGCGTGTTGCCGACCTGATGCACAACTCGGGGGTGCTCGGCGAACGACTGGATGTCCGGTCGATCGTGCCGGCGCAGTTGCTGCCCGGGTCCCCCATGCCCCCCGGTTGACTAGGGTTATAAAGGAGAGCGTGACTACCGGCCCGCTTATCGTGCAATCGGACAAGACCGTGCTCCTTGAAGTCGAGCACGATCGGGCCGACGACGCGCGCACCGCGATCGCTCCGTTCGCCGAACTGGAGCGCGCCCCTGAGCACATGCACACCTACCGCATCACGCCGCTGGCCCTGTGGAACGCGCGAGCAGCGGGCCACGACGCCGAGCAGGTGGTCGAAGCACTGACCTCGTACTCACGGTTCCCGGTTCCGCAGCCGCTGCTGATCGACGTCGTGGACACGATGGGGCGGTTCGGCAGGCTGCAGATCACCAACCATCCCGCGCACGGCCTGGTGATGACCACCATTGACCGCGCGGTGCTGGCAGAGGTGCTGCGAAGCAAGAAGATCAGCCCGATGCTGGGCGCCCGGATCGACGACGACACCGTGGCGGTGCACCCGTCCGAGCGGGGCAGGCTCAAGCAGGCGCTGCTCAAGGTGGGCTGGCCCGCCGAGGACCTCGCGGGCTACGTCGATGGCGAGGCGCACCCGATGTCGTTACGCGAGGAAGGCTGGCACCTGCGCGACTACCAGCGCCAGGCCGCCCAGGCGTTCTGGGCGGGCGGCTCGGGGGTGGTCGTGCTGCCGTGTGGCGCGGGCAAGACGCTGGTCGGCGCCGCGGCGATGGCCCAGGCGCAGGCGACCACGTTGATCCTGGTCACCAACACCGTGGCGGGCAGGCAGTGGAAACGCGAACTGGTGGCCCGTACTTCGCTGACCGCCGACGAGATCGGCGAGTACTCCGGCGAGAGGAAGGAGGTCCGCCCGGTGACCATCGCGACCTATCAGGTCGTCACCCGCAAGACCAGGGGCGAGTACCGCCACCTCGAACTGTTCGATTCGCGGGACTGGGGCCTGGTGGTCTACGACGAGGTGCATCTGCTGCCCGCGCCGGTGTTCCGGATGACGGCCGATCTGCAGTCCCGGCGCAGGCTGGGGCTGACCGCGACCCTGGTCCGCGAGGACGGGCGGGAGGGCGATGTGTTCTCGCTGATCGGGCCCAAGCGGTACGACGTGCCGTGGCGAGACATCGAGCAGCAGGGCTGGATCGCGCCCGCCGAGTGCGTCGAGGTGCGGGTGACCTTGACCGACGCCGAGCGGATGTCCTATGCGACGGCCGAGGCTGAGGAGCGGTACAAGATCTGTTCCACCGCGCGCACCAAGACGCCGGTGATCAGGTCCATTGTGGACAAGCATGCCGGTGAGCAGCTACTGGTCATCGGGGCCTACCTCGACCAGTTGGATGAGCTCGGCGCCCAGTTGAACGCCCCGGTGATCCAGGGCTCGACCCGCACTTCCGAGCGGGAGAGACTGTTCGAGGCATTCCGGCAGGGCGAGATCCCCACCCTGGTGGTGTCCAAGGTGGCCAACTTCTCCATCGACCTGCCCGAAGCCTCGGTGGCGATCCAGGTCTCCGGCACGTTCGGCTCCCGTCAGGAGGAAGCCCAACGGCTAGGCAGGCTGCTACGGCCCAAGTCCGACGGCCGCCAGGCGCACTTCTACTCGGTTGTCGCCCGCGACACGGTGGACGCCGACTACGCCGCGCACCGGCAACGCTTCCTCGCCGAGCAGGGCTACGCCTACCGGATTCTCGACGCCGAGGCGTTCCGATAGGGGTGGCACGTCGTGGCGAAGGTGCGGATCGGCACGTCGGGGTGGTTGTACCAGCCGTGGCGGGGCACGTTCTACCCGAAGGGCCTCGTCCAGAAGCGTGAGCTCAGCTATCTGGCAAGCAGAATGGCCACGGTCGAGATCAACGGTTCCTTCTATTCGCTGCAGCGGCCGGAGCGCTACCGCAGGTGGCATGACAAGACGCCGGAGGACTTCCTGTTCTCGGTCAAGGGCGGCCGGTACATCACGCACATGAAGCAACTGCGCGATGTGGACACCGCACTGGCGAACTTCTTCGCCTCGGGTGTGCTCGCGCTGCGGAAGAAACTCGGTCCCGTCCTGTGGCAACTGCCGCCGCGGATGAGGTTCGATCCCGACCGGCTCGCCTCGTTCTTCGCCCTGCTGCCCCGAACCACCCGGGCAGCGGCAAAGCTTGCCCGCAACCACGACGACAAGCTCAAGGGCGATCCGTACACCGAGATCGATGCCGACCGGCCGCTGCGTCACGCGCTGGAGGTACGCCACCCCAGCTTCGAAGCCGAGGAGTGCGTGGCTCTGCTGCGCGAGCACGACATCGCGCTCACCGTCGCCGACTCGGCGGGCAGCTGGCCACACCTCGAGGAGACCACGTCAGACTTCGTTTACGTCCGCCTGCACGGCGACACCGAGCTCTACACCAGCGGATACACGGATGCCGCGTTGCGCGACTGGGCACGCAAGATCGACGTGTGGCGAGTGCGCGACGTCTATGTGTACTTCGACAACGACGTGAAGGCCTACGCACCCCGCGACGCGATGGCTCTGGCCGACATGCTGCACGTCACCC
>JBOHER010000484.1:0-3680 GCA_050701115.1 Haloechinothrix sp. | reverse complement strand
TCGCCCACTCGAACCAGCGCCTCTCCCGCGCCTACCCGCTCAAGGAACAGCTGCGCCAGGTGTTCGCCTCGAACGGGCGCCGACCGGATCGCCCTCCTCGACGCATGGTTGAAGTGGGCGCGCCGATGCCGCATCCCGTCATTCGTGAAACTCGCCAAGGCGATCACCGAACACCGGGCCGGCATCGACACCGCCCTCACTCACGGCTTGTCCAACGCCCGCGTGGAGAGCGTCAACACCAAGCTCCGGCTCCTCACCCGCATCGCCTTCGGGTTCCGCTCACCCGAGGCCCTCGTCGCTCTCGCCATGCTCAACCTCGGCGGCCCCTGCCCACCCCTGCCCGGCCGCCCCACCACCTGATGCCACCCACGGATGCAGCAGAAGAGCCGGATTTCGACTCTTGCCCCAACTGGCGAACCGCGGACGAGCGGCTGCGTACGCTCGCCGACGAGCTCGGCTTCCGGATCGCCTACCGCCAGGTGACCTCGACCGAGGACGCGGAGGCCCTGTCGTTTCCCGGATCGCCACCATCCTCGTGGACGGACACGACCCGTTCGCGCGTGGCGACGAACCGGCCGCTCTAGCTTGCCGCATCTACGAGACGCCCGAGGGTCGCGCCGCGGTGCCGACGCTGGGGCAGCTGCGCGCAGCACTGGGCTAGTCGCCGCTCGCGGCGATCACGGTGGACCGGGCGGCGTCCCTGGCGGATGATCACCGTATGGCGAAGCGTCCGCTGGTCATCGCGTTCGATGTCATCGAGACACTGTTCCCGCTCGAGCCGGTGCGTCAGCGGCTCATCGACGCCGGCGAACCCGGCCATCTGCTCGAGTTGTGGTTCGCCCGCCTGCTGCGCGACGGCTTCGCGCTCTCGGCGAGCAACAGCTACCGACTGTTCGGCGAGATCGCGGCGAGCGCGCTGTACTCCGTCACCGGAGGGACGCTTGGCGTCGCCGCCGCCGACCTGATCCTCGCCGGGCTCGGCGAGCTGGACCCGCACCCGGATGTGCTGCCGGCCGTCCGACACGCCCGCCAGGCGGGCGTGCGACTGGTGACGCTGACCAACGGATCGGCACACAACTCGGCCGGCCTGCTGCGGCGCGCGGGCATCGAGGATGACATCGAGCAGGTGCTCTCGGTCGACGACGTTCGCCGGTGGAAGCCGGCGCCCGAGATCTACCGGCACGCGGCGGACAGCACCCGGGTGCCCGCGGATCGGGTGGCCCTGGTCGCCGCTCACCCGTGGGACATCCACGGCGCCCATGAGGCCGGGCTGGCCACCGGCTGGGTCGCCCGCTCTGGAGATCACTACCCGGACATATTCGCGGCGCCAGACGTGGTCGGACGCGACCTGGTCACGGTGGTGGGCGGGCTGCTCGCGTTGCCGGCCGAGTAGCCCCGAGGGAGGTTCACATACGTTGGCCGCCACGAGAATCCGGGCCGGTGTCGTCCTCACCCCGCGCGAGTTGAACGCCGTTTCGGGTGCCGTGCCGGTCCCTTATCCCGAGCGCACCGTGCACCTGCAGTTCCGACGCTACGCCAACTGCCCGATCTGCAGCCTTCACCTGAGATCCTTCGCCGCTCGCCATGAACAGATCAGCGCGGCCGGCGTGCACGAGGTCGTGGTGTTCCATTCAACCGCCGAGGACATCGCGAAATACAAGGCTGGTCTTCCGTTCGACGTGGTGCCCGATCCGAAACGGACGCTGTATATCGACTTCGGTGTAGAGAGATCCGTCCGAGCCGTGCTGCACCCCAGCAGTTGGCTGGCGACGCTGCGCGGCTGGTCGCCGCCCCTGGGCGTTCGAGCCGGCGTCGGCGGTCACCTCGGACTTCCCGCGGACTTCCTCATCGGACCAGACGGACGAGTGCTGGCAGCCAAGTACGGCACCCACGCCAACGACCAGTGGTCCGTCGACGATGTACTGACCCTCGTCAGAGCGACCCGCGCAACGTGACAACTCACTGCCGTTTGCAGCCCCACCAGCACGTGGCCGACCCGACGGATCCACCGGGTATGGCCAGCACTGGGCCTCGCACCGACACTGGACCACGAAGAGCCGAACTGGTGGTCGTCGGACGCGCCGCCCTTGTGCACACGGTGGCGCGTCGCACCTGCCGAGCCAACGGTGCGTACCTGACCGATGGCCGTCGACGGCGGCCAACCCTGTCAGCTCGCTGACATTTGCCGGCCGTCAGCTGCAACGCAGCCGGTTGACCGGGTGAAAGGCAACACCCCGTCAATCGAAGGAGAACTGCAATGGATGCAACCACGATCAGACGTGGCGCGGGGGCAGGCATGGTCGGTGGCGCAATGATGGCCATGTTCGCGATGGTCGCAATGTGGCTGGACGGATCGGCCGAAACGGGCTTCTGGACCCCGGTCAACCTCATCGCGCACACGCTCTGGCGCGGTGCCCCGCTGGACGCCGAGTTCAGCATCGGCGCATTGCTCGCCGTGACCCTGCACATGATGATGGCGATGGCAGTAGCCACCATCGTCGGCCGGGTCGCCCGGCTCGGGACCGGCCTGGGCTCTCGGGTGTTCACCGGTGTCGGCATCGCGCTGATGGTGTGGGCGGTGATGGAGTACATCGCCTGGCCGCTGTTCGATCGCGTCGCCGCCGATGCGTTCACCACCTGGATCTTCGCGGCGTCCCACGTCATGTTCGGGATGGTCACCGCGGCGACCCTCTACCTACTGGTCAACCGCAGGTCGCCGGTCACCGCCAAGCTTGCCGAGCGGACAGCCGTCTGACCAGTTGGCACGATGGGCCCGTGGATCCTGGCGCCGACCAGGCCGGCGTGCTTGCACAAGCGCTCCGGCGGTTGGGCGGTACGCCGGCCGACGCCAGCGTGCGGCAGGCTGCCTGGATCGCTCGCTGCGTCGGCCGGGGCGAGGGTGCTCCACTGCGGCCGGCCGACGTTGCCGCTCTCGCGGACGTGCTGCAGGTACGGACGGTGGCCCGGGACTCGGTCATGTTCGCCAGTGGTCGTCGTCGCGCCGGGGTGTGGATCGTGCGAGAGGGCCGGGTCGAGCTCTCGGTCGGCTCCGGACGTCGGCGCATCGTCGTCCACCTGCTGCAACCCGGTGACGTCGACGGCGACATCCAGCACTGCTCGACATGCCGATGCCGTACACCGCTCGGGCCCTAACCGACACCGCGTGCCTTTACCTAACGTCAACGTCCAGAACATGAAGGTCGGCGAGTACCTCGAGAACTGGCTGGCCGGGAAGCACGCGCTCAAGCCCAAGACGGTCGCTCTCTACCGCGACGCCCTCGACCTCTACCTGGCACCTCACCTGGGGAGCATCGGTCTCCTCGAGTTGCGACCTAATCACCTGGACCGCTTCTACTCCGCGATCGCGATCGGCAAACGCGGCAAGCCCTTGAGCGCGAGTTCCATCCGTCGCATCCATGCGGCGTTGAGGTCTGCGTTGAACACAGCTGTGAAACGGCGCCTCATCCCGTACGGCCCTGCTCTTCACGTCGAACTCGCCCCCGAGAACCCACACCGGCCGAAGCCTTGGACCGCCGAGCAGTGCCAGTTGTTCCTGAGAACGTGTCTGAGAAGGGGTTATGCGGCGGTGGTGGTGGGCTGCCAGGCTCTCCGTGCTGGGGTTGGTTCGAGTCGTCTGGCCATCAGCCCGATCATCGCCCACTTGATGATGGCCTCGGAGT
>JBOHER010000483.1:0-3928 GCA_050701115.1 Haloechinothrix sp. | reverse complement strand
TCGTCTCGACCGCGGGGACCAGGCTGATCTACTGCAACGTCCACTCGACCTTCCACCGACTCGTCCAAATAGCCGGGCTCACACCACGATCGACGTCGTGTCGTCCGAGGATCCATGACCTCAGACATTAGGTGGACGGTGGGGTTATGCGCCCTGTGAGCGTGTTTCCGCTGGTGGGAGCCGTGTCGGTCGTGTCCGCGTCCGCATAATCCGGGCGGTGGGCGTCACCTGCCCAGCGAGTCGAGCCAGCCGATCAAAGACGAATCCGAGGTCCAGTCGGGCAGTGTGTCTGGGGTCAACGGCTGGTAGGCGTTCTCGATCGCTTTGCGTTTGGTCTCGGCGTCTGCGCGGGCGTAGATCTCGGTGGTGGCGATGTCGGCGTGTCCGAGCAGATCACGGATGTAGATCAGGTTGACGCCGGCCTGGATCAGGTGCATTGCCCGGCTGCGCCGCAGGGTGTGGGGTGTGACGGGCAGGCCGGGGGCCCAGCCCGGGTCGCGTGCGCGGACGGCTCGAACGTGCCGGGCGAGGAGTTTGGCGACGCCGGATCGGGTCAGCCTGGAGTGGTTCGGCCCGTGGAACAGCGGGTCTGTGTCGGCGCCGAGGCCGCGGTGCGGCTCGCGGTGCTCGAGGTAGTCGGCGACGAGCCCGGCGGTCGGGCCCATCACGGGCACGTATCGGATCTTTGCCCCCTTCCCGCGGATCGTGACCGTCATCGGGGTGCCGCGGCGGATGTCGGTGACGTTGAGGTCGCAGAGTTCTTGGACGCGGGCGGCGCTGTCGTAGGCCAGGGCGAGCAGGACGGTGTCCCGGATAGCGCGTGTGCCGTTCGTGCCGGGTTCGGCGAGCAGCGTCTTGACCTCGTCCCCGTTCAGGTGCCCCAGGTCCGGGGCCGGGGTGTTCTTCTGCCGGATCGCGAGGATCTGGGTGACCTGGTCGAGGTGGTCGGGCTGTTCGACGGCGGTGTAGCGGCAGAACGACTTGATCACCGCGAGGCGCTGGTTGCGGGTGGCCGCCGAGCAGGACCGCCCGGTCTGCAGCCAGTGAAGGAACCGCAGGATGCGGGGCCGGTCGATGTCGGTCAGGCGCAGCTTCTCGGGCGGTATGCCCTCGGCATCCTTAAACCAGGTGAGCAGGAGTTTCATCGCGTCTCGGTAGGAGGCGATGGTCCTCGGTGATGCCGCGCGTTCCCCGGCCAGGTAGTCGGTGAAGAACTTCGCCAGCCAACGCCCGGCAAGGTCTGGTGGCGGCGCCGGCTGCTGCGGCGTCATGACTCGTCCTTGGCAGCAGCGGGGATGACGTGGCCGAACCGGATTTGGGCTTTGGCCATCACCTCGGGGTAGGCGTCGGCGGTCAGCCTGAGGTAGTACTGGGTGCCGCGGAGGTCGGCGTGGCCCATGTCGCAGGCCAGGTAGGGCAGCATGGCCAGGTCCGCTCCGTCTGCGGCCCAGCGTCGCAGGTTGGCCACGGCGAAGCCGTGGCGCAGCGAGTGCGGATGCGGGCCGCCGGTGAAGTGGGGGATGCCGGCGTCGGCCAGGTAGCCGCGGAACCGCAGGTAGACGGTGGCCTGGTTGATGGGCCTGCCTGGGGCCCTGCTGTAGAACACGTAATCGCTGAGCTGCCGGCCGGGGTGCGCGGCCGCCATGTATGCGCCCAGGGTCGCGGTGAGCCGGCCGGTGATCGGGATGGCCCGGCCCGCACCGTTTTTCGAGTCGCGGATCTTAAGTGTCCCGGCGGTCGTGTCCACGTCCGAAAGGGTCAGGTTCAGCGCCTCGGAGACCCTCAGGCCGGCGCCATACAGGACTCGGAACAGGACCGGGTCGACCATCGCCTTGTTCGTGAAACTGGACATGGGCTGTGAGTCGATCGCGGTGAACAAGCGGGCCACCTCGTCGTCGGTGAACACATACGGCACCTGGTGGCGGACACGCACGCGGGTCGCCGCGGCCGGCGTGTAGGCGTGCCAGCCGACGGTCTGGGCGTGGGCGGCCAGCTGACGCAGTGCCAACTCGTTGCGCCGGACGGTCGACGCGCGCAGGTGACGGCCGTAGAGGAACCCGTCGCACGCTTCCTTGGTGATCGATCCGCCCGGGTAGCCTTCCCGCTCGCAGTGGTCCGCGAATTGGCGCAGCACCCGCTCCGGGACTTTGAACCCGTACCCGCCGGCGTGGCGCACAGCGACCAGCTCGGCGACCAGGCCCGGCAGTGTCATCTCAGGCACCTACCTCACCCGCCCTCGCCGGTTCGGTGACGTCTTCGACGTCCAAAGCGCAGCGGCGCAGGCGTTCGGTGTCGAACCGGAGATAGTAGGCCTGGGTCGTGTCACTGCAGGCGTGCCCCAACACGGCCGACACCACCGGCATAGGTGCGCCGTTGCCGATCATGGCCACGGCCAGCGCGCCGCGCAGGGAATGCATACCGCACACCTGCTCCGACGGGAAGACGATCCCCGCGCGGGCGGCGTGTCGCGGCAGCCGGCAGGCGATCGACGAGGAGCACCCGAACGCGTCGAACGGGTGCCGGTGCTTGACGAACACCTTCCAGCAGTCCGTATTCGGCCGGCCGCCTTTGACATAGTCGATGATCGCCCAGCCGACGTCGTCGAGCAGCGGCAGGCAAAGCGGCCGGCCCGTCTTGTGTTGGAAGATCGTGATCTGCTTGGCCCGCCAATCGAGATCGGCCAGCTCCATATTGCGTAGATCCGAAATTCGCAGACCGAGCCGGGCCGTCGTCAGGATCATCGCGTAATCACGTTTGCCGGTGGCAGACTCACGGTCGATCGCGGCCAGCAGCTTGCGGATCTCATCCGCGGTCCACAGGTGCGGCTCGGATTCGTGACGCACGTGCCGGTGCGGCGGCAGCCGATCCGCCAGGCCGGGCGGGGCTTGTCCCGTGCCGGACAGAAACGACAGGAAGTCTCCCAGGCACGATCTCATGATGGCGACCGTCTTGCGCCGCAGATGGCGTTGCCGCAGCAGAAACCCCGACACGTCCCGCACGCTGAGCTCCGCGAGACCACCGGCGTCTACCTCGTCCAGGTAGGCCAAGAACTTGCTGGTCGCCTTGTCCTTGGTGACCACGGTCGCCTCGGCGTTGCCCCGCCTGCGGCACGCGGCGAGGTAGTCGTCCCGCAGCGGACGAAAGCCGGCAGGACAGTGGTCCTTGGCGGCGATCACGGGCCGGTCAACGTCGACCGGTCGCCCGGCCAGCGCGTCCGCCATCAACACCACCGGCCGCCGAACCGCCCGAACATCCCCGTCTTTGAACGATTCCCGCAACGACCCCAACCTGACCCCGGTCTGGTTCGCGATGAAGTCAACGCACACCTCGTCGCTCGCCGCGTCCAAGCCGCGCCCCGTCAAGAAGTCGGCGAACCGGTCCAACACGGCCCGCTGGCGCCGGACCGTTTCCTCCGACCTGCCAGCATCGCGCAACACCGCCAACACCCGGCTGACCGCGTCCCCGACATCTGCCTCTCCCATCACGATCACCTCTGCATTCGGTAGCGGAACGAACAGATGAGGTGATCCTTCGCCGACTCGGAAAGCGGCCAGCAACGCCGCGACCCAGCCCGACCCGTCCCTGACGGCTGGCTCGACTCGCTGGGCAGGTGACGCCCACCGCCCGGATTATGCGGACGCGGACACGACCGACACGGCTCCCACCAGCGAAAACACGCTCACAGGGCGCGTAACCCCACCGTCCACCTAATGCCTGAGGTCGTGAATTCTCGGACGGCACGAGGTCGACCTCGGGGTGATCCCGGCCAGCTTCACCAGGCGAGGGAAGGTGTCGTGGACGTTGCAGTAGAGCAGTCTGGTCCCGGCCGCGGAGACGAAGAACGCCGCTGTGCCAGTCGGCGGGGCGGCCCGGTCTCGAAGCCGCTGGTATCGCTTCAGCGCTGCCAGCGTGGTCGGGTGCAGCCACA